>NZ_CAJMYY010000003.1:0-492136 GCF_905220185.1 Paraburkholderia sp. J11-2 | reverse complement strand
TGGCGTTGAAATGAAAGCGCGAGTCTGCCGTTCACGAAACGACGTAGCGAAAGCCGACACACGGCCAGCTCGACTGGCCGCGGCGAGAGTCAGGCAATGTACACGCCGTGGGCTACCGGCGCTGGGTTCAGTGCCTGCGGCGAACCCTGTCAAGCACGTGATGCTCGGCTAGCCAGTGATGCATCATGCCTTCGCCGTCGTGCTCCTTCCGGTAGGCGCGCGATTCGAAAATCGATAGCCCGAGCAGAACGATCAGACCCACACCAAGACCGATCAGACCCGCAATAGTTTCGGCATCCATGGCAGCCTCCTGTCGATTGCAGCCATGTCCGCATCTTAGAACAATGTGGCAACGGAAAAAATAGCAAGTTCAGCCGCTTCGCGACCTCTCGGGAGCGCTGATCGGATCATCATTCAGAAAGGATTTGAGGCGATGCCCCGTGTTTATCTGGCCCTTGCAATGGCCGTTTTGCTTTCGGCATGCGCTGATAACGCAACGAATCACCGCCACGGCACCCCGCCGCAGGACCCGCCCGACTACCACGGCGTGCCGACCGACGATCGGCCGCCGATGATGATCGACAACCCGCCACCCGCTCAATAAGCGCCGATGCCGGGCGCGAGCACGCTCAGCGCAACTGCGCAGACATAGGGCCGATCGCGCCGCTAATGCGCGGCAGCAAGGGCGAGAGCGTCATGCCGCGCGCGGCCATGAAGACAAGCAGGGCAATCCACAATCCATGATTGCCGAGCGGCCCGACCAGCGCCCAGGACACACAAAGAAACACAGCCAGCGACACGGCCATGGCTTGCATGAGCTCGCGTGTTCGCGTGGCCCCGATGAATACGCCGTCCAGCAGAAATCCCCACACGGAAATGAGCGGTGACAGCGCCGCCCATGGGAGGAATGCCTCGGCGGCGGCACGCACCGCTGGCTGATCGGTGAGCTGAGCGATGATCCACGGGCCACAGACCCAATAAACCAGCGAAAAACCAACGGCGCCTAGTGCTGCCCAGAACAGGTTGATCTTCACGGCTTGACGGAACGCATGACGATTGCCTGCGCCGATCGCCGCGCCCACCAGCGCTTCGGCTGCATGGGCGAACCCGTCGAGACCGTAGGCCATGAAGGTCTGGAAGTTGAGCAGCAGCGCATTTGCGGCAAGGATCGCGTCGCCTTGCTTGGCGCCCAGATGTGCGAACCACCCGAACGAGCCCAATAGACAGAGCGTGCGCAAAAAGATGTCGCGATTGATCGCGACGAGGCGCTTGAGCGCCGCGGGGGCGAGCACGATTTGCAGCGCAAGCGGTGCGAGCCCGCGAGGACGTAGCCTCCACAGCACGCAGGCCCCAAAGACAAAACCGAGCGTATCTGCCGTCGCTGTTGCCGCGCCGATACCGGCGATGCCCCATCGCAACGCGTACACGTAGGCGAGCACCGCGACGACGTTCGTGAGATTGATAAAGATCTGCGAAAGCAGCGCAATGCGCACGCGCTGCGTGCCGAGCAGAAAGCCGAGCACGACGTAGTTAGCCAGGGCGAACGGCGCCGAGCCGATGCGCGCAAGGCAGTAGACCCCGGCGTTGCGTTGCACCTCGATGCTGCCGCCAATGGCCGCGAGCGTGTACCGGATCAAGGGAGCTTGAATCAGCAAGATCGCGGCGCCGATCGCGAATGCCAGGAGCAGGGCGCGTACGACATTCGCGCGCAGGGCGGGGAGGTCGCGCGCGCCGTAGGCCTGTGCGACGAGTCCGGTCGTCCCCATGCGCAGGAAGCCGAAGCCCCAAAACACGAAGTTGAAGAACAGGCCGCCCAGTGCGACGCCGCCAAGGTCGGCCGCACTGCCGAGGTGACCTGCCACAGCCGTATCGACGGCACCGAGGATAGGCTGTGTGAGATTGGCGAGGACGATGGGAAACGCGAGCGTCAGCACGCGCCGATGCCAACCTCGTTGATCGGGCAGGGCCTCGGCGCCGCTCAAGCGCGTTCCTGCACGCACACCCACGGCGAGACGACAACCGCCCACAACTCGGGCTTGCGAGCCGCGTAATCCGCTGCGGTTTCCGCCTGCATGCGTTCGACGAGGCCCGAAGACAGCCATTGCGTGACGACCGCACTATTGTCGCTGGCAATGGCCTCGGCCACGCTCACGAGGTCGAGGTCGCGCGCTACGCTCAACAGCTTGCCTTGCGCAAAGAAGCGCTCGAGATCTTGCCAGTCGATCTTGGCGGTTTCGCCGAGCAGCTTGGTGTACGTCGAACTGGGGTTGGCGTCTTCGATAGTCATGGTAGTGGGGAATTCGTTGCGGCCGATACTATAAACGATAGTCGGTCTGCCGGCCGCTGGCCGGATGGCGAACGCCAAAGCAGCGGGATTAATCACATTAATTGTCGATATCCAGGCTTTCGCCGCCAAAATACAGACAATAAGCAACATTAAATCGGCCAAACATCTGATCTAAGCGTGCTGCGAATTGATGTTTCAAATTTGTACAGCACGCCGAATAAATGCGCTGTTACGTGCGCTCGCCCACTAAAGCCAGTGGCCTCGAAAATGCACAAATCGCCATGCTTTAAACCACCGATTCGGGCTTGCGAAAAGCCCTCGAAAGCGCAATCGACGTCAGCCTGAATGTCCCGTCCAGCAAGCCTTTGCGCCATTCGACGAGTTGTCGTCTTGTGTCATTGAAGCGCGCGATTCGGTGCACCCGAACAGTTGATTCGGCGTCCTCATTCGTTGCTGAAAAGTGATGCGACACATAATCCGTGCGGCGTAGCACATTTTCGGGCTAATTAAGTGATTGCGCCGCAGGAAGCCCGTTGATAGATTGCGATTCGGCGCATGGTAAACCGGTCCTTTGCCGATATGCGCCAAACCCCCGTTAGCCCGGCGCCATGCCGGGCTTTTTTTTTGTTCATTGATCGGCTGGCAGCAACGGCCAGTGTCAGCGCGCGGGGAGTTGTCGAGTTGGATCGATCGAGCGCCCCTGGTATCGCAGCTCGAAATGCAGCATCACGCGATCGTTGTCGCTGTTGCCCATTTCCGCGATCTTTTGCCCTTGCGTGACGCTTTGACCTTCCTTCACGAACAATGCCTGATTGTGTGCATAGGCTGTCAGGTAATCGCCGCTGTGCTTGATGATTAGCAAGTTACCGTAGCCCCGCAGTCCATTGCCTGCATAGACCACGGTGCCGGGCGCGGCAGCGACGATTGGCGTGCCGGCCGCATTGACGATGTCGATGCCCTTCGAATTGCGGCCATCGAAGCCGCGGATGACCTGACCGCTAGTCGGCCAGACGAGCGAAATCGAAGGCGCGGCCGCTGTCGACGGTGCGGACGACTCCGCGGGTGACGGCGCAGCAGCCGTCTCGGCTGCATTGGCACTCTCGCGCGGCGCAGCTGCACTACGTGGCGCGCCACCGGTACGGGCGCTCGCTGTACCGGCAGGCGGCTCCACGCGCAGGACCTGGCCGACTTCGATGGCGTCGGGATTCGACAGATTGTTCCAGCGCACGATGTTCTGTACGGACTGGCGATTGCTGCGCGCGATCTTGTACACGGTGTCGCCGCGTTCCACGCGGTAAAAGCCGGGGCCGACTGGAGCCGATCCGCACGCCGCGAGCAACGCAACGAGCGCCGCACACGCAATCCGTCTGATTCCTGGTGCCAACATTGAACCTCGCATGACCTTGCCTCGACGGACCGAAGTCCGCCGCGCTGGCAAAACGCCCGATTTTAGCGGTTTTGCCAAAGCAACTGGGGTTTTGCCTGACGAATGACTGACGAAAGCGGCAGCGCCCATGCCCGTGCCGGCACCAGAGGAGGCCTGCGGGCGCGATTAGCCACCGAGCGTCTCGACGCCGATGCGCAGCGTCGCCGTCTCCGTTTGACCCGGTGCGAGCCAGCGCAGGCCGAGCCCGTTATGGATCGCATCAGGCAGGCCAAGCCAGGGTTCGACGCAGTAGAAGTCCGAGTCCGCGGCTTCCGTCCACGTCGTCACGGCGTACCAGGGGAGCGAGCCGGGCCGGTTCAGATCGATCGTCACCGCGCGGCCGAGTCCCGGTGCGACGAGGCGCACCGGCGTGGCGGGCGGCGTGGGTTCGAGCACATGGAAACGGTCGATGATGCTGGCGTCGTCGAGTCTGTATTGCGCCTTGCCGGGCTCGGGCGCGCTGATCGAGCCGTCCGCGAGTTGATGACGGCGCTGGGCAGGCGGCAAGTCGAGCGTCGTTTGCGCGCGCTGGGCGTGCGGCAGGGCGAAATAGAAGTGATGGCCCGCGTACCAGGGGAGCGGCTGCGCGCCGGTATTGGTCGCGGCGAGCGTGACTTCGAGCGTATGCGCGTCGGCGAGCCGGTAGGCCGCTTCGAAGCGAAAGGCGAACGGGTAGCCCGTGCGCGTTGCATCCGAGTCGACGAGCGTCATCTTCAGGCCGTGGCCATCGTCGTCGACAAGCGCTGCGAACGGCAGGTCACGCGCAAAGCCGTGCATCGGCAGATCGCGAACCACGCCTTGGGCGTCGCGCCAGCGGCCGATCTGGCCGTCCACACGATGGCGCCCAAGGAACGGGAAGAGCAGCGGATTGCCGCCGCGCACGCGTGCCGGTTCGGCCCAGTTTGCATTCTCCGGCCACACGATGACCGGGCGGCCGTCGACTTGCCACGAGAGCAAGCGGCCGCCGGCCCACGGCGCGAAACGCAACGTCGAGGCACCGCGGGTGAGGGTGAGGATGTCCTTTTCTGGATGAGCGTTCATGGGCGGGCCTGGAGTGGGTGGAAGGAGGGCGGCGCACATGCGCCGGGCAGGCGGATTTTGCGCTGCTTTCTCATGCGTGAAAACCCTTGTCGGGAAAGCGTGGGTATTGTTCAAGGACGAGAGTCAGCATAATCCGCATGACCGTGCGCTGGCGCACAGAGCATTTTCGCAGGAGACCCCCATGGACCTCGCAATGGCAATGAGCATGGCGCTGTTCAGCCTCTTTGTCGGCAGCAGCGCGTATTTCTTCTACAAGATGGCGCGCTGATCGCGCGACGTTCCGTCCCCCTCATCCGGTTCTCGCAAGCGCGACACGCGCGTTCGCGCCAGAATCCGTGTCTTCGCAGCCAACTTTGTTGCGACGCAGTAACTTTTCCGACAAATCCCTCTCCAGGCTTGGCGCTGCAATACGGCCCAGGCATAATCGGTGCGCTTTGCCGCACCGGCTCCGCAACGGTCCGGCCCCTTACACCATCATTACGAGGATCCGCGCGTGAGTCTCTGGTTTCTATTCTTCCTGAGCGTGTTGCAAGGCGTCACCGAACTGTTCCCCGTGAGCAGTCTTGGCCATACGCTGCTCGTGCCCGCGCTGTTCGGCATGCACATCGACAAGCACGCGCCGCAACTGCTGCCGTTCCTCGTTGCCTTGCATCTGGGAACCGCGGTCGCTCTCCTCTGGTATTTCCGTGAACGCTGGGTCGCGCTGATCAGCGGCTTCTTCAGTTCGCTGGCCGGCCGTAAGAACGACGACGGCCATATGATGTGGGCGCTCATTATCGGGACGATTCCGACGGGCATCGTTGGCCTCGTGCTCGAAAAGCGCATCGAAGCCATCTTTCACGATCTGCGCATTGTCGCGGCCGCGTTGATGGTCAATGGCGTGCTGCTGTGGTTCGGCGATCGTCTCCAGCGCGCGCGTGCACATCGTCCGCCCGAGAAGCTCACGTTCCGCCAGGCGTTTCTCGTCGGCCTCGCCCAGATCGGCGCGCTCATTCCCGGTTTTTCGCGCAGCGGTCTCACGATGATCGCCGGCAATGCGGCAGGCCTCACGGCAGAAAAGGCTGCGGAGTTCTCGTTCCTGCTCGGCACGCCGATCATCTTTGCGGCTGGCGTGCTCGAACTGCCGAAGCTCTTTCACGCGCGAGATCAGCTGATGACTGCGGTCGTGGGCGGCGTGCTCACGGGCATCGCGGCCTGGCTGAGCGTGAAGTTCCTGATGAGCTATTTCGAGGGGCGTGGGCGCCTCGCATCGTTCGGTGCGTACTGCCTGATCGCGGGTGCGATCTGCCTTGGCTGGTTTGCGCTCCATCAGCAGCCGGTTTGAATCTGGCGCGAAGGCCCTTTGCAGGCGTGATGAGCAGGGCGCGACCGCATGGGACGATCGCGGTATAATCCAGCCCCGTCTTCGTGCGGCCCGCTTGCGGCCTTGCGCACGTTCACGCGACAGTAGCTCAGCTGGATAGAGCATCGGCCTTCTAAGCCGAGGGTCGGGGGTTCGAGCCCCTCCTGTCGCGCCAGATCAAACAAACAAAAAGCCCGGCCTTCACTGCCGGGCTTTTTGCTTTTTCACACACCGCGAATCCAATCCGAATCAACGCCCTCACGCCACGAGCCGCAACGGCACCGGCTCCTCGGCCGCTTGCGCGAGAAACACCACACGGCGAAACTCATGCGGATTCGAAATGCCGGGAATCGGCGTCGCGATGAGGCCCCCACCACCAATCACGAGCGAACCGTAGTCGAATATCCGGCCAATCAGGCTTTGCTCGACCCGCACGCTCTCGATCTTCGCAAGCGTCAGCTCCACGGTGTGCCGACGCAGCGCGCCGAACTTCGCCACCACGCGTTTATTTGTCACGGCGAATTCCGTCGTCCACCAGGCGAGCAGCGAGGCGCCGAACAGTCCCAGACCTGCGACGAAAAACCCCACCGCAGCGAACGGCGACGTGCCCATGGTGCCGATGAGCACGCCCCAAACCATGAGCAAAAGGCTGAATGTGATACGCGGACCCATCGCCCAGAAGCAGGGGTGTCCCTCGCAGACGATCCTCTCGCCCGGCAGGAGAGTCGATTCGACGTATTTCACAATGACCTCCGTCAAGATTTGTGCAGTAACCAATCTGTAAGGTAGTGCATCTCGCGCAGAAGGATCCGTGGTCAAACGTCGCGGCTCAGCGCCTGGCGCCGGCGCAATAAAAAAGGGCAGCCCGAGGGCTGCCCGTCAAACCGGATGAGCAACATCCGGTCATCGATGGTCGGTTGGTGTCTCGCGCTTAGAGCTTCACGTCGAGCGCGTTGGTCAGATCGCCCATCGGCTGGGCGCCGTTGCTCTTGAGCGCGGCGTCGCGGTTCGCGAGCCCCGGCAGCGTCGGCAGCGAGAAGCGCCGCGTGATGAGGCGCAGGATCGAGGTCGTGTCGTACTGCGTGTGGTCGACGTAACCCTTCTTCGCATACGGCGAGATGATGAGCGCCGGAATGCGCGAGCCCGGACCCCAGCGGTCGCCCTTGGGCGGCGCAGCGTGATCCCAGAAGCCGCCGTTTTCGTCGTAGGTGACGACCACGACCATGTTGTTCCACTGCGGGCTCTTCTGCAGATGCGCGATGACGTCGGCGATATGTTGGTCGCCGCTCGCCACGTCCGTGTAGCCCGCGTGCTCGTTCAGGTTGCCCTGCGGCTTGTAGAACGCCACTGCCGGCAGCGCGCCTGCGTCGATCGCCTTGATGAACTCCGTGCCGTCCATGCCGCCGTCGAGCAGGTGCTTCGCGCGCGCGTCGGTGCCCGGCGCGTAGTTCGCGAAGTAGTTGAACGGCTGATGGTGGGGCTGGAAGTTCGGCGCCGTCATGTTCGCACCGTAGATCACGCCCGAGGTGCTGTTCTGCGCCGCGCTCACGGCCGCGCCCCACGCGCCGCCGTACCACGCCCACGACACGCCCGCGTTCGAAAGCAGGTCGCCGATGTTCTGCGTCGTTTGCGCGGGCATCGTGGAGGCGTTCGACGGGTCGGCCAGGTTCGCGTCGCCACCCGAAGCCGGCGCGTTGCCGCTCGGCTGATACGGCGGCTGCATCGTGTTCACCGCGTAGAAGTCCGGCGTCAGATTGCCCGATTTCACGAATTTCGGAATGCCGTCGAGCGCCGACTTCGGCGAGTTCGACGCGAGCGTGAGCGAAACGCCGTCGGCGTCCACGGCCGAGATCGTCGGCTTGGCCGGGTTCGTGTCCGCGTTCGCGTAGAACGGCGTGCACGCGCAGATCAGCCACTGGTGATTCAGGAACGAGCCGCCGAACGCGCCCATGAAGAAGTTGTCGGCGAGCGTGTATTGCTGGGCGATCTTCCAGAGCGGCAGCTTTTCTGCGCTCGTCGTGTAGTGCCCCATCACGAGACCGCCGGAGTCGGCGTAGGCCGCGAACATGTCGTTCTTGCCGCCGTGGATCTGCATCTGGTTCTCGTAGAAGCGGTGGTACAGGTCGCGCGTCGTGACCGAGAGCGGCACGTTGTAGCCTTTCGCGTCGTCGATGGCGAACGGCGCATTCGGCATGTTCTCGGTCATCGCCGCGGTCACCACGGGCGTGACGCCCGTTTGCGTGAGACCGTTCCAGACGGTCGGCAGCGTGGCGAGCACGGAGCCGTCGCGATCGAGCTGCTGCGTGCTTTGCGCGCTCAGGTTCTGCAGGCCATTGGCGCCCGGGAAGCTGCCGTACAGGTTGTCGAAGCTGCGGTTTTCCGCGTAGATCACGACGATGTTCTTCACCGACGAAAGGCCGGGCTTGCTGTTGTCGTTGCCGCCGCAAGCGGCGACGGCCAGGGTCGCCGCCGCTACCGCGATCGGCGTGGCATAGAACCACTTTTTGTTGATCATTTTTTTCTCTCTCTCGCGTTGGGGGCCCGCATGGAGGGCCGGCGCGAATGACACCGGCCTTCGGGCGAGGCGCAGTGTCGCAATCGTTTTTGACAGCGATATGTAAAAAATTACATTTAGCTTTTTTGTGCCCTTTGATTGCATGACATCTGTCTTACTGCATGTCATTTGAGCGTCACATCCCTGACATACGCTTTCGCGACTTCGATGTGCGGGTGAGCGCATCGGCATTCGCACTGCAGCGGCGCGGCGGCAAGCGCGCGTCGCGCTCAAGCTTCGGGGACCAGGCATGTTGCGTAGATTGGCGCGTCGTACGGCGCGAACATACGGTGAGACGCGCGCTCGATCGCACGGCGGCGCGCGCCGCCAGGCGGGGCGCTTCCTGATGGCGGCGGCGCTGTCGTCGCTGCTGATGGCGTGCGACGGCAGCATGTCCGGTTCCGCGACCGCCGATGCAACGACAGGCGCATCTGGCAGCGCCTCGCGTGCGCAAGACGCCAATGCGAACGCGCGCGCCGCACAGGGCGTGAAGCTGATGAAAATCGCCGCGCCCGCGCAAGGTGGACAGACGCGTGCCGAGGTCTACGCGCAGGTGCGCCGCATGACGGTGCTCGGCAAACAGATGTTCTTCGACCCGTCGCTCTCGGGCTCGGGCAAGATGGCGTGCGCGTCGTGTCACAGCCCGGACCACGCGTTCACGCCGGGCAACGCGCTCGACGTGCAGATCGGCGGCACGGACATGCGACGCCAGGGCATGCGCGCCGTGCCGACGCTCAAGTATCTGCAGGCGGTGCCGGCGTTCGCCGAGCACTATCACGACTCCGACGACGAGGGCGATGAAAGCGTCGATGCGGGTCCGACCGGCGGGCTCACGTGGGACGGCCGCGTCGATCGCGGTTCGGACCAGGCGCGCATTCCGTTGCTCTCGACGTTCGAGATGGCGAGCTCGCCGAAGAAGGTGGCCGAGGCCGTGCGGGCGGCACCATACGCTGAGGCGTTTCGCGAGGCATTCGGCGCGCGCGTCCTGGCTGACGACGATGCAACCTTCAAGGCCGTGCTGAAGTCACTGGAGACATTCGAGCAATCGCCCGAGGTGTTTTATCCGTACACGAGTAAATACGACGCGTATCTGGCCGGCAAGGCCACGCTCGGCGCCGCCGAGCTGCGCGGGCTGCAACTCTTCAACGACGAGAAGAAGGGCAATTGCGCGAGCTGCCATATCAGCCAGCGTGCAAAGGACGGCTCGCCTCCGCAATTCAGCGACTTCGGTCTGATCGCTGTGGGCGTGCCGCGCAACCGTGCGCTTACCGTGAATCACGACCGCAAGTTTTTTGATCTAGGGGCATGCGGCCCGGAACGCACGGACCTCGATCATCGCGCGGAATTTTGCGGGCTCTTTCGCACGCCGACGCTGCGCAACGTCGCGCTCAAGAAGTCGTTCTTCCACAACGGCGTTTATCACTCGCTGGAAGATGTGCTGCGTTTCTACGCGCGGCGCGATACGAATCCGGAGGAGTTCTATCCGGTGGTGAAGGGCCGCGTGCAGAAGTTCGACGATCTACCGCGCCGCTACTGGGTGAATCTGAACACGGACCCGCCGTTCGATCGCAAGCCGGGCGACGCGCCAGTATTCAGTAACGCCGAAATCAAGGACGTGATCGCGTTTCTCGACACGCTCACCGACGGCTGGCAGCCGGGGGCGCATTGAGCGTGGACTGAGCGCGCTGCGTCAGACGCCCGCGATCAGCAGGCAGACGCCGGTGAGCACGACGAAGGAGACGAGCAACGCGACCGTACCGATGCGCACCGTGGCGTCCGGCCAGCGCGGCGCGTGCTCGGTGCGCTCAGGGCGCTCAAGGTGTATTGCGAGGTTCGGGCCAGGTGTTTGCGTTTGTGGCGCGTGCGTGTAGTGCGCGACGGACGACATCAGGCCGACGCAGATGAGGGCCAGCAGGACCGCAAAGACCCTTAGGGCGATGGCGTAGGTCATGTCAGATATTCCTGATGGAGATGTAAGTGGGCGACGGACCCATCGTAGTGATCGGTGCTAGCCCTCACCATCAGATCAATCTGAAAAGAAACCGGGCGCGAGCGCGGCCTCGCTGGGTGAGCCGAAAAAAGGGCGCGTGTTATGCTTTTCGCCGAATCGCTCAGTCAGTCGAGGAGAACACAAAATGTCGAGAATGCCCCGAACCCTGCATACGCTGAGCGCCCTGGGCGCGGCGCTCTTTGTCACGGTCGGCATGGGCAACGCACATGCCGCCAACTTGGGTTTTCTGAACAACACGCCCATGTCGTTCATGAACCAGGCGGACTACAGCTCGCTGCAGAACGCTGTGCGCGATGCCGTCGAGCACAAGGCCGATGGCGAGGCCACGGCGTGGTCGAACGAGGGCTCGCGTAATGGCACGCGCATCACCTCGACCATCACGCCGTCGAATACGCAAAAGGAAGGCGACAAGACCTGCCGCGACACCGAGGTCGTCATCAACGCGAAGGGCCAGTCGATGACACTGCGTCCGCACTTCTGCCGCACGGGCCAGGGCGCGTGGGTTTTCCAGAAGCAGCACTGAGCGCGCGGTGAACGGCAAGATCGTTTCGTGCGGCATCGTGCTGCTCGATCCTGAAGGCCGCGTGCTGCTCGCGCACGCAACCGGCACGAATCACTGGGACATTCCGAAGGGGCAGGGCGAGCCCGGCGAGTCCGAATCGCAAAGCGCGCGCCGCGAGATGGTCGAGGAGACCGGCATCGAAGTCGCGGCGTCGCGGCTCGTCGATCTTGGACGCTATCTGTACCGGCGCGACAAGGATCTGCATCTCTTCGCCGCGCGCGCGAGCGCCGATGAACTCGATCTCTCGCGTTGCGTTTGCGTGTCGCTCTTTCCGCGCAGGGAGGACGGCGTGATGATCCCGGAAATGGACGCCTGGCGCTGGACCCCGCCAGGCGAAGTCGATCGCTACGCGAGCCGCAGTCTCGCGCGCCTTTTCAACACGACGCTTTCGCTCGCCGAATTGCATCGCAAACTTTAGGGCGTTCTCGCTAGCCGCTGTCGAAAAGAAAAAGCCCGCACAAATCTGTGCGGGCTTTTTGCTTGCTGGCGGGCGCGCGCCTTACTTGCCCCAGCTGTCGCGCAAACCGACGATGCGGTTGAACACCGGCGCACCCGGCTTCGAATCGTAGCGGTCGGCGACGAAGTAGCCATGGCGTTCGAACTGATAGCGGTCTTCGGGCGCGGCGTCGCGTGCGCCCGGTTCGACAAAAGCCTGAACAACGCGCTTCGAGTCCGGATTCAGCGCCTCGAGGAAGTCGCGGCCGCCCGCATCGGGCTGCTCTTCGCGGAACAGGCGGTCATAGAGGCGCACTTCGGCCGGCACGGCGTTGTCGGCGCTGATCCAGTGGATCGTGCCTTTGACCTTGTAGTTGCTCGCGCCTTCGGTGCCCGATTTGCTGTCGGGGAAGTAGTTGCAATGCACGGCAATGATGTTGCCGTCGGCGTCCTTCTCCGCGCCCGTGCATTCAACGACGAAGCCGTACTTCAGCCGCACCTTGTTACCCGGGAACAGGCGGAAATAGCCCTTCGGCGGCGTATCCTGGAAGTCCTCGCGCTCGATCCACAGTTCGCGCGAAAACGTGAACGCGCGATTGCCGCGCTCCGGATGATGCGGATGCACTGGCGCGCTACATGCCTCGGACTGGCCTTCGGGGTAGTTGTCGATCACGAGCTTGAGCGGGGCGAGCACGGCGGTCGCACGCGGCGCCTTGTCGTCGAGGTCGTCGCGCAGCGCGCCTTCGAACACGCTCATGTCGATCCACGAATCGACCTTCGTCACGCCGATGCGCTCGCAGAAGAGCTGGATGGCTTCGGGCGTGAAGCCGCGGCGGCGCACGCCGACGATGGTCGGCATGCGCGGGTCGTCCCAGCCGTCCACGTGGTTTTCGGTCACGAGTTGCAGCAGCTTGCGCTTGCTCGTGATCGCGTACGTGAGGTTCAGACGCGAAAACTCGATTTGCTGCGGCAGCGGGCGCGTGAACACGCCGGCGTCGGCCAGTTCGCTGAGCACCCAGTCGTACAGCGGGCGATGGTCTTCGAACTCGAGCGTGCACAGCGAATGCGTGATGTTTTCCAGCGCGTCCGAGATGCAGTGCGTGTAGTCGTACATCGGATACACGCACCACTTGTCGCCGGTGCGGTAGTGATGCGCGAAGCGGATGCGGTAGATGACCGGGTCGCGCATGTTGAAGTTCGGCGACGCCATGTCGATCTTTGCGCGCAGCACGTGCGCGCCTTCGGCGAATTCACCGGCCTTCATGCGGCGGAACAGGTCGAGGTTTTCCTCGACCGAGCGCTCGCGGAACGGCGAGTTCTTGCCGGCCTCCGTGGCCGAGCCACGGTTCGCGCGCATCTCTTCCGGCGACTGGCTGTCCACATACGCCTTGCCGCGCTGGATCAGCAGTTCGGCGAACTCGTAGAGCTTGTCGTAGTAGTCGCTCGCGTAGAAGAGGTATTCCTGGTCGTCCTTCTTCCACTCAAAACCAAGCCACTCCACAGCGTCGATGATGGAGTTGACGTACTCGACGTCTTCCTTCTCCGGGTTCGTGTCGTCGAAGCGCAGGTGGCACACGCCGCCGTAGCTTTTCGCCACGCCGAAGTTCAGGCAGATGCTCTTCGCGTGGCCGATGTGCAGATAGCCGTTCGGCTCCGGCGGGAAGCGCGTTTCGACGCGCTGCGCCCACTTGCCCGACTGGTTGTCGTCGTCGATGATGTTGCGGATGAAATTGGATGCCGCAGGCGCGTCCGTGCGGTCGGCGTCTTTACGTTCGGTATTCATGCGAAAAGGGAGTCGTTCGAGGGCACCCGTCAAAAGGATAAAAGCGCGTAACCGGGCACCCGATGGTGTCTTCCATTCTACCTGACGCGACCCGCCGTGCCAGTCCCGGTGCCGGATCGTCGCGCGGACCACAACAAGCGAGGAAAAAACGTGACGATGAATGAAACGTCTGTGCTGGTACTGCCGGGCTATATGGATTCGGGGCCGGGGCACTGGCAGACGCGCTGGGAAGCCGCGCACACGGGCTTTACGCGGGTGCAGATGCCCGACTGGATGCACCCGGACTGCGAGGCGTGGTGCACGACGCTCGAAGCCGCCGTGCAACGCGCGCCTGCTGGCGTGCGCCTCGCCGCCCACAGCCTGGGCTGCCTGACCGTGGCGCACTGGGCCGCGCATCACGCGAGCGCCGCGACCCGCGCGAAGGTGGCTGGCGCGCTGCTGGTGGCGCTACCCGATCCACACGGTCCCGAATTTCCGCGCGACGCACGGGGCTTCGATCCGGTGCCGCTGGCGGCGCTGCCGTTTGCGAGCGTCGTGGTCGCCAGCAGCGACGATCCGTATGGCGGCGTGGCGTTCTCCGAACGCTGCGCGCAGGCGTGGGGCAGCCGCTGGTTCGAGATCGGCGCGCGCGGCCATATCAACGCGGAAAGCGGGCTCGACGACTGGCCGCAGGGGCTCGCGTGGCTGATGTCGGCGGGGAACCGCGGCTAGCCGCCCTGGGCGTCGTGGTTACACCACGCCCTTGCCGCGCAGCGCCGCTACCTGCTCGTCGCCGTAGCCGAGCACCTCGCGCAGTACCGTATCGGTATGCTCGCCGAGCGTGGGCGGATGGCTCGTCACGCGCGGCGGAGTCTCGCTCATGCGGATGGGGTTGCCCACGAGCCGCGCCGTGCCGCCCGAAGGATGCGGCACATCGACCTGCAGCCCGCGCGCGATCACCTGCTCGTTATCGAACACTTCCGCGAGGTTGTTGATCGGCCCGCACGGCACGCCCGCGGCTTCGAGCGCGCCGATCCAGTCGGCTTTTGTGCGCCCGCGAATCAACCCGGCGACGATCGGCACGAGCGTGTCGCGATGGCGCACGCGCGCCGGATTGGTCGCGAAGCGCTCGTCGTCGGCAAGCTCGGGCTGGCCCGCCACTTCGACGAACTTGCGGAACTGTCCGTCGTTGCCCACCGCGAGGATGATCCAGCTGTCGCTCGTCTGGAATGCCTGATAGGGCACGATGTTGGGATGCGCGTTGCCCCAGCGCGCAGGCGGATTGCCGCTTGCGAGGTAGTTCGAGTTCATGTTCGCGAGCATGGCGACCTGCACGTCGAGCAGCGCCATGTCGATGTACTGGCCCACGCCCGTGCGGTCGCGGTGGGCGAGCGCCGTGAGCACGGCGATGGTCGAATACATGCCGGTCATCAGGTCGGCGATCGCGACGCCCGCCTTTTGCGGGCCGCCGCCCGGCAGCGCGTCGCGCTCGCCGGTAATGCTCATGAAGCCGCCCATGCCCTGCACGATGAAGTCGTAGCCTGCGCGCGAGGCGTAGGGCCCCGTTTGGCCGAAGCCGGTGACCGAGCAGTAGATGAGGTCGGGCTTCACTTCGCGCAGCGACTCGTAGTCGAGCCCGTATTTCTTCAACTGGCCTGCCTTGTAGTTCTCCAGCACGACGTCGCTTTGCGCGGCCAGCTCGCGCACGATGCGCTGCCCCTCGGGCGTGGCGATGTCCACCGTCACCGAGCGCTTGTTGCGGTTCGCGGCGAGGTAGTAGGCCGCTTCCGCGGTGTCCGCGCCGTCGGGCGTTTTCAGGTACGGAGGGCCCCAGTGGCGCGTGTCGTCGCCGGCGCCGGGGCGCTCGACCTTGATCACGTCGGCGCCGAAGTCGGCGAGGGTCTGTGCGCACCACGGTCCGGCGAGGACGCGGGTGAGATCGAGTACGCGAATATGGCTGAGAGCGCCCATGCTGTGTCTTCCAATGTCGTTCTAAGGCAGGCCGTGAGCGCACATGGCGCGCAGGCCGATGCCGCCCATAGTAAGCGAAAAGGCGGGGTACGCGTCAATATTCGGTACAAAGTTCCGCACTGCGGAACAAAACCGAGCGGCCCGTCGCCGCCGCACGCCATGTCGCGCCCATGCAAACCACGCGGGGCGCGCCGCCGCGAGCGCTCGGCGATCCCGTATAATCGTTCGATTCAGCATCGGGGTTTTCGCCACCGGCCGGGGCCCCGACCACGACCAAGATTGACGCACCGAACGCCCCAGGAAGGACCCAACGCACGCCATGAAAGCCGCCGACATCCGCGAGAAATTCCTCAAGTTCTTCGAATCGAAGGGCCACACGATCGTGCGCTCGTCGAGCCTCGTGCCGGGCAACGACCCGACACTGCTCTTCACCAACTCGGGCATGGTGCAGTTCAAGGACGTGTTCCTCGGCACCGACAAGCGCCCGTACTCGCGCGCCACGACCGCGCAGCGCAGCGTGCGCGCCGGCGGCAAGCACAACGACCTCGAAAACGTCGGCTACACGGCGCGCCACCACACGTTCTTCGAGATGCTCGGCAACTTCTCGTTCGGCGACTATTTCAAGCGCGACGCGATCCACTACTGCTGGGAACTGCTGACCAAGGTCTACGCGCTGCCGGCAGAGAAGCTCACGGTGACCGTCTACCAGGAAGACGACGAAGCCTTCGACATCTGGGCGAAGGAAATCGGCGTGCCGGTCGAGCGCATCATCCGCATCGGCGACAACAAGGGCGCGCGCTACGCTTCCGACAACTTCTGGCAGATGGCCGATACCGGCCCGTGCGGTCCGTGCTCGGAAGTGTTTTACGACCACGGCCCGGAAATCTGGGGCGGCCCTCCGGGGTCTCCTGAGGAAGACGGCGACCGCTTCATCGAGATCTGGAATCTCGTGTTCATGCAGTTCAACCGCGACGCCCAGGGCAACATGACGCCGCTGCCCAAGCAGTGCGTCGATACGGGCATGGGTCTCGAGCGCCTTGCCGCCGTGCTCCAGCACGTGCACAGCAACTATGAGATCGACCTGTTCCAGAACCTCATCAAGGCGGCTTCGCGCGAAACGAACACGCCCGATCTCACGAACAATTCGCTGAAGGTCATCGCCGACCACATCCGCGCGTGCTCGTTCCTGATCGTCGACGGCGTGATTCCGGGCAACGAAGGCCGCGGCTACGTGCTGCGCCGTATCGTGCGCCGCGCGATCCGCCACGGCTACAAGCTCGGCAAGAAGGGCGCGTTCTTCCACAAGCTGGTGGGGGATCTCGTCGCCGAAATGGGCGCGGCTTACCCGGAACTCGCCGAAGCGCAGCAACGCGTGACGGACGTTCTGCGCCAGGAAGAAGAGCGCTTCTTCGAGACCATCGAGAACGGCATGTCGATCCTCGAAGCCGAACTCGCAGACCTCGAGGCCAAGGGCCGTAAGACGCTCGACGGCGAACTCGCGTTCAAGCTGCACGACACGTACGGTTTCCCGCTCGACCTCACGGCCGACGTGTGCCGTGAGCGCAACATGACGGTCGACGAGCCGGCGTTCGACGAAGCGATGGCGCGTCAGCGCGAGCAGGCGCGCGCGGCAGGCAAGTTCAAGATGCTGACGCAGGGCCTCGAATACTCGGGCGCGAAGACGACGTTCCACGGCTACGAAGAAATCGTGTTCGACGACGCGAAGGTCGTCGCGCTCTACGTGGACGGCTCCTCGGTCAACGAAGTGAAGACGGGCCAGGACGCTGTGGTCGTGCTCGACCACACGCCGTTCTACGCGGAATCGGGCGGCCAGGTGGGCGACCAGGGTGTGATCTCGAACGCGAGCATCCGCTTCGCCGTTGCCGACACGCTCAAGGTTCAAGCCGACGTTGCCGGCCACCACGGTACGCTCGAGCAAGGCACGCTCAAGGTTGGCGACGTCGTGAAGGCGGAAATCGACGCCATCCGCCGCGCCCGCACCGCGCGCAACCACTCGGCCACGCACTTGATGCACAAGGCGTTGCGCGAAGTGCTCGGTGCGCACGTGCAGCAGAAGGGCTCGCTCGTCGACGCGGATAAAACCCGTTTCGACTTCGCGCACAACGCGCCGATGACGGATGACGAAATCCGCCGTGTCGAGCAGATCGTCAACGCGGAAGTGATCGCGAACGCGCCCGGCATCGTGCGCGTGATGTCGTACGACGATGCCGTGAAGGGCGGCGCGATGGCGCTGTTCGGCGAGAAGTACGGCGACGAAGTGCGCGTGCTCGACCTCGGCTTCTCGCGCGAGCTGTGCGGCGGCACGCACGTGCATCGCAGCGGCGACATCGGCCTCTTCAAGATCGTAATGGAAGGCGGCGTGGCCGCGGGCATCCGTCGCGTGGAAGCGATCACGGGCGACAACGCCGTGCGCTTCGTGCAGGACCTCGACGCCCGCATCAACGCGGCAGCGGCGGCGCTGAAGGCGCAGCCTTCGGAGCTCACGCAGCGCATCGCGCAGGTGCAGGACCAGGTCAAGTCGCTGGAAAAGGAACTGGGCGCGCTCAAGTCGAAGCTCGCTTCGAGCCAGGGCGACGAGCTCGTCGGCCAGGCGATCGAAGTGAATGGCGTGCACGTGCTCGCCGCGACGCTCGACGGCGCCGATTCGAAGACGCTGCGCGAGACCGTGGACAAGCTCAAGGACAAGCTCAAGAGCGCGGCCATCGTGCTGGCGGCGGTGGAAGGCGGCAAGGTCAGCCTGATCGCCGGCGTGACCGCCGAGGCGAGCAAGAAGGTCAAGGCCGGCGAACTCGTGAACTTCGTCGCCCAGCAGGTGGGCGGCAAGGGCGGCGGCCGTCCCGACATGGCGCAGGCGGGCGGCACGGAGCCTGCCAACCTGCCGGCCGCGCTTGCCGGCGTGAAGGGCTGGGTCGAAGCGAAGCTGTAATGCCGCGCGCGGCGGCTTGATCGCCGCTTGGCGATGAAAAAAGGGCTGTCCGTGAGGGCAGCCCTTTTTGTTTTCCGCGCGGCTTAAATGGCGTGAAGGCCTGCCGCCGTTGCTGCAGCTGCAGCTTCACCTGCTAACGGCAACGCCGCACAGCCTGTGCGTTGTGCATGCTCCGTCAGCGCGTCCTTCAACGCGCCGAGCGCGGGCGAAAAGTGGCCACGACGCCAGGCAAGCAGCGTGTCGATCTGGCCGAGCTTGCCAAGGGAATGCACCGTGACCTCGTCGGCGCTGCGTTGCAGTTCGAGCACCGAGCGCGGCGCGACGGCCACCCCCGCGCCCGCCGCCACGCACGCAACGATCGCGTGATACGAGCCCAGTTCCAGCACGCGTGACGGCCGGATGCCATGCTCCAGATACCAGCGCTCGACGTAGGCGCGATACGCGCAGCCGCGCTCGAACGCGACGAGCGTGGAGAGCGCGATATCGCGAGGCTGACGGATTGCCCGGTGCCCGCGCGGCGTGAGCATCACGAGTTCCTCGCGATAGACCGGCACGACGTCGAACACTTCGGGGTCCGGCAGGCCGTCGAGCGGCGTGGCGATCAGCGCGGCATCGATTTCGTATTCGCGCAGACGTTCGATCAGCGTGCCCGTCGTGCCCGTTTCCAGTTCGAGCGTGACCTCGGGCCATGTCTGGTGATAGTGCGCAAGCAGGCCGGGCAGACGGCTTGCCGCAGCGCTTTCCATGGTGCCGAGCCTCAGGCGTCCCGCCGGGCGTCCGGCCTTCAGCGCATGGCGCGCTTCGTCGGCAAGCGCGAGCAGACGCTCGGCGTAGGGCAGCAGGGTTTCGCCCGCGGGCGTGAGAATGAGGCGGCGGCCCTCGCGCGTGAAGAGCGGCGTGCCGAGCTGATCTTCGAGTTGCTTGATGCGCGTCGTCACGTTCGACTGCACGCGGTTGAGCTTGGCGGCGGCCCGCGTCACGCCGTTTTCCCGCACGACCGCCCGGAAAATCGCCAGTTCGGCGAGGTCCATAGTTCTCTCCTCGGGATGCATTGATTCATGATAATTCATTTTTCGTGAACGATAGAATTGCCTACGATGGTAGGCAATCGCTTAACGCAATGAACTCATGAACGACTACGTCCCCCGCGCCGCCTGCGTTTCCGGGCCACGCCCGCATGCCGGGCGCCGCGCGGCGTTGGCCTGCATGATTACCCTCGCCGTCGCCTTGGGTGTCGGGCGCTTCGCGTTCACGCCGCTCTTGCCACTGATGCTGCACGGCGGCGCGCTCGACCTGCGCCACGGTGGCTGGCTCGCATCGCTGAACTACGCGGGCTACTTCGTCGGCGCGCTCAGTTGCGTGGCGCTGCGCATCGCGCCCGCGAAGATCGTGCGCGCCGGCCTCGTGGCCACGGTGCTCCTCACGCTCGCGATGGGCCTCACCGAGCAGTTCTGGATCTGGGCGGCGGTGCGTTTCGTGGCGGGCGCGGTGAGCGCATGGACGTTCGTATTCGCCTCGCAATGGGGCCTGCGGCGGCTTGCGCAACTGGGCGCGAACGAGTGGGGCGGCGTGATCTACACCGGTCCGGGCGTCGGCATTATCGCGACCGGGCTGTTCGTGAGCGCGGCAGGCGGTCTCGGCGCGCGCGCGGGTTGGCTAGGCTTCGGGCTCATCAGCGCGCTGCTCGCCGTGCTCGTCTGGCCCGCGTTTGGCGAGGACATGCGCGCGCTGGCGCCGCGCCCCGCTGCGAGCACGACGGCCGGCACCGCGCACGACACCGGCGAAGACCGCCGCGCGGACGCTCTCTGGCTCGTGCTGCTGTATGGCGTGCCCGGCTTCGGCTACATCATCACGGCGACGTTCCTGCCCGTGATCGCGCGCCACGCGCTGCCCGGCTCGGCGTGGCCCGACCTGTTCTGGCCGATGTTCGGCGCGGCGCTGATCACCGGCGCGCTGCTGGCGGCGCGCTTCCCGCTGCATTGGGACAACCGCGTGATGCTGGCGGGCGCGTACGTGCTGCAGGCCGTGGGTATCGCGCTCGGTATCGTCTGGCCCAACGCCGCGGGATTTTCGTTCGGCAGCGTGTTGATCGGATTGCCGTTCACGGCGATCACGCTCTTCGCGATGCGCGAGGCGCGCCTTCTGCGCGGCGAGCATGCGGCCGCGCTGATGGGCTATGCGACGGCTGCCTATGGCGTCGGGCAGATCGCGGGGCCGCTCGTGGCCGCGCCGCTCGCGGCGTCGACGGGCTCGTTCTCGCCATCGCTGTGGCTCGCGGCGGGCGCGCTCGTGGCCGGGGCGCTCGGACTGCTGTGGCGGGTGTGGCTCACGCGCGAGGCGGCGCGCTAGTGTGAGCCGTGAGGTCGTGCAGAGGCGTGAAAACGGCGGGCACGCGGCATCGCACCGGTTTTGCGCGGTCGCACGCGCGTGCCGATAGCGCACTAGAATGGACGCTTTCGCGCGAGCCGCGAGCGTGCCCGCCGGGCCGCGCAGCGGGTTCGCAGCGCCATCGACCCGTGCCTTTTCCCCCATGAGCGACTACCAGTTTTGCCCGCGCTGCGCCACGCGCCTGACCGAGCGCACCGATCCCGACCACGAAGGCGGCCGCGTGCGTCTCGCCTGCCCGGACTACGCCTGCGGCTACGTCCACTGGAACAACCCGCTGCCCGTCGTGGCGGCGATCGTCGAGTACGAGGGCCGCATTCTGCTCGCCCGCAACGCCGCGTGGCCCGAAGGCATGTTCGCGCTCATCACCGGCTTTCTCGAAAACGGCGAGACGCCCGAAGAGGGCATCGCGCGCGAGGTGTGTGAAGAGACCGCGCTGCGCGCCGAGAGCGTCGAACTGGTTGGCGTGTATGAATTCATCCGCAAGAACGAACTCATCATCGCGTATCACGTGAAGGCGTCGGGCACGATCGCGCTCTCGCCGGAACTGCTCGAATACCGCCTCGTCGAGCCCGCGAAGCTACGGCCGTGGCGCGCCGGCACGGGGCAGGCGCTCGGAGAATGGATGCGCCGGCGCGGCCTGCCGTTCGAGTTCGTCGAGCGTCCGGGCCAGTGATGGCCGCAAGACGCTCGACACTTTCCCGCTATGCCTTCCCTGGATCACGCTGATGAATCGACCCGTCACCGTCGCCCGCTCCGGGTATCGTCATTTCCTGCCGATCGGCACGCGCTGGATGGACAACGATGTCTACGGCCACGTGAACAATGTCGTCTACTACAGCTACTTCGACACCGTCGTGAACGAGTATCTGATACGCGCGGGCGCGCTCGACATCGAACACGGCACGACGATCGGGCTCGTGGTCGAAACGCAGTGCAACTACTTCGCGCCGCTCGTGTTTCCCGAGCGCGTGGAGGCGGGGCTGCGTGTGGCGCGGCTCGGTTCGTCGAGCGTGCGCTATGAGGTAGGCCTCTTTCGCGAAGGCGAGGACGCACCCGCGGCGCAGGGGCATTTCGTGCACGTCTACGTCGATCGTGCCACGCGCCGGCCCGTGAGCGCGTTGCCCGATGCGCTTCGCGCGGCGCTCGAGCCGCTCGTTGTCGAGCGCTGAACGCACGTCAGCGCACCTCAGCGCGCCACACTCACGCGTTCTAGCGCCGTCATCGGGCCGAGTTGCGTGAGCGTCTGCAACTGCGCTGCGTTGCGCACGAAGAACGAACCGGCAAAGCCGAGCGAGTTCACCGAGATTCCCTCGACGCATTCCGCCGTGCGCGGCACGACCAGCATCCACTTGCGCGTGACGAGCAGGTTGTACGGCGCACTCTGATGCGCGACGCCGCCCACGTCGATAGCGCTCACGCCCGCCGCGTCTAGCAGCGCGCGATAGCAGTCGAGTGCGACCTGCGCGGCGGCGTCCGGCGTGGCCTTGTCGGGGCCGAGGTCGAGGCGCGCGAAGGCGTGGCGAAACGCGAGCCCTGGCACGATCGCGATGGGACGCGCGCCGTGAACCGCCTGCGCGCTGCCGAGCAGGGCTTCGAGGGGCGTCGCGCGAGGCCCGTCGCCTGCGAGCGGCAGCGGCACCATCTGCAGATGCTTGTGCGGCTGGCTCGCGCCTGCCGCCGCGCCGCCGTTGTAGAACGCGAGACCGTCGATCTCGCGCAGCGCCGCGATCAGCGCGGTGAAGTCAGCCGCGTCGAGCAGCGCTTCCTGCGGCTCGTAGCGGCGCGTCACGATCAGCAGGTGCTGGTCGATCACATTGAACTTGTTGAGCAGCGCGACGTGCGTGGGCGACAGGTCGCAGACAAACAGATCGGGCTCGTAAGGCAGGAACGGATCGCGCGGCGGCTGCGAGCCGGACGCAACCGGAGTCTGCGGCGTGAGCCGTGCCGTGTCCTTGCGCGCAAGATTCCCGGCCACGCGCACGTAAAAGCGCACGCCGCCATCGTCGATGAAGGTATGCGCGGTCTCAATGGGGTGGAGCGCGCCGCACGCGAGCGCGTGCGCCGTCTGCCGCTCGATGGCCTCGCGCAGTGCTGCCATGGGCGCGCTCAGGCCTTGTAGCCGATCGCACGCAACAGGTCCTTGCGCCAGCGCACGTCGTCCTCGGCCTCGACGCCGAGTGGCGGCATGCCGTCCACCACGCCGACGATGCCGCGTCCTTGATCGGTTTCCGCGATCAGCACCTGCGTTGGATTCGCGGTGGCGCAGAAGATGCGGCAGACCTCGGGCACGGCCTTGATCGTGTTGAGCACGTTGATGGGGAAAAAGCCGTCGCCGAGAAAGACGATGAAGCAGTGACCCGCGCCGATGCGCAGTGCGTTTTGCGTCGCCATCTCGATGAGCGCGTCCTGCGTGCCCGAGCGCCGCACGAGCCGCTTGCCCGACGCCTCGCAGAACGCGAGGCCGAACTGGATGCCCGGCACCGTGCCGTAGAGCGCCTCGTGCAGGTCCTCGACGGATTTGATGAAGTGGGTCTGGCCAAGGATGAAGTTGGTGGCTTCGGGCTTTTCGATCTCTACCGTGGACAGTTGCATGACGGACCTCGTGGGCGGGCGTCTCGGAAGCGCCGCATCTCGCCTCGTCTGGCCGGACATGGCCGGGATGGCTGGCGGGCGAGCGTCGGCGGCCAACAACAAGCCTAGTACGAAGTCGCGGCGAGGCAAAGCGTGTGCAGGCGCACAAAGCAAAACGGCCGGAGCCCCGAGGGGCGTCCGGCCGTTTTGCTGGGCAATGAGGCGTGCTGCAGCGCTTATGCGGCCTTCTTCGCGCGCTTGCCTTCCACGTTGGGCAGCAGCACGGTGAGGATGCCGATGAGCGGCAGGAACGAGCAGACCTTGTAGACGAAGGCGATGCTCGTGGCATCGGCCAGTTGGCCGAGCACCGCTGCGCCGATGCCGCCAAGGCCGAACGCGAAGCCGAAGAACAGACCCGCGACCATGCCCACCTTGCCCGGAATCAGCTCCTGGGCATACACGAGGATGGCCGAGAACGCCGAGGCCAGCACCACGCCGATGATGACCGTGAGCACGCCGGTCCAGAACAGGTTGGCGTAGGGCAGCAGCAGCGTGAAGGGCGCCACGCCGAGAATCGAGACCCAGATCACGTACTTGCGGCCGATGCGGTCACCCACTGGACCGCCGATGATCGTGCCTGCGGCAACGGCGGCGAGGAACACGAACAGATGGATCTGCGCGGCCTGCACGGAAAGGTGGAAACGGTCGATCAGATAGAACGTGAAGTAGCTGTTGATGCTCGCGAGGTAGAAGTACTTCGAGAACACGAGCAGCACGAGAACGCCGATGGCGCCCGCCACGCGTGCGCGCGAGAGCGCCACGTGTGGCACCTCGGCGCGCTTTTTCTTCAGCGCGGGATGTGCCTTGTACCAGCGGCCGATCTGCGTGAGCACGACCATGCCGACGAGCGCGGCTGCCGAGAACCACGCAATGCTGCGCTGGCCGTGCGGAATGACGATCGCGGCGGCGAGCAGCGGCCCGAGCGACGAGCCCGCGTTGCCGCCCACCTGGAAGAGCGACTGCGCCAGACCATGCTGGCCGCCCGAGGCCATGCGGGCGACGCGCGACGATTCCGGATGGAACACGGACGAGCCGCAGCCCACCAGCGCCGCTGCCACGAGCAGCACGCCGAAACTTGGCGCGACCGACATCAGCAGGAGGCCGCACAGCGTGAAGCCCATGCCGACGGGCAGTGAATACGGCAGCGGCCGCTTGTCGGTATAGACGCCCACCAGCGGCTGCAGCATCGATGCCGTGATCTGGTAGGTGAGCGTGATGAGCCCGATCTGCGTGAACGACAGCGAGAAGTTGTCCTTGAGCATCGGGTAGATGGCGAGGATCAGCGACTGGATCATGTCGTTGAGCAGGTGCGAGAAGCTGATCGCACCGAGCACCGAATAGACGGTGCGTTGCACCGCGGCGGGGGCGGAAGCGGCCGCGGACGAACCGGCGGCGGCGCCCGGCAGAGCGCGCTTGTCGAGACTGGTTTCCATGTTTTCGGTAGCAGCAGAGAGTTTTCAGCGGGCACCACCCCAGGCGGGCAGCGGCGACGGCATGAAAGGACATGTATAAGAGTTATGAGCGCAGTGTAATGTGTCTTGCTCGAACCGGACGGACAAGATTTGTCGAGAATCGGACACGGGCGGCACACGGTTGCCCTGCGGCCCAATGCCGCAATAGGCTGGAGCCAATACTCGAAATTGATCCGGGATTTTTGGCGTTTCATTTTGGCCATGTATAAACCGGCGATGTGCGCGCCCACGAGGTGCGCAATACGGGGCCGGAATACGAGCCGCGCCGCGCGCCGCAGGGGTAAAAGGCGGGGTTAAAGATTGCGCGACGGTGTGCCGTAGACCGGAGTTGAGGCGTAACGCACATCAAGAACGGTGGCGTTAGGCCGAACAACAATGCTGGAGACCAAAATGAAAGCAGTACCGCAAGGCGGCAGGCACGCGGGCTTCGTGCCGCTGGATCCGGCAGGCAGCGCGGCGAACGCGCAATTGCACAAGGGGGGACGCACCGGCGCTGCAACGCGCAGTTCCCGGCTTTCCGTGAAGGCCACACTGCGCCTCGCCTTCGCGCTGGTGCTGATCGGCACGCTTGCGATCGGCGCCGTTTCACTCGCGCAAATCAGCCGTCTCAACGGCTCGACGCAATCGATCTACGAACAGGGCTACGTCGCGAGCCGCGCCGCCGAGGAAGCGCGCGGTCACGTGTTGCGCGCGAGCCGCGCCCAGAAGATGTTGCTCACGGCGACCACGGCGCGCGAGCGCGAAGAACTGGGTCAGGACATCGACAAGGATCTCGGCGCGCTCGAGCGCGGCGTAAGCCAGCTGCAGCAATACGCGCAGGAGCAGGGCGGCGACGCGCTCGCACTGCAAAAGAAGCTCGCGGACGCGACCACGACGTGGAGCGGACACTTGCGCGACTTCGTGACGCTCGTGAAGCAGCAGCCGCTCGATCTCTCGCAGATGAGCTGGCAGGTGGGCACGCAGGACGTGTCGCTGCTCGTGGAGACCGGCAAGCTCGAAACGCTCGTGAACGACCTCGTTGCGCAGCGCGGCACAGCCGCGAAAGCCACGATCGAGAAGGCGGAGTTCATCTTCAAGTCGTCGTTCGTGATGATGGCCGTGGCGACCGTGGCCATGTTCGTGCTCGCGTTCTTCGTGAGCGAATGGGTCGTGCGCCGCATCGCACGGCAACTGGGCGGCGAACCGGCGCACGCCAAGGCCATCGCGGCCCGTATCGCGGCCGGCGATCTCGCCCAGCCCGTCTCGGTTCATGCGCGCGACGCGGCAAGCATGCTGGGCGCGCTGCGCGACATGCAGAAGGGCCTCTCGACCACGGTGGCCGAGATCGCCGCGAGCGCCGAGGCGATCGCCTCCGCCTCGGGCGAAATCTCGACCGGCAATCTCGATCTCTCGCGCCGCACCGAAGAGCAGGCCATGGCGCTCGAACGCACGGCAAGCAGCATGGAGCAGCTCACATCCACGGTGCGCCTGAACGCCGAGAACGCGGAGCAGGCCAGCACGCTCGCGGGCAACGCGTCGGCAATCGCGGAGAAGGGCGGCTCGGTGGTGGGCCGCGTGGTCGCAACCATGCAGGAGATCAACGACAGCGCAAAGAGCATTGCCGACATCATCGGCGTGATCGAAGGCATTGCGTTCCAGACCAACATTCTCGCGCTCAACGCGGCCGTGGAAGCAGCGCGCGCGGGCGAGGACGGACGCGGCTTCGCGGTGGTGGCGGGCGAGGTGCGCAGCCTCGCGCAGCGCAGCGCGGCGGCGGCCAAGGAGATCAAGGCGCTGATCGGCGCATCGGTCGAGCGCGTGTCCAATGGCTCGACGCTGGCGCAGGACGCGGGCTCGACGATGGACGAAGTCGTGAAGGCCGTGAGGCGCGTGAACGACATCATCGGCGAAATTTCTGCGGCTTCGCGCGAGCAGCGCTCGGGCATCGAGGAAATCAGCCGCGCGGTCACGCAGATGGACGCCGGCACGCAACAGAATGCGGCGCTCGTGGAAGAGGCGACCGCCGCGGCGCAATCGCTCGACGATCAGGCGAAGGTGCTCAAGCGCCTCGTGGGGAAATTCAGGCTGGCTTGATACTCGCAACCTCGTTGCGTGCACAACAAAAAACGCCGCGTGGTGCTGCACGCGGCGTTTTTTTATGGACCTGTCACTTCGCGTCGCGCTCGATGATCCACTCGTGCGCCGGGTCGTTGTGGAAGTGCCATTCGCGCGTCGGGCCCGCCATCACGTTCAGGTAGTACGAGTCGTAGCCATACGGGACGACGACCGGGTGATAGCCGCGCGGCACCATCACGACATCGTGGTTTTCCACTGCCATCGTTTCGTCCAGATCGCGCGCGTCGGTGTACACACGCTGGAACGCGAAACCCTGCGGCGGATTGAGCCGGTGATAGTAGGTTTCCTCGAGCGCGCTCTCCTGCGGCAAACGGTCGGCGTCGTGCTTGTGCGGCGGGTAGCTCGACGAGTGGCCCGAAGGCGTGCGCACCTCGACCACGAGCAGCGATTCCGCGGGCGCGTCTTGCGGCAGGATATCGCACACGTAGCGCGTATTCGCGCCTTTGCCGCGCGTGGAACGCTTCATCTGCGCGGGTTCGATGAGGCGAACGGGCAGCGTGCCTTTGGCGGGTGCGCTCGCAACGCCCACTTCGGCGTTGCGTTTCGCGCGCACGGTCGCTTTTACACCGGGCGGCACGTAGAGCGCATACGGCGCGGCGTCTTCGAACACGCTGTCGCGCGAGCCGAGGCTCGACCAGCGCTCGCCGCCCGCTTCGATATCGACCGCACCCGAAAGCACGACGATGCAGCTTTCGCGATCGGGTTCGGATACGTAGACCACTTCATCCGCCTCGAGCCGATAGGCGGCGAAGCCGACATAGCGCCAGCCCGCGGTGTCGGGCGTGACGCGCGCGATCGTCTGGCCCTCGCGCGCGGCCTTGACCAGCAGTGTCATGCTGCCTCCTTCGATTGGGTGTCCGTAGCATCGACGAGGGTGCGCAGCGTACGATACCCCTTTTGCGCATATTCGTACGATGGTGCGATCACCGGGTCTTGCTCGGCTTCGACGACGAGCCAGCCGCGATAGCCGTGGCGTTTCAGGCGCGCGATGATCGCGGGGAAATCGACGGCGCCGTCGCCGGGCACCGTGAACGCGCCAGCCAGCACGGCGTCGAGAAAGCTCCAGTTGCGGTTGCGCGCCAGCTTCATGACGGCAGGACGCACGTCCTTGCAGTGCACATGGCACACGCGCGCAATGTGCTTGTCGAGTTCGGCAACCGGGTCGCCGCCGGCAAACGTCATGTGGCCGGCGTCGAACAGCAGGCCCACGGCGTCGCTCGTGCGCGCCATGAGCTTGTCGACGTCGGCGGGCGTTTCGACGTAGGCGCCCATGTGATGGTGGTACGCGAGCCTCACGCCGCGCGAGAGCGTGTGGCGCGCGAAGGCGTCCACGCGCGCGGCGTATTCGTCCCACTGCTTGTCGCTGAAAAAGCGCGGCCGTTGATAGAGCGGGCGCGGCGCGCCCTGGATCGAATCGGCGACCTCGCCGTACACCATCACCGTTGCGCCGTTCTGCGCGAGCAGGTCCAGATGCTTGTCGACAGCGGCGATCTCTTCCTCGACGCTGCGCCGCGCGAGCATGCCCGAATACCAGCCGGACACGAGCGAAAGATCGTATTGCGCGAGGAGCGCCTTGAGCGCCTGCGGCTCGCGCGGAAACTTGTTGCCTAACTCGAAGCCCTCATAGCCGATCTCGCGGCCCTCGGTCAGCGCCTGGGAGAGCGGCGTCTCGCCGCCGAGCGAGGGCAGGTCGTCGTTCATCCACGACAGCGGGTTGATGCCGATGCGTACTTCAAATGCGCTCATGTGCGCTCCTCGATGTCTGTGTCGTCCGCGTTATGCATGGCCGGGTTCGTCGTCGCCGGCGGGCGCGTTTTCGTTGGATTCAGCCGCTTGCGCGCGGCCGCCGCGCTCGGCGACATGTTCTTCATAGCGCTCGCGCGCCTCGCGCACGGCCGCGCGCGCGGATACCTCGGGCACCGCGACTTCCCACCACCAGCCGCCTTCCTCAGTCGTGCGCGCGGGATCGGTGTCGATGCAGACCACGTAGGTGCGCGTCGAAGCACGCGCGCGTTGCAGCGCCGCTTCGAGTTCCGCGACGTTCGCCACGTGTTCGGCCTGCGCGCCGAGCGAGCGAGCATGCGAGGCGAAGTCGATGCGCGGCGCGCCGAGCGGTCCTTGCGCGCAGTCGTCGAACAGATTGTTGAACGGCGCGCCGCCGCATGCCTGCTGCAACCGGTTGATACAGCCATAGCCGCGGTTGTCGAGCACGACGATAATGAGCTTCGCACCCAGCATGACCGAGGTGGCGATCTCGCTGTTCATCATCAAATAGCTGCCGTCGCCCACCATCACGATGACTTCGCGATCGGGCCGCGCGAGCTTCGCGCCGAGGCCGCCCGCGATCTCGTAGCCCATGCACGAATAGCCGTATTCAACGTGATAGGCGCCGGGCAGGCCCGCGCGCCACAGCTTGTGCAACTCGGCGGGCAGCGTGCCGGCTGCGCACACGACGATATCTTCGGTGTACGAACGGCTCGACGAGCGCTGCACGGCACCAATCACATCGGCGTCGTAGGGCAGGCAATTGCGTTCCTGCGGCGCATGCGTCAGGCGCTCGACGCTCGCACGCCACTCGTTGGCAAGACGTTGCGCGTGGGCGGTCCAGTTCGCGTCGGCACGCCAGTTGATCAGCTCGTCGTTGAGCGCGGCGAGCGCCTGGCGCGCGTCTGCCTGCACGGCGAGGCCGTCGTGCTTGAGCGCGTCGAAGGCATTGGCGTTCACGCCGACCACATGCGCATTGGCGAAAAGCGAGTTCGAGCCGGTCGTGAAGTCCTGCAAACGCGTGCCCACGGCGAGCACGCAGTCGGCGTCGCGCGCCAGTTCGTTGGCGGCGGGCGAGCCCGTCACGCCAAGCGCGCCGACGTTGAGCGGATCGTCCCACGCGAGCGAGCCTTTGCCCGCCTGGGTCTCCGCCACGGGAATGCCGCGCGAGGCGGCGAGCGTCTGCAAGGCCTGCGAGGCGCGCGAATAGAGCACGCCGCCGCCCGCCACGATCAGCGGGCGTTTCGCGCGATGCAGTTGCGTGAGCGCCGCGTCGATCTCGGTCTGAATGGGGGCGGGCGCGTGGAACGTCACGAGGCGCGGCGTGAAGAAGCTCACCGGATAGTCCCATGCCATGGCCTGCACGTCCTGCGGCAACGCTAGCGTGACCGGGCCACAGAGCGCGGCGTCGGTGAGCACGCGCAGCGCGCGCGGCAGCGCCGTGAGCAACTGCGCGGGATGCACGATGCGGTCGAAGTAGCGCGATACGGGCTTGAGCGCGTCGTTGGCGGAAATGCCGCCGTCGTGCAGGTCCTCGATTTGCTGCAGCACCGGATCGGGTTCGCGTGAAACGAAGATGTCGCCGGGCAGCAGCAGCACGGGCAGGCGGTTCACATGCGCGAGCGCCGCCGCGGTCACGAGATTCGTCGCACCCGGGCCGATCGAGGTCGTGACCGCCATCATGCGGCGCCGGAAGTGCGCTTTGGCATAAGCGATCGCGCTGTGCGCCATGGCCTGTTCGTTGTGCGCGCGCAGCGTGGGCAACTCGTGCCGATGCTGATAAAGCGCCTCGCCGATGCCAGCCACATTGCCGTGACCGAAGATCGCGAACACGCCGCCGAACAGCGGCTCGGTGCGGCCCGAGCCGTCCTCGCTCGCCACGCGCTGGGCGGCGAGATAGCGCACGAGCGCTTGAGCCGCGGTGAGCCGCACGGTGCTCGCGTGCGCGCCGGACGATGCGTGCGGCGCGCTTTCCTGCGAGGCGTAGTCGCCAGGAGCGATGCGTTGGTTCATGCCGCCTTCTCCTCATGGTTGGCGTGCGTGCCGTCTGCTTCGGCGCGCGCGGCGCGCCATGCGCCGATCAGCGTTTCGAAGGCGCGGCGAGCGCGGGCGATCACTTCGTCGTCGCTAATCTCGCCGGCGAGCCACGCGAGGCTCGGCTCGTAGAAGATCGAGCGGCCTACCGTAAAGCCTCGGCAGGTGTTCGAGGCGGCCGCCGCGCGGAAGCCTTCCACGAGTTGGTCGATCGGTGCGGAGAGACCGAGCAGCACGACGCCGCGGCAATACGGGTCGCGCTCGGCGATCAGCGCGTCGATCTCGCGCCATTGCGCCGCGCTCGTCGGCTCGAGCTTCCACCATTCCGGATAGAGGCCGATGTTGTACAGCCGCTTGAGCGCGCGATAGACCGTATCGGGCGCATTCGGTTTGCCACCGAGCTTCGGCGGAATGACTTCGAGCAGCAGCTCGTGGCCGCTTGCCTGCGTTGCGTCATAAAGCGCGCGCAACTGCGCTTCCTGTTCCAGACGCTGTTCGATCGGCTCGTCAGGATGGAACTGCACAAGGCACTTCACCGTGTGGTCGATAGGCCACGAGGCGAGTGTCGTGCCGATCGAGCGGCCGTGGTCGAACACGAGCGGCACCGATCCCGGCAGCTCGACCGGGCGGCCGATCCACCAGCCGCGGCCGGTCGCGGCGTTGAGCGCGTCCTGGCCGTAGCGGTCGTCGATCAGGACGCCGATGCGTCCCTGCAGGCCGAGCGTGCGTTCGGTCTGCGCCACCGCCTCGACGAAGAGATTCTTCAGATACGCAATGCGCGCTTCGCTCACGCCGGTTTGCTGCGCCAGATCGAAGAACTGGTTGCGATGATCGAACGCGAAGCCGAGCACTTCGTCGTGCCGCTTACGCGCGGGGGTCACGCGATGCAGGCGCGCGAGCGTCGCGTCGCGATCGGGGCGGCGCATGCGCACGGGGTCGGCGGCGGCTTCGCGCAGGAAGTAATCGAGTTCCACCGGCGTCGGCATGGCGGGCGCGCAACCGTGTCGCGAGACGACGAGCGCGCCGCTTGCATTGGCCGCGCGCGCGCAGTCTTCGAGCGAGGCGTCGCGCAACCAGCCCGAGAGGAAGCCGGAGGCGAACGCGTCGCCCGCGCCGAGCACGTTGAGCACTTCGACTTCCACGCCGCGCTGCATCGGCAAATCGTCCATCGAGGCGGGTACGGCGCCTTCCACGATCTGGCAGCCAAGCGGCCCACGCTTGACGAGCAGCGTCGCGCCCGTCACTTCGCGCACGCGCTTGAGCGCATCGACGAGCGTGTCCTTGCCGCCCGCAATGCGGAACTCCTCTTCGGTGCCGATCACGAGATCGAAATGCGGCAGGATGCGCTGCAAATGCGCGCTCACGCCTTCGCTCGCGACAAAGCGCGTCTCGCCGTCGGCCTTGCCCGTGAGGCCCCACAGCACGGGCCGGTAGTCGATGTCGAGCACGGTGCGCACGTTGTTGCGGCGCGCGTAGTCGAGCGCGGTGAGGCTCGTGCGGTTCACCTGCTCGGTCGAGAAGTGCGTGCCGGTGATCAGCAGCGCTTTCGAAGAAGCGATGAAGGCTTCATCGAAGTCGCCCGAATCGACGGCCATGTCGGCGCAGTTCTCGCGATAGAAAATGAGCGGGAACGTGTCGCGGTCTTTCAGACCCAGCAGCACGAGCGCCGTAAGGCGTTCGTGATCCACGCGCACGTGGCTCGTGTCGCAGCCTTCCTTCGTGAGCGTTTCGACGAGAAAGCGCCCCATGTGGTCGTCGCCCACGCGCGTGAGCATGGCCGACTTCAGGCCGAGACGCGCGCAGCCGAAGGCGATGTTCGCGGAGGAGCCGCCCAGATACTTCGCGAACGTGGAAACGTCTTCGAGCCGCGCGCCCACTTGCTGCGCGTAGAGATCGACACCCAGGCGGCCAAGGCAGACGATGTCGCGGCTGCGCCCGGCGGCGAAGCGGCTTGGCGTTGAACGGGGCGGGGTGGATTGAGTCAGGGCCATGAGTATTCCTGTTGAGTGCTGTGCCGTGCGCGCGTGATCAGATGGTCGCGCCGTCGAGTTCGGCGATCATCTTCTGCATCTCCGCGCCGCCCGCCATCATGTCGAGCACTTCGTTCTTGCTGATGGTGTCCTTCGTGTAGGTGCCGAGCGAGCGGCCGCGATTGAGCAGCGTGAACGAGTCGCCGATCGGGTAGGCGTGGTGCACGTTGTGGGTGATGAAGATCACCGAAATGCCCTTCGCGCGCGCCGCATGAATGAGCTTGAGCACATTGAAGCTCTGCTTCACGCCGAGCGCGGCAGTCGGCTCGTCGAGAATCAGCACGCGCGCACCGAAGTGAATGGCGCGCGCGATGGCCAGACACTGTTTCTCGCCGCCCGACATCGTGCCGATGGCCTGATGCGGGTCGCGCACGTTGATGCCCATGCCGGCGAGTCGGTCCTTCGCAATCGTTGCGCTCGCATCGAGATCCATCACGTTGATAAAGCCGAACAGCTTCTTCTGCGGCTCGCGGCCCATGAAGAAGTTGCGCGCGACCGAGAGCAGCGGCACCAGCGCGAGATCCTGATAGACGGTGGCGATGCCGAGGTCGAGCGCGTCTTTGGGCGAATCGAACGCCACGGGCTTGCCGTCTACGAAATACTGGCCGGAAGTGGGCTGGTGCACGCCCGCGAGCGTCTTGATGAGCGTGGACTTGCCTGCGCCGTTGTCGCCGAGCAGGCAGTGCACCTCGCCGCGTTTCAGGCGCAGCGTGACGCCGTTGAGCGCAATGACCTTGCCGAAGTACTTGCTGACGTTCTCGAGCGCGAGAATCGTGTCGTCGTTGGCGGTGCTGGTGGTATCGGACATTTGAGCCTCCGGCTTACGATTGCGCGACGCGGCGGCGCACATAGTGATTGAAGAGCACGGCAATGAGCAGCATCACGCCGAGGAACACGCGGAACCAGTCCGAATCGATGTTCGTGTAAGTGATGCCGATCTGCACGACGCCGAAGATGAGCGCGCCGAACGCCGCGCCGATCACCGAGCCGTAGCCGCCCGTGAGCAGCGTGCCGCCGATCACCGCGGCAATGATCGCTTCGAACTCCTTCTGAAGACCGCGGTCGGCGGCGGCCGAACCGATGTCGCACACTTGCAGCACGGCGAAGAGGCACGAGCAGAACGCGGTGAGCATGAAGAGCGAGATCTTCACGCGCTTCACGGGCACGCCCACGTTCTTGGCGGCGTTGGAGTCGCCGCCGACGGCGAGAATCCAGTTGCCATAGCGGGTCTTGGCGAGCACGAATGCGCCAATGGCCACGAGCGCGAACCACCAGAGAATCACCTTGGGAACGCCCGGCACGAGCGGCTGGCCGTTGTCGAGCATCTTGCCGATGCCGATATGCGCGAGCGCGACGAACAGGCCCTTGAACGCCGTGCCGTGAAAGAGCAGATTGGTGATGAAGTCGGCTTTGGCCACGTCGCCCACACCCGAGACGATCGTGCGGTCGGCGAACATGATCGAGAGCGCAAGAGTCAGGCCGCGCAGGATGAACAGGAACGCGAGCGTGACGATGAACGAAGGCAGCCGCGTGCGCATCACGAGGTAGCCGTTCAGCGCGCCGAGCGCGGTGCAGCCCACGAACGCGAACAGAATGGAAAGCGCGATGGGCCAGTGGAAGTACATCGTGGGGATCGCCACCATCATGCCGGCGAAGCCGATCATCGAGCCGATGGAGAGGTCGAACTCGCCGGCGATCATGAGCAGGCACGCGCCGACGCTCAGGATACCGAGGTAAGCGGCGACCTGGGACCAGTTCATCACGCCGTCGAGATCGAACATGCCCGATCCGCCCGCGCCGATCGCAAAGACGGCGAAGACCAGCACGGTGCCGGAAATCGCGGCGAATTCGGGGCGGCCGAGCAGATGGCCGAACCACGATTCGCGGCGCACGCGTTCGTCGCCGGCGCCCGGCTGCGGCGTGGGCGCGTCTTGCGCGCCGCTCTCCTGAGCGTGCGAGGGGAAGTGTTTGCCGGCTACACCCATGATGTCTCCTGTATCGACCCGAGTGGGCGCATTAGCGCGTGACTCCGGTCCTATGCACGGCTTTCGGCCGTGTGAGGCGCATTCGCACCTGCGTTGGCTCAAATGCCCGAGCGCATTCCCCACAAGCAACAGCCTTGCAGTAGAAGCAACACGGTGAATGGCGCGCGGCGAGGCTGGCGAGAGGCGATGGGCATCGGAAGATGCTAGCCGCCGCCGCGCGTGGCTGACGAAAAAAGCTTAGCGGTACTGACCTGCGTACTTCACAACCTTGTCGACATTCTCCTTGGTGATGAAACCCGGACCGGAGCGGATATTCTTCGGCCCGTACGAGGGCTGCAGGCCATAGGTTTCAAGGCGCTGCTTGAACTTCGGATTCGCTTCGAGAATCTGGCGGATCTTCTGCGGGTCGGTGGTGTGTTCCTTCTTCACGATCGCGAGCACGGCCACCGGGATATAGCCCTGCAGGTACGGCTGCTGGTCGATCGCGAACTGGATGGTGCCCGCGCGGATCGCCTTGGCAATGTCATCCGAGAAGTCGAACGTGCAGAAGTAGATCTTGCCCGCGAGGCCCATCTGGTCGACGGCCTTGAGCGTGGCGGCGGCCGGCACCGGGCCGAGCGTGAGGATCGCGCCCGTGTTCGGATGGTTGCGCAGATACGCGCTCACCTTCGACTGGATTTCGGTCGGGTCCTGGCCGGAGTCGATCGTCGACGTCTTGTAGTCCACGCCGAGCGCATCGGCAAAACCGCGGCAGCGTTCGAACGACACGGCGTTGGTGGCGAAGTGGTTCACGCACAGGAACGACTTCACGCCCGCGGCCTTGGCTTTTTCGCCGGCGGCTTTCCCCGCCACATATTCAGGCTGGCCCACGTGCATGATTGCGCCGAGTTTCTCGCTCTGTTCCTCAGTGCCCGAGTTGATCGTCACGAGCGGGATCTTCTTTTGCGTGACCTTGCCGATGGCACTCTTGAGCACGTCGTAGTCGGCAATGGTGACGATAACGCCGTCATAGTTGCGCGCGGCGGCCTGTTCGATCAGGCGCGACATGTCGGCGATATCGCCGTTGGGCGGATTGCGGTAGTCGGTTTCGACGTTCCAGTCGTCATCGGCCTGCTTGATGGCGTTCTTGATCGTGTTCCACCACGAGTCGGAATCGGGCGCGTGGCTGATCAGCACGAAATGCGCGTCGGCGGCTTGTGCGGTTTGCGCGCTGAGCACGCTGGCACCGGTCAGTCCCGCTGCCAGCGCGAGCACTGCGGCCAACTTTCGGAGCATGGTCTTGCCCTTGCGTTGAGTCATTGTCTCCACCTTTCTCGGTCTGTCGTTCGTTCTTGGGGTGAGCGTCGCAGCCGCGCTTTTTACCTGCCGCTTGCTACATGGACCGAATGGACCAACTGCCGCGCTCATCGACAAGATTAGGACATCGCCTCGCGACTTGCAACGAAAATTTCATTGCAAATAAAAATGGAAAATCTGTTCCATTCGTGTGACACGCTGCCTATAATCGGCTCCGTCGGCATGCCGTGGAATGCAAGCCGGATAAGGCTTTGCGGCAATGCGGCAATCAGCGAAGGAAAACGATCATGGCGGATGACACAACCGACGCCGTAGCGGGCGTAGACGAATTGATGCAGCGCATCGCGCAGGATTACGAGGCGCTGCCGCGTCAGCTGAAAAGCATCGCGACCTACATCGAACAGCACCGCGCGAGCGTGATGATGGACCGCACGAGCGACATTGCGGCGAGCTGCGGCGTGCATCCCTCGGCGGTGGTGCGCTTTGCGCAGCGCTTCGGTTTCTCGGGCTTCTCCGATCTGCAGGCGGTGTTCCGGCAGGCGTATGCGGGGCAGGGCGCCTCGGCCACGAGCTATCAGCAGCGCATTCGCCAGCTGATCGACGCCAAGGAGGGTGAGACGAGCCCGGACATGGGCGGCGCCGTCGCGCGCGAATTCATCGGTGCGTGCCGCAGCGGGCTCGACGAACTCGAAGCGGGCCTCGACGGCGCGCAGTTCGACGAAGCCGTGAAGATGCTCGAGCAGGCCGACAACATCTACGTGATCGGCGTGCGCCGCTCGTTTCCGGTGGCGAGCTACATCGTTTATGCCTTGCAGCACACGCGCAAGCGCGTGCACCTGGTCTCGGGGCTCGGCGGCATGTATCACGAGCAGATCCGCAGCGTGAAGAAAGGCGACGTGGTGATCGCGATCAGCTTCGCGCCTTATGGCAAAGAGACACAGTACTGCCTGCGCGTGGCGCAGCAGCATCACGCCAAAACGCTCGTCATCACCGACAGCCAGCTTTCGCCGCTCGCGCGCCACGCGAACGCGCAACTCTATGTGAAGGAGGGGAGCGCGTTCGCGTTCCGCTCGCTCACCAGCACTTTCTGCCTGTGCCAGGCGCTCTTCATTGCGCTTGCGTACCGGCTCGAACTCAACGTGGAAGAATCGACCGACACCGGAGGATACGATGACTAGTGCAGCAAGCGGAGCCGCGAAAACGCTGGATGTGGCGGTATTCGGCGCGGGGCGCATTGGCCGCATTCATGCGGGCAATCTCGCGCGCCAGCCGGGCGTGCGTCTGAAGTACGTGATCGACGTGAATCGCGAAGCCGCCGCCGCGCTCGCCGCGCAGCACGGCGCACAGGTGGTCGACGTGGACGCCGCATTCGGCGACGCCTCGATCGGCGCCACGGTAATCTGCTCGAGCACCGATACGCACTCCGAACTGATCCTGAAGTCGGCGGCGGCCGGTAAGCATATCTTCTGCGAAAAACCCGTCGATTTGACCATCGAGCGCGCACGCGCTTGCGCAGAAGCGGTTCAGCGTGCGGGCGTCGTGGCCATGATCGGCTTCCAGCGTCGCTACGATCCCACGTTCGCCGCGCTCAAGACGCGCCTCGACGCAGGCGAGATCGGCACGCCGGAAATGCTGATCGTCACGAGCCGCGATCCGGGCGCGCCGCCCGTGGAATACATCAAGCATTCGGGCGGCATCTTCAAGGACATGCTGATCCACGACTTCGATATCTTCCGCTGGATTCTCGACGACGAAGCGCTGAGCGTGCACGCCACGGGCAGTTGCCTGTCCGATCCGGCGATTGCCGATGCGGGCGACATCGACTCGACGGCGGTGACGATCCGCACGAAGCGCGGGCGCCTTTGCCAGATCAACACGGCGCGGCGCGCGGCTTACGGCTACGACCAGCGTTTCGAGGTGCTCGGCAGCGAGGGCATGCTGCAGGCCGGCAACATGAAGCCGACCGAAGTGGTGGCGTGGTCGAAGACCGCCGTGGCGCAGGACGTGCCCGAAGCCTTCTTCCTCGAACGTTATCGCGCGGCCTACGCGCGCGAAATGGCGCATTTCCACGAAGCGGTGACGCTGGGCACGCCGGTGCGCACGTCGGTCGCCGACGGCCTGAAGGCGCTGGAACTGGCCGAAGCCGCCTCGCTGTCGTGGCGCGAGGGCCGTGTGGTGATACTGGGCGACTGAAACCGGTCTAACGTGGATCAAGCGAGGAGACGAGGAATGCAGGCAATCGATCGTGCCCAGCCGTTGCGCGTGGGTGTGGCGGGACTGGGGAGGCTGGGGCGGCGGCATGCGCAGAACCTGGCGTATCGCGTGCCGGGCGCGACGCTCGCGGCCGCGTGCAGTCCGCTCGAAGCGGATCTCGCATGGGCGCGCGAGGCGCTGCCCGCCGCGCGGCTGTATGGCGAATATGCAGACCTGCTGGCGGATCAATCGGTCGATGCGGTGTGGCTCGTCACGCCTTCGGCTTTGCACGCCGAGCAGATCGTGCAGGCGCTCGAAGCGGGCAAGCATGTGTTTTGCGAGAAGCCGCTTTCGCTTGATGTGGCTGAATGCGAGCGGGTGGTGAACGTGTCGCGCCGCCATGCTGACCGGCAGGTGACGATCGGCTTCATGCGCCGCTTCGATCCGAGTTATCAGGATGCCTATGCAAAAGTGCAGGCGGGTGCGATCGGCAGGCCGTTTCTCGTGCGCTCGCAAACCTGCGATCTCAACGATCCCGAAGGCTTTTTCGTGCGCTTCGCGCCGACCTCCGGCGGGATTTTTCTCGACTGCACGGTGCACGATATTGACGTCGCGCGCTGGCTGCTCGGCAAGCCGCGCGCCACGCGTGTCTATGCCGCTGGTGCGATCGCGCTGCACGAGGGCCTGCGCGAAGCGGGCGACGTCGACAACGGCGTGGCGATCTGCGAGTTCGAGGACGGGCGTCTCGCGATGTTCTATGCGTCGCGCACGATGGCGCACGGCAACGACACGTCGAGCGAGGTGATCGGCACGGCGGGGGCGCTTGCGATCGGGCGCATCCCGCGCGCGAATCGCGTGGATGTCTACGACGCGACCGGCGTGCGCAGTGTTTGCACGCCCACGTTCTTCGACCGTTTCGAAGAGGCGTTCCTGATCGAAGCGCAGGCGTTCGTCGCTGAGGTCGCGGCGCGCAAGGCGGGTGGGGCGGAGCACGACAGCCTTGGCGCGACGCTCGAAGACGCGCTGGAGGCCACGCGCATCGGCCAGGCGCTGCGCGAATCGCTGCATACGGGGGCGGCGGTCACGCTGTAAGCCGTGCCGCGATCGGGGGCAAGCGGCGGCTGGCGTGGCTGCGGTAAAATCGACGCTATTGCCAGCACCGTCTCACGCCGCGACGGTGCGCCACCGAAGGATCCAACCCCGATGCAGATTCAGGTTCACAAGGAAGTGGATGCACGCGGGCTGAACTGCCCGCTGCCGATCCTGCGCGCCAAGAAGGCGCTCGCCGACATGGAAAGCGGCCAGATCCTCAAGGTCCTCGCGACCGACCCCGGCTCGCAGCGCGATTTCGCCGCGTTCGCGAAGCAAACCGGCAACGAGATCGTGGAAAGCTCGAAGCAGGAAGAGACGTTCGTGTTTTTGATGCGCCGGCGCTAAACACCGAACGCCGAAGCAGATAAAAAAATGGCCCGCATGAGAATGCGGGCCATTTTTGTTTGTGCAGCCGGGGGCGCCTAGCCGGGGGCGCCTGTCCGGGGGCGCCTAGCCTTCCAGCACCGGTTTGCGCGTACGCAGATACTCGTCGAAATCGGCGCCGACTTCCGGGTGGCGCAGCGCGAACTCCACCGTCGCCTTCAGATAGCCGAGCTTGCTGCCGCAGTCGAAGCGCGTGCCGTGGTACTTGTACGCGAGCACCTGCTCGTCGGCGAGCAACGACTGGATCGCGTCGGTGAGCTGCAGTTCGCCGCCCGCGCCGGGCTTGATCGACTTCAGATGCTCGAAAATGCGCGGCTTGAGCACGTAGCGGCCCACCACGCCGAGGTTCGACGGCGCGACTTCGGGCGCCGGCTTTTCGACGATGCCCGAAAGCTTGACGATCGAGTCTTCCCACTCCTTGCCGTCGACAATGCCGTACGAGCGCGTTTCCGAGGGCGGGATCTCTTCCACGCCGAGCACCGAGCTATGGTAGTGGTCGAACACCTCGACCATCTGCTGCATGACGGGCGGCGTGCCGTAGAGCAAGTCGTCGGCGAGAATCACGGCGAACGGGTTGTCGCCCACGAGCTTTTCCGCGCACAGCACGGCGTGGCCCAGGCCGAGCGCCTCCGGCTGACGCACGTAGAAGCAGTCGACGTTGTTCGGCTTGATGTTGCGCACCAGTTCGAGCAGCTTGGCCTTGCCGCGCGCTTCGAGTTCGGCCTCGATCTCATACGACTTGTCGAAATGGTCCTCGATCGCGCGCTTGCTGCGCCCGGTCACGAAGATCATTTCCGTGATGCCCGCAGCCACGGCTTCTTCGACCGCGTACTGAATGAGCGGCTTGTCGACCACGGGCAGCATTTCCTTCGGGCTGGCTTTCGTGGCCGGAAGGAAGCGCGTGCCTAGGCCCGCTACCGGGAATACCGCTTTTGTCACTTTCAGCATGTCTTTAGTCCCTGTCCTGGTGCTCGTGTGACGCCGCGGGTGCGACGTCACACGGTACAGCCTTTGGCCGGTATGGCGCTCAGGCCGGCAACCGCGTGAGTTGCGCGGTCAGCTTGTCCAGCGTTGCCTGGTATTCTGCCAGTCTTTTCTGCTCCTGCTCAACGACTGCGGGCGGTGCTTTTGCTACAAAACTGTCATTTCCTAGCTTGGCCTTGCACTTCGTCACCTCATTGCTGAGGCGGGCAATTTCCTTCGACAGGCGTTCGCGTTCGGCGGCGACATCGATCTCCACCTTTAGCACGAGCTTGTCCGTTCCTACGATAGCAACTGGCGCGCCTGCCGAGGCGGCGTCGAGCGCGGCTTCGTCGGCGATGATCTGGACCTCCGAAAGCTTCGCCAGCGCCTGCGCATAAGGCGCGAACGTCTTGAGGCGCTCGGCGTTGCCCGTGGCGAGCAGCGGCACCTTGGTGGCGGGCGAGAGGCCCATTTCGCCACGCAGGTTGCGGCATGCGTCGATCACGGCCTTCAGGTCGGCGGCCCACTGCTCAGCGGCTTCGTCGATCTTCTTCGCTTCGGCCACCGGGTAACGCTGCATCATGATCGATGCCTCGCCTTCGGCCGCGCCTTGCGGGTACGCGTCGGTGAGCGGCGCCACCTTCTGCCACAGCGCTTCGGTGATGAACGGAATCACCGGGTGAGCCAGGCGCAGCACCGTTTCCAGCACGCGCAGCAGCGTGCGGCGCGTGGCGCGCTGCTGCTCGGGCGTACCCGTCTGGATCTGCACCTTCGCCAGTTCCAGATACCAGTCACAGTATTCGTCCCAGACGAACTTGTATATGGCGTTGGCCACGTTGTCGAAGCGATAGTCCGCGAAGCCCTTCGCGACTTCGGCTTCCACGCGTTGCAGGAGCGAGACGATCCAGCGGTCGGCCTGGGAGAAGTCGGTGTAGCCGCCGGGGCCGCAATCGCCGGGCTGGCAATCGCCCGGCTTGCTGAAACCGCAGTCGTGGCCTTCGCAGTTCATCAGCACGAAGCGCGTGGCGTTCCAGAGCTTGTTGCAGAAGTTGCGATAGCCCTCGCAGCGCGCGAGGTCGAAGTTCACGTTGCGGCCGAGCGTGGCCATGGAAGCCATCGTGAAGCGCAGCGCGTCGGTGCCGAACGCGGCAATGCCGTCCGGGAACTCCTTGCGCGTCTTCTTCTCGATGGTCGCGGCCTGCTTGGGATTCATGAGGCCGGTCGTGCGCTTGGCCACGAGCGCTTCGAGGTCGATGCCATCGACGATATCGATCGGGTCGAGCGTGTTGCCCTTGCTCTTGGACATCTTCTGGCCTTCGGCGTCGCGCACGAGGCCGTGCACGTACACGGTGTCGAACGGCACCTTGCCGGTGAAGTGCGTGGTCATCATGACCATGCGCGCCACCCAGAAGAAGATGATGTCGAAGCCCGTGACGAGCACGGAAGAGGGCAGGAAGGCCTTCAGTTCAGGCGTTTCCTGGGGCCAGCCGAGCGACGAGAACGGCACGAGCGCCGACGAGAACCACGTGTCGAGCACGTCTTCGTCGCGCTTCAATGCGCCCTTGTAGCCCTTGGCGTCGGCTTGCGCGCGCGCTTCTTCCTCGTTCTTCGCAACGAAGATCTCGCCGTTCTCGCCGTACCACGCCGGGATCTGGTGGCCCCACCAGAGCTGGCGCGAGATGCACCAGTCCTGGATGTTCTCGAGCCACTGGTAATAGGTCGTCGTCCAGTTCTCCGGCACGAACTTGATCTCGCCGCTGCGCACCACGTCGAGCGAGGTTTCGGTGATCGACTTGCCGGGGTTGAAGGTGCCCTCGGGCGCCGGCTTCGTCATCGCGACGAACCACTGGTCCGTGAGCATCGGCTCGATCACCACGCCCGTGCGGTCGCCGCGCGGCACCATGAGCTTGTGCGGCTGGACCGAGTCGAGCAGACCCAGCGCCTCGAAGTCGGCCACCACCTGCTTGCGCGCCTCGAAGCGGTCGAGGCCGCGGTATTTTTCCGGGGCGTTGTCGTTGATCTTCGCGTCGAGCGTGAGGATCTCGATCATCGGCAGGCCGTGGCGCAGGCCCACCTGGTAGTCGTTGAAGTCGTGCGCGGGCGTGACCTTCACGACGCCCGTGCCGAACTCGCGGTCCACGTATTCGTCGGCGATGATGGGGATCTCGCGGTCCGCGAGCGGCAGCTTCACCGTCTTGCCGATCAGGTGCGCATAGCGCTCGTCTTCCGGGTGCACCATCACGGCCGTGTCGCCGAGCATGGTTTCCGGGCGCGTGGTGGCGACCGTGAGGTGGCCCGAGCCGTCCGCGAGCGGGTAGCGCAGGTGCCACAGGTTGCCGTTTTCCTCTTCGCTCGCCACTTCGAGGTCCGAGACGGCGGTGAGCAGCACCGGGTCCCAGTTCACGAGGCGCTTGCCGCGGTAGATCAGGCCCTGTTCATAAAGGCGCACGAACACGTCGCGCACGGCGGCCGACATCTTGTCGTCCATCGTGAAGTATTCGCGCGACCAGTCGATCGAGGCGCCCAGACGCCGCACCTGGCCCGTGATGGTCGAGCCCGACTGCTGCTTCCACTCCCATACGCGCTCGACGAACTTCTCGCGGCCGAGATCGTGGCGCGAGATCTTCTGCGCGTCGAGCTGGCGCTCCACGACGATTTGCGTGGCGATGCCCGCGTGGTCCGTGCCCGGCACCCACAGCGTGTTCTCGCCGAGCATGCGGTGGTAGCGCGCGAGGCCGTCCATGATCGTCTGGTTGAACGCGTGCCCCATGTGCAGCGTGCCGGTGACGTTGGGCGGCGGCAACTGGATCGAGAAGTTCTTGTGGCCGGGCTCGAAGGTCGCGGCGGCGTAGCCTCGACGCTCCCATTCGGGGCCCCAATGGGCCTCGATCGTTTGGGGCTCGAAGCTTTTCGCTAGCGTGCTGTCGCTCATGGGTGGAATCTGCCGAAAAAAGGATGCGGAAACGTTCGATTATAAGGGGAAGTCCTGTCGGAGCCGACGTGCCAGCCGAGGCCGGGCCAAGCGCGGGCCGACGCGCGACGCCCGGGCTGCCCGAGCCGCCGCGTGCGCGCGCACTTATAATGGCGGTCTGCCATTCAACGGCGCGCCTTTGCCGCGCGCCACGTCCCTGCGGTGATGTCCCCAGGGGCACGCTCCTTTTCAGCCCATGCCCGAACTGCTCGCGAACCTGAACCCCGAACAACTCGCCGCCGTCACGTTGCCCAACGAACCGGCGCTCATTCTGGCCGGGGCCGGCAGCGGCAAGACGCGCGTGCTGATCACGCGCATTGCGTGGCTGATCCAGCAGGGCATGGCTTCGCCGTCCACCATTCTGGCCGTGACCTTCACGAACAAGGCCGCGCGCGAAATGATGAGCCGCCTTCAGGCGATGATGCCCATCGACACGCGCGGCATGTGGATCGGCACGTTCCACGGCCTGTGCAACCGCATGCTGCGCGCGCATTTCCGCGACGCGGGCCTGCCGCAGACCTTCCAGATTCTCGACACCGCCGACCAGCTCTCGGCCATCAAGCGCCTGATGAAGGGTCTGAACGTCGACGACGAGAAGTATCCGCCCAAGAACCTGCAGTACTTCATCAACAACGCGAAGGAGCAGGGCCTGCGTCCGAAGGACGTGGACGTGAGCGACGACTTCAACCGCAAGTTCGTCGAGCTCTACGAAGCCTACGACCAGCAATGCCAGCGCGAAGGCGTGGTCGACTTCGCCGAGCTGCTGCTGCGCTGCTACGAACTGCTTGCCTACAACCCGCCGCTGCGCGCGCACTATCAGGGGCGCTTTCGCGACATTCTGGTGGACGAGTTCCAGGACACCAACAAGCTTCAGTACGCGTGGCTCAAGCTGCTCGCGGGGCCGGGCAACGCGATCTTCGCGGTGGGCGACGACGACCAGTCGATCTACGCGTTCCGTGGCGCGAACGTCGGCAACATGCGCGACTTCGAGAACGAGTTCCGCGTGAAGCACATGATCAAGCTGGAGCAGAACTACCGTTCGCACGGCCATATTCTCGATGCGGCCAACTACCTGATCGCCCATAACTCGCGGCGTCTGGGCAAGAACCTGCGCACCGATGCGGGCCACGGCGAACCGGTGCGCGTGTACGAGGCGGCGACCGACTCGCAGGAAGCGGGCTGGATCGTCGAGGAGATTCGCGCGCTCATCAACCAGGGACTCGCGCGCCACGAAATCGCCATTCTTTACCGCAGCAACGCGCAGTCGCGCACGATCGAGCACACGCTCGTGAACGCGGGCGTGCCGTACAAGGTGTACGGCGGGCTGCGCTTCTTCGAGCGTCAGGAAGTCAAGCATGCGCTCGCGTATCTGCGCTTGATCGACAATCCGAACGACGACACGGCGTTCGCGCGTGTCGTGAACTTCCCCACGCGCGGCATTGGCGCGCGCTCGATCGAACAGCTGGCGGATGCTGCGCGCCTCTACAACTGCTCGATGGCTGCGGCGATTCCCTACGTCACGGGCAAGGCGGGCACGAGCCTCGGTTCGTTCGCCAATCTGGTCGCGAAGATGCGCGCCGAGACGGCGCAGATGAGCCTGCCGGAAACCGTCGAATACACGGTGCGCATGAGCGGCCTCGCCGAGTTCTATCAGACCGAGCGCGAAGGGCAGGATCGGCTGGAGAACTTGCAGGAACTCGTGACCGCGGCCACGGCGTTCGTGAGCGAAGCGGGCTATGGCCTCGACACGCCCGCACGCTCGATTCCGCTGCGCCCGGGTGCGAGCGCGGTGCCCGAGCTTGTCTCGCAGGACGGCGAGATCGAGGTGCTCGATGCGCCCACGATCACCGACCCCGCGCAGAACCCCGACGTCATGACGCCGCTCGCGGGCTTCCTCTCGCACGCCTCGCTCGAAGCCGGCGACAATCAGGCGCAGGCGGGCCAGGACGCCGTGCAGCTGATGACGGTGCACGCCGCCAAGGGCCTCGAATTCACGGCGGTCTTCATCACCGGTCTCGAAGAGGGCCTGTTCCCGCACGAGAACAGCGCGATGGAAGCCGACGGCCTCGAAGAAGAGCGCCGCCTGATGTACGTGGCGATCACGCGCGCGAAGGAGCGGCTCTATATCTCGTTCGCGCAGAGCCGATTGCTGCACGGCCAGACGCGCTACAACGTGCGCTCGCGCTTTTTCGACGAGCTGCCGCAGGAGTCGCTGAAGTGGCTCACGCCCAAGGTCGAAGCGGGTGCGCGTTGGGGCGGACGCTCCGACAACGCAGGCTGGGGCCGCGACTGGTTCTCGAAGCCGGGCGGCGCTGGCAATGGCGAGAGCGGCGGCGGCCGCCGCGAGCGCGACGCCTATATCGCGGACAAGAGCCCGGCGCCCGCGTTCGCCAACGAGCAGCGCGCAGCCGAAACGGGCTTCCGTGTGGGGCAGGGCGTGTTCCACACGAAGTTCGGCGAAGGCACGATCACGGCGCTCGAAGGCAGCGGCACCGACGCCAAGGCGCAGGTGCGCTTCAAGCGCCACGGCGAGAAGTGGCTCGCGCTGGCGGTGGCCAAGCTGCAGCCGGTGGAGTGAGCGCGCCTCAGTTTTTGACGAACCAGACGGACAACCTTCAACGATGAACTCTTCGATCCAGGCGAGCGGCACGGCCGCCCGTCCGCTCGGCGTGCTCGCCGCGCTGCCCCAGGAACTCGGCGATCTGATCGCGGCGATGCAGGCTGAATCGGGTGTCGTCACGCGCACGTTTGGCCGGCGTGACTATCACCTCGGCACGGTGCATGGCGCGCCTTGCGTGGTGACGCTCGCGCGCGTGGGCAAGGTGGCCGCCGCCGCGACCGCGAGTGCGCTGATCCATGCGTTCGATGTGGAAGCGATCGTCTTTACGGGCGTGGCCGGCGGCGTGGGCGAGAACGTCCACGTGGGCGACGTGGTCGTGGGCGAAACGCTGCTCCAGCATGACATGAACGCCGAGCCGCTCTTTCCGCGCCACGAGATTCCGCTGCTCGCGCGTTCGCGCTTCGACGCCGACCGCGCGCTCGCCGACGCGCTTGCCGCTGCCTGCGAGCGCTTCATCGCGGAGGAAGGCCCGTCGCTCGCCGCGCATTTCGGCGCAGCGTTGCCGCGTCTCGCGAGTGTCGCGCCGCAGGTGCACCGCGGGCTCGTGATCAGCGGCGATCAGTTCGTGGCGAGCGCGGCCGCCGTGGGCGCGCTGCGCGCGCAGTTGCCCGACGCGCTCGCCGTCGAGATGGAAGGCGCGGCGATCGCTCAGGTCTGTCACGAGTACGACGTGCCCTGCGCGGTCGTGCGCACGATCTCCGATACCGCCGACGAACACGCGAGCACCTCGTTCTCGAGCTTCCTCACCGATATCGCGGGCACGTATTCGACAGGCATCCTCAAGCGTTTTCTCGCCGGGTACCGCCCGCTCGCGCGTTAAGCGATCAACCGTTGTTGCCCGCGCTGACCGCCTCGCGAATCGACTGCAGCGCGGAGGCGTCCTCGATGGTCGGCAGCTCGCCCGGATCGCGGCCTTCGGCGAGCGCCGCAATCGCGCGGCGCAGTAGCTTGCCGGAGCGGGTTTTCGGCAGCATCGGCACGAAGTGCACGCGCGCGGGGCGGCCGATCGCGCCGAGCTGGCGGTCCACCGTCACGGCTAGCGCGTGCGCGAGCTTTTCCGCATCGGCGGGATGGGCGGCCGCGTTCGCGTCGCGCAGCACGACGAACGCCAGCGCGGCCTGACCCTTCACCGCGTCGTTCACACCCACCACGGCCACTTCCGCGACCGCCGCGTGCGACGAGATCGCCTCTTCGATCTCGCGCGTCCCGAGACGATGGCCCGCCACGTTGATCACGTCGTCGGTGCGGCCGAGGATCGTCACGTAGCCGTCGCTATCCTGCACACCCCAGTCGAAGGTCGAATACACCGGCTGGCCGGGCACGCTTTCCCAGTACGTCTTCACGAAGCGCGCGTCGTCGCCCCACACCGTTTGCATGCAGCCGGGCGGCAGCGGGTAGTCGAGCGTGATCACGCCTTTCTCGCCTTGCGCGCAGGGCTCGCCCGTGTGCTCGTTGCGCAGCACGAGGTCGTAGCCGTAGCAGGGCACGCCCGGCGAGCCGAGCTTTTGCGGCATGGGGTCGACGCCGCGCTGGATCGCGAGCATCGGCCAGCCGGTTTCCGTTTGCCAGTAGTTGTCGACGACGGGCTTGCCGAGCGCGTCCGAGATCCATTGCGCCGTGGGCTCGTCGAGTGGTTCGCCGGCGAGAAAGAGCGTGCGCAGGCTCGAAAGATCGGCGCAGTGCAGGAGCGCCGGGTCCTGCTTCTTGAGTACGCGAATGGCCGTGGGCGCGGTGAACATCAGGTTGATGCGGTGCTGCTCGACGAGCCGCCACCAGATGCCGCCGTCGGGGCGGATCGGCGTGCCTTCGTACATCACGGTGGTCATGCCCGCGAGCAGCGGCGCATAGATGATGTAGCTATGACCCACCACCCAGCCGATGTCCGACGCCGTGAACATCGTGTCGCCCGCGCGCCCCTCGAAGATGTATTCCATCGAAGCGGCGAGCGCCACGGCGTAGCCGCCCACGTCGCGCTGCACGCCCTTGGGTTTGCCCGTCGTGCCCGAGGTGTAGAGGATATAAGAAGGCTCGTTCGATTCGAGCCATTCGCACGGAATCTGGACGTCGTAGTGTTGCTCGCGCAGCGGCTCGTAATCGACGAGATACGGCGCGTTCAGCCGCTCGGGCGCGAGCTGGCGATCGATCAGCAGCACCTTGGGCGGCGCGAATTCGGCGCGCGCCATCGCTTCGTCCACGAGCGGCGTGTAGTCGATCACCTTGCCGCCGCGCGCGCCGGCGTCGGCGGCGACGAGCAGCACGGGCTTCGCGTCGTCGATGCGCGCGGCGAGGCTCGGCGCGGCGAACCCGCCGAACACCACCGAGTGGATCGCGCCGAGGCGCGCGCAGGCGAGCACGGCGAACACGGCCTCGGGAATCATCGGCAGATAGATCAGCACGCGCTCGCCGCGCGTCACGCCGAGCGAGCGCATCACAGCGGCCATGCGGTTCACTTCGGCGTGCAGGTCGGCGTAGGTGTAGCGGCGCTCGATGCCGGTTTCGGTCGAGACATAGACGAGCGCGTTCTGGTGCGCGCGCGACGTGAGGTGGCGGTCCACGGCGTTGAAGCACAGGTTCGTGCGGCCGCCGCAGAACCAGCGCGCGAACGGCGGGTTCGAGCGGTCGAGCACCTGGTCGAAGGGCGTCTCCCAATGGATGCGCGCGGCTTCGCGGCGCCAGAAGTCGTCGGGGTTCGCGATCGACTCGCGGTGAAAATCGCGGTAACGCATGACTGCCTTCCTCCCGTGCTGATGGTGCAGGCGGCCGGCGCGGGGACCCGGCACAGTGGTCCGGCGCAGTCGTCCGGATCTGGCGCAGTTTTTCAGGATAGTGCAGTGCAATGCATGCGGGCAACGCGGGTTCTCCCGCGGGTTCTGCCGCAGATTCTCAATGACGGCTGTACGCGGCCTTCAGCCGCGCAGGTCAGGATGCGCGAGGCGCGGCAGCGGGGCGGCGCGCCAGCGGTGCAGCCAGCCGCGCGCGGCTTCGACCGTGGCATCGAGTTGCGCGCGCACCAGGCTCGACAAGCTCGCGCCGTAACAGTCGCTGGCCTGCGGCTGCACGCCGATCAGCACGAACTCGCGCGGCGAGCGGCCGCTCAACTGCGCGCAGGCGAGCGCATCGGCGAAACCCATGCCTGGGCGGCTCGGACGACACATGTAGAGACGTTCAGCCGCCGCGTCGCCGGTGAGCACGCGAAGCGCGCCCGGCGCGAGCCCGAAATCGATTGCCGTGAGCACGATCAAACGCTGCGTGGATTCGACGACGGGCAAGAGCGCACGGCCGCGCGTGCCGCCTTCCACGAGTTCGACCTGGGCGGGGCATTGCCAATTCGTCTTCAACTGCTCTAGCGCCAGAACGCCCACGCCAGCATCGCCCCATTGAACGTTGCCGAGGCCGAGCACGACCACGCGCTGCGGCGCGCTGGTCCGGCGGTTCGCGAGCCCGGCCAGCGCGCGGTGCGCGAAGGCGCGCACCGCGCCAGGCTCGCGCGTTGCCTGCGGGATGTTGCCGATCTCTGGGGGGCGATGTAGGCGAGGGATCACGTTGAGGGTGGGTAGGGAGAGTTTGCGAATAGGAATAATCCGAGTAATTCGGGAAATCTCTGTTGATGCGTATCAATCGAGATAGGTTTTATCGTGATAAGGACAATGTTTTGCAATACTCATCGATTGGCCGTCAGAACAACGTGCGGCAGCCGCTAACACTCCGTCTGCGCGCAGCAACAAAAAAGGGGAACGCCAAACTGGCGTTCCCCTTTTGCGTGCGCTTTTGCGTCGTCCGGCTGGCGGCGCGTGCGCGGTCAGCCGGTTCCGTCGCCGTTCCATCACGTCCCCGGCTTCACCACCACCGTGCAGGTCGTGCCGGCCGCGAGCACCATGTCGTCCGGCACCTTGTCGATATGGATGCGCACCGGCACGCGTTGCGCGAGCCGCACCCAGTTGAAGGTCGGATTCACATCGGCGAGCAGTTCGCGGCTTTGCGGATTGTCGCGGTCGTAGATGCCGCGCGAGATGCTTTCCACGTGACCTTGGAGAGTGCCACCGCTCATCAGCTTGATATCGGCCTTGTTGCCCACCTTCACGTGCGGCAGCTTGGTTTCCTCGAAGTAGCCGTAGACCCAGAACGAATGGCTGTCCACCACGGCGAGCTTGGCCTGGCCCGAGATCGCGTAGTCGCCCTGGAACACTTGCAGGTTCGTGATGTAGCCGTCCACCGGCGAGACCACGCGCGTGCGTTCGAGGTTCAGCTTGGCGGCGTCGAGCGCGGCGATGGCCTGCTGATATTGCGCCTGAGCCGAGTTTGCCGTGTGCGAAGCGTTCTCGCGGTTTTCCGCCGAGACCACTTCGCTGTCCATGTCCGCGCGGCGGCGCGCGTCGTCCTGGCGCATGGTCAGCTCGGCCTTGCGCGCGGCCACGGCGGCTTCGGCCTGCTCGACGGCGATCTGATAGTGCGACGGGTCGATCTGCATGAGCAAGTCGCCCTTGTGCACGAACTGGTTGTCCTTCACGGGCAGCTCGACCACGGCGCCCGAGACGTCGGGGGCGATATTCACCACTTCGGCGCGCACGCGGCCGTCGCGGGTCCACGGTTCGTCCATGTAGTGAACCCACAGGACGCGCCCGACCAGAATGGCGACGACGAAGATGATGGCCGTCGCGATAAAGCCAATGAGGTTGCGGATTGTCATGATTCGGTTGATTCGTTCAGCGATGCATTCAGCGGCGCAATTAGTGATAAACCGCGAGGCCGAGCACGCAGCACACGACCACGAGCAGGCTCACGCGAAAGAGGGATGGGTGCCACACGACCCGATACAGGCCGGTTCTGGCCAGCACGGAATCGAGCACCCAGGTGACCGCCGCGCCCAGAATGAAGAGCAGCACGATCGCCGGGATATAGGCGTCGAGAAACGCGACGTCACGAGGCATGATTGGCTCCCCGATTGTCTTCATGAGGTTGACGGGCACTCTCGCCCTCGCTGCCCGCATAGGCCGCGAGCGGCGATTGCGGGTCGATGAGCGCGGTGCGGATGAAATGCAGATGGCTCTGGATGCGCTGCAGCTGGTGGCGCTCTTCGCGCGGCGGCGTGTCGCCACGCTCGGCCGCGCTCGCTGCATCGGGCTTCCACATGCCTTGCAGCACGCTCTGGCTTGCGTCGATGGCGTGCACGGTTGCCGCAAGCGCGGCGCAATAACGTGCCTCGCTTGGGCGCTCGAAGAGCGCGCCCACGGCCTTGAGCGTCGCGTCGATCGCCACGCGCCAAGCCGTTCCCCGTGCGTACTGCGGATGCGCGGGCAGCGTGGCCAGTTCGTGGCGCAGATCGAGCGCGGCGTTGCCCACTTCGAGCGTCGAAAAGAGCCAGCGCAGCGTGTCGCGGCGTTGCGCGTCGTCGTTGCCGGCGATCGCCGAGAGCTGGAACATCAGGTCGCGCGCGCCGCTCTCGAAGCGGTTGCGCAGTCCCTTCAGGCGCGCGCGGCAGGCCTGCACGGCGCCGCCGCGCAGGTCGGCGAGCAGTCGCCGACGCAGCCACGGCGTGGAAGGCGGCAGCAGCACGGCGAACGCGAGCGCCGAGACAGCCATCGACGCGATCAGCGCGAGCGCATCGTTCATATAGCTGCTCGGGTTGTACTGCACGACGTTGTCCGGGCCCGCGAGAAAGCACAGGAAGATGCAGTAGCCCACGCCGTAGCCCGCGTACTTCGGGCGCGTCGTGAGGAACACGCCGAGCGCAAGCGCGGGCGTGAGCGCGACGCACAGCATGGCGAAACCGTCGATATGCGGAAACACGCCGAACGTGAGAACCATGCCGACGAGCGACGCGAGCACGGTGCCGAGCGCCATCTGCGTCGCCATGCGCGAGGGCTGCGGTGCCGCCGAGGCAAGCGCGCAGGTCGCGGCGGCATTGAGCACGAGGGTCGAGCCGCTCGGCCATGCGGTGGCGATCCAGAACGCGCCGAGCAGCGTCATCACGATCGCGGCGCGCACGCCCGAGACGCCTGCTGCGATCAGGTTCGTCTTCGGCACGTAACGCGCAATCCATTTTTCGCGCGAGTGCGTGTCGACGGCGAGCGAGGCGTAGGTGGCCGTGTACTCGGTCATCTCGTGTACGAAGCGGTAGAACAGTTCCGTGGCGGTGTCGAAGTCGAGCAGGCGCGCATTGCCTTGCGCTTCGAGTTCGGCGCGCGTGGTGCGCACGCGCTTCGGCAGCGCCGAGCGGTAGTCTTCGAGTTGCTTCGAGGCGTGCGTTGCATCCGCGGCTGTGAGCACCGGCTCGCCCGCTTTCGCGAACAGCGGCGCGATCTCGCGGAAGTACGGTTCGAGCGCATCGACGGTGACCACGGAGCCGTCCGCGCGCAGACGGTTCATCAACTGATGCAGCGCGTGAAAGCGCGTGGAGACCGTCATGAACTCGGTGTTCAGACGCGCGAGGCGCCCCGAGCGCATGCGCGCGTCGGGAGACTCGAACACGGCCATGCTGCGGTTCGCTTCGAGGCCCACGACGTCGGCGACGAAGCGTGCATTGCTCGCTTCGATATGCGAACGATCGATACGGCCGGCGAGCGCTGCGGACACGTAGTCGACGAACGACGAGAAACGGCGCCGCACGTTCGAGCGCAGCAGCTCGCCCGTAAACTGCGGAAACACCACGGCGCTGACGAAGCCCGAGCAGAGAATGCCGATCGAGATCTCGCCCACGCGCGTCATGGCCGACATGAACGCGCCGTCGGGATGCTGCGAGGCCGGAATGCCGATGAGCGCCGCCGTATAGCCCGCGAGCACGAAGCCGTACGAGCGGAAGTTGCGGTTGCGCGCCGCGCCCGCGGTGCACAGCCCGACCCACAGCGCCGTCGAGACGATGAAGAGTTCCGGCTGTTGCGCGAAGAGGCCGATCAGCGCGAGCATCACGACGAGGCCCACGAGCGTGCCGCACAGCCGGTAGAAGCTCTTTGCGAACACCGGGCCGCTTTGCGGCTGCATCACGATGAACACGGTCGTCATGGCCGTGCGCGGCTGCGGCAGGTCGAGCTTCATGGCGATGCCGAGCGCGAGCAGGGCGGCGGCGATCGCCTTGAAGAGATAGATCCAGACGAGGCCGTCGGTGCGCGCCCAGTCGGCGAGCGCCGCATAGAGGCTTTGGCCGCCCGGCTGCGAAGGTGAGGAGGTGGACGCCTGCATCTTCGGCTGCCTTAGTGCGCCGCGCCCGATGCGCTGGCATCGGCGGCGTCGGGACCGGACGAAGCATGCGAGCCGTGCGGCGCGAGCAGCGCCGCGGGCATCAGCGGCACGTCGCGCGTCTTCTTGCCGTGCGCGGGCAGTTGCTCGGCGTCGGTCGGGCCTTTCGCGGCGGCATCGCTCGATGCGTCGATCATGCCGCCGCCCAGCGCGGCGACGAGCGTGGCGTGTGCGGCGAGGCGCTCGGCCTGGATGTGCGCCACGCCTTCCTGCGCGCGCAGCAGCTGCGTTTGCGCAATCAGCACGTTCACATAGTCGGTCAGGCCACGGCGGAAGCCTTCCTGCGCGAGATCGTAGTTGCGCTGCGCGGCTGAGACCGAGCGGTGCGCATCGTCTTCCTGCGTCGCGAGCGAGCGCATGCGCACGACCTGATCGGCGATTTCCTTGAGCGCGGTGACGATCGTCTGGTTGTACTGATCGACGGCGATGTCGTACGCGGCGGACTGCGCGCCGAGCTGCGCGCGCAGGCGTCCGCCGTCGAAGATCGGCAGCGAGAACGCGGGGCCAGCCGCGTAACTGCCGCTCATCGACTTGAGGAACTGGAACAGCGGGCCGGCCGCCGCGTAGCCGCCCATCGAAACGAGCAGGTTCACGTTCGGATAGAAGTCGGCCTTCGCGACGTCGATGCCGCGCGCTTGCGCGGCGACGAGCCAGCGCGCCGCGACCACGTCGGGGCGATAGCCGATCAACTGCGCGGGCAGCGCCGACGGCAGGCCCGCGGGTGCGGCGAGCGAGAGCGCCGGGCGCTCAATCGATTCGCCGGCGCCCGGGCCCTTGCCCGCGAGCGCCGCGAGCTGGTTCTTGCCGAGCGCGATGGATTCTTCGAGCGCGTCGATCTGGCGCTCGTACTCGGGCAGCGGCGTTTGCGCCTGGCTCACTTCGAGCTGGGTGCCGATGCCGCCCGCGAGACGCTTTTGCGCGAGCGCGAGAATGCGCTGCTGCTGGCCGAGCGTTTGCTTCGCAATGTCGAGCAGCGCGTAGTTCATCGACATCTCGATGTAGGTGCGCGTGACATTGACTTCGAGTTCGAGCTGCGCCGCGCGCGCGTCCGCAGCCGTGGCGTGCGCCACGTCGAGCGCGCGCTCGGCGTTGTTCTTGTCCTGGCCCCAGAGGTCGAGGTGATACGAGAGGCCGAGCGTGGCCGTGTTGTTCCACGTGTTCGAGCCCGCGAGCGACCCCGGTCCGTAGTAGATGTTGTCGGACCATTGCTGGCGCTGGATGGACATGCTGCCGTTGATTTGCGGCAGGAGCCCGGCCTGGGCCACGCCCACCATCGAGCGGGCTTCGCGCACGCGCGCCTGGGCGGCGGCAAGCGAGGGGTTGCCGGCCACGGAGGCCTCGATCCAGGCGTTCAGTTGAGGGTCGTTATAGCCGCGCCACCAGTCGCTGGCGGGCCAGCTCGCGTCGGTGTTGGCCGCGCGGATCGCCGATCCGGCGTCGAGTTGCGCGGCTTCGGCCTGCTTCGCTTGCGGTGCGATGCCCCCGGTACTGGCGCAGCCCGCGATTATCAACGAGAACGTAAGAACCGTGAGTGCGGCTAGTCCTTTCGGTACCGGAGACTGCACGATTTACTCCTTATCTTGACTATGAATCACTGTGCGTCATTATATTTTTTGCGCGATTGGTGAATAACCGGTAAGGATGCAAGGCATTTTTACGAAACATGAGACAATCGATCTTACGAAATATGAAACAATTCGTGAGTCAGATAGAGGATTGGTATGGATACGCTTCAAAACATGCGTGTATTCGTCCGGGTGGTGGAGGCGGGCAGCTTCACGGGCGCGGCGCAATACCTGAACACGACCACGGCTTACGCCTCGCGCGCGGTGTCCGATCTGGAGGCGCATCTGCGCACGCGCCTCTTGAACCGCACGACGCGCCGCATCGCGCTCACCGAGGCGGGCGAGCGCTACCTGCAGCGCTGCGAGCAGATCCTCGCCTACGTCGATCAGGCGGAAGCGGAAGCCGGCGACGCGCATGCGCGCCCCTCGGGCAAGCTCAAGGTCCATGCCATGACGAGCTTCGGCCAGCACTATGTGGTGCCGGCGGTGGGGCAGTATCAGCAGCGCTATCCCGACGTGCACGTGGAGCTGACGCTTGCGCAGCGCATGCCGGACCTGCTCGACGAGGGATATGACGTGGCCCTCGTGGTCGCGACCGATCTGCCGGATTCGGGTTTCGTGTCGCAGCGGCTCGCGAGCGCGTTCAGCATCGCGGTGGCGTCGCCAGCGTATCTGGAGAAGCGCGGCGTGCCGCAAAAACCCGCCGATCTCGCGCAGCACACCTGCCTGCAGATGGTGACGCCCGTGTTCCCGACCGCCCAGTGGCACTTTACGGGCCCCGAAGGCGAGGCCACGGTCGACCTCGGCGCGGCGACTTTCCAGGTGAACGTGGCGGAGGCGATGGCGGTGGCCGTGCGCGAGGGCATGGGCGTGGGCCTGCTGCCGATCTATTCGGCGATCAGCGGTCTGCGCAGCGGCGAGCTGCAGTGGATCCTGCCGGAGTACAAGTCGCAGGAGATGAACGTCTTTGCGGTGTACCCGTCGCGCCAGTATCTCGACGCGAAGATCCGCACATGGGTCGAACTGCTGCGCGAGAGCATGCCGTCGACGCTCGCACGCGATCAGAACGAGTTGCGCCAGTTCGCGCGCACCTGAGGCGGCGGCGCCTGCGCTTGATCAAGAGGCGCGCGCGGGCTGTGACAGCCTGTTACAGCTTGCGCAGATGGCAACACTTGCTTACGCCCGGCGGCGCGGCGGCTTGGTAAGGTAGCGGGACTGTTTCACGCAACCTTCTTTCTGCCAACACCGGGAATTGACATGGATACGCATCTGATGATCGGCATCGCCGTGATGATGGGCCTGATCGGCATCGCGGCATCGCGCGATCTGCTGCGCATGCGCCGCGCGCAGCTGCAGCCCGTGACGCTGCGCGTGCGCCGCGACGACGCGCGCATGCACTAAACCCGCAGGCGCATTCGCCTCGCTAGATGTCCACCACCTTGTCCCATGCAAAGGCCGGATTCTCCGGCTGCCCCGTGCGGCGGTCGCGATAGCCGCGCGGATTGCACACCACGCGCGTGCCGTTGACCGTGTAGTCGAAGCACGTATGCGTATGGCCATGTATCCATAGCGCGACAGGCGCGCGCACGAGCGCGTCGAGATCGCTCACGAATCCCGCCGACACCTGATCTTCCGCATAGCGCGGCGCAAGGCTTTGCCTGTGCGGCGCGTGGTGCGTCACCACGATCGTCTCGCCCGCGAAGGGCTTCGCGAGTTCCGCTTCGAGCCACGCGCGCGAACGCGCATGGAGCGCGAGCGAGTCGGCTGGCGTGAAGTCGCGCGCCAGCGCTTGCGGGCTATCGGGCCAGGACACCTGGATCAAGCCGCGAAAGTCGAGCATCACGCGCATCGCGGCCGCAATGGCGGCTTCGCGCGCGGCGTCGTCGGCGCCAAAGAGCGCGAAGTCCGCCCACAGCGTCGTGCCGAGCACGCGGAAGCGGCCCGCCGGATCGACATACACGCCGTCGTTGAGGAAATGCACGTTGTCGAGCGTGGCGGCGGCGTCGCGCATCGCCGTTTCCAGCGCGCCGAGATCGCCGTCGTAGTACTCGTGATTGCCGGGCACGTACACCACCGGCACCTGCGGATCGAACGTTTCCGCCGCCCAACGCAAACCGAGCCCGTGATTGTGGATGTCGCCCGCAAGCACGACGAGATCGGCCTGCGCATGCGGGATCGTGTCGGGCTCGTCCTGCTCCAGATGCAGGTCGGACAGCACGCGGATCTTCAGCGGGGTTTTCACCGAGTCTTTCACCGGGTCTTCCACGATTCTCGCTCCTTCGATCAGGGCAGCACTTTCCCCGGATTCATCAGGTTCAACGGATCGAGCGCGGTCTTGATCGCACGCATGAGCGCAATTTCGACCTCGCTCTTGTAGTGCATGTTCTCGTCGATCTTCAACTGCCCGAGCCCGTGTTCGGCGCTGATCGTGCCGCGATGGCGGTCCACGCTGTCGTAGACGATACGGTTGAGCGTTTTCTCGTTTTCGGCGAGGAAGCGCTTCGGGTCGCCGCCTTCGGGCGCCTGCACGTTGTAATGCAGATTGCCGTCGCCGAGATGGCCGAACGTGACCATGCGCGCGCCGGGCACCGTGCGGGCGATCTCGGCGTCGGTTTCCTCGATGAAATGGCCGATACGCGAGATCGGCACGCCGATATCGTGCTTGATGTTCAACCCTTCCTGCGCCTGCGCGAGCGGAATGTGCTCGCGGATATTCCAGAACGCCTGCGATTGCGCGAGGCTTTCGGCGACTACGGCGTCTTCCACGAGACCTTGTTCGAGCGCGTCTTCCATGAGCCGCTCGAAGAGTGCGCGTGCGTGTTCTTCGCTTTCGTTATCCGAGAGTTCGAGCAGCACGACCTGTGCGTGATGCTCCGCGAACGGATAACGCATTTGCGGGAAATGACGGCCGACGAGCTGCATGCAGAAGTCCGACATCAGCTCGAAGCCCGTGAGCAGCGGTCCGGCGTAGCGCTGCGCGAGCGCGAGGAAGTCGAGCGCCGCGTGCGCCGAGCCGAGCGCGGCGAGCGCGGTGACGCGCGCGGCCGGCAGCGGATGCAGCTTCATCACGGCGGCGGTGATGATGCCGAGCGTGCCCTCCGCGCCAATGAAGAGATCGCGCAGATCGTAGCCGGTGTTGTCCTTGCGCAGCCCGCGCAGGCCGTCCCAGATCTCGCCTTGTGGCGTGACGACTTCGAGGCCGAGACACAGCTCGCGCGTGTTGCCATAGCGCAGCACGCCGGTGCCGCCGGCGTTGGTCGACAGATTGCCGCCGATCGTGCAGCTGCCTTCGGCAGCGAGCGATAGCGGGAAGAGGCGGCCCGCATCCTTGGCGCGCGCCTGGACTTCGGCGAGGATCACGCCGGCTTCGACGGTGATCGTGTTGTTGTGCGCATCGATTTCCCGCACGCGGTTCAGACGGCGCAGGCTCAGCACGGCCTGGCTGCCGCTCGCGTCGGGCGTTGCGCCGCCCGCGAGCCCCGTATTGCCGCCTTGCGGCACGAGCGCGACGCGATGCGCGTGCGCGAGCTTCACGACAGCGGCCACTTCCTGCGCGTTGGCCGGGCACAGCACGGCGAAGGCCGCGCCCTGGTAGCGGCGGCGCCAGTCGGCGAGGTAGGGCGCGGTGTCGTGCGCGTCGGTCAGCACGTTTTGCGCGCCGATGGCGGCGGCGCAGGCGTCGAGAAAGGCTGGGCTGGCGGTCGGGGTGGAGTCGGTCATGGTGTCTCGGAGTGTCGCGCCTGCGCTGGGCTGGCGCGCGGCACGATTGTCGTGAAGCTCAAACGCCTAGTGTGACACGGCGATAGCCTTCACGCAGCGTGCGCGGTGGAGAGAGCCGCTCAGGCCGACTCGCGCTTCGCGGACTTTGCGGCAGGTTTTGCAGCACGTTTCGCGGCACGCTTGTACGGCGCGACATAGGCAAGCGCGCACGCGAAGAAGCCGAGCGAAAGTGCGACTTCCACCCAGCCGAGCCGGTTGCCGGGCGCGGGATCGGTCATGCCGCGCACGATGCCCTCCGCGAAGTAGAGCAGCACGAGCATCGCCGCCCATTGCAGCGTGTAGAGCCTGCGTCGCAGCACGCCGGGCAGCGCAATGGCGAGCGGCACCGCTTTGAGCACGAGCGCGCTGCCACCCGGGCGCAGTGGCGCGAGCCGCCATTCCCACGCGATGCACAGCAGCGTGAGCGCGGCGAGCATCGCAAAGGCGCCGAGCGCGGCGCCGCGACGCTGGGCGATGGGCTCGGTGACGCTCTCCACGCTGGCATTCACAGCCGCTGGCCTCGCTCGCTGGGCGCGAGCGCGAGCGCCGCGCGCGCCAACCGTACGCCCAGCGCGCTCGCGAGCGTCTTCTCTTCGGGGCTCAAGCCGTGGCCGCGCGCGTCGTGGCGCGCGTGATGCGAGGCGCCGTAGGGCGTGCCGCCGCCCTGCGTAGTCGTGAGCGCGCTTTCGGTGTAAGGGATGCCCACAAGCAGCATGCCGTGATGAAGCAGCGGCAACATCATCGAGAGCAGTGTGCTTTCCTGGCCGCCGTGCAGGCTGCCCGTCGACGTGAACACGCACGCGGGCTTGCCCGCGAGCGCGCCCGAAAGCCACTGGGGCGTCGTGCCGTCGAGAAAGTACTTGAGCGGCGCGGCCATATTGCCAAAGCGCGTGGGCGAGCCGAGTGCGAGACCCGCGCATTCTTCGAGGTCGCGCAGTTCGACGTAGGGCGGCCCGTCGGAGGGGATATCGGGCGCGGTGGCCTCGCAGACCGTCGAGACGGGTGGCACCGTGCGCACGCGCGCCTCGGCGCCGGGAACACTGTCGATACCCTGGGCAATTGCGCGCGCGAGCTCGCGGGTTGCGCCATGTCGACTGTAGTAGAGCACAAGAATCGGTTTCATCGGGCCTCGTCGGTGGACGGGATATTATAGGGGTTGGGTTTGCCGCCGCCGCGCGGCAGTCAAAGTGTTCACGGTGGCGAGGAAGACGGGCCAATGGATGTGCTGTCGACAGTGAAGATCGATCTGGACATCGTGAAGCGGCTCGCTCGCTTCGCGGCGCGGCGCAGCCGCGAAGATCGCATTCCGCAGGTCGCGGGCAGCCTCACGTTCACCACGCTGCTCTCGCTCGTGCCGCTCGCCACGGTTGCGTTCGCGCTCTTCACTGCATTCCCGATCTTCGCGTCGTTCCAGAATTCGCTGCAGGCTTTTCTCGCCGATCACCTCATGCCGGCGCAGATCAACAGCCAGATCTTCAAGTACCTGAACCAGTTCGCCTCGAAGGCCAAGGGCCTCACGACAATGGGCATGATCGTGCTGTTCGTCACGTCGGTCATGACCATGATGACTGTGGAGTCGGCCTTCAACCTGATCTGGCGCGTGCGCAAGGCGCGGCCGTTCGCGCAGCGCGTGCTCGTTTATTGGGCCATCCTCACGCTCGGGCCGATCCTGATCGGCGTGAGCCTGTCGATCTCTTCCTACGTGTTCACGCGTTCGGCCGTGATCGCGACCGAGCAGCACGTTTCGGTCATTCTCGACTGGATGCTCTTCGGCGCTTCGCTGCCGCTCACGGCGCTCGCGTTCGCGATGCTCTACGTGTACCTGCCGAACTGCCGCGTGCAGTGGCGCGACGCGCTGGTGGGCGGCATCGCCGCGGCGATTGCGTTCGAGGCGGCCAAGCGCGGCTTCGGCTATTACGTGCGGCGCATTCCGACCTATACGGCCGTTTATGGCGCGTTCGCGGCCGCGCCGATGTTCCTGCTTTGGATGTACCTGAGCTGGTTCATCACGCTCGTGGGCGCGATGATCACCTCGGCGTTGCCCGAAATCCGCACCGGGCGCTTTGACCGGCCGCGCTTTCCGGGCAGCGATCTGCTCGATGCGCTCGAACTGCTGGCGGGCCTCGCCGAAGCGCGGGAAGCGGGCGAGCCGGGCCGCACGACCGAGCAACTCGCGCAACTGCTGCGGCGCGACCTGGCCACGGTCACACGCCTGATCAACGGTCTCGAAGAAGATGAACTCGTGGGGCGTCTCGAACAGGACGACCGCGCGAAAACGCTGTTCCTGCTGATCGGCAATCCCGCGCGCATCACGGTGGCGCGCATCTTCGACCGCTTCGCGATCGATCGCGAGGAACTGGCGTATCAGCTCAAGTCGAGCAGCATCGACGCGCCCATGCTGCTAGGCGCGCTCGACAACGACAGGCTGTCAATTTCACTCGCGTCGCTGATTGCGACGCGGCGTTTCCCGGCGCTAACGGAAGAGCACGCGCCGGTGCTCCCGCACCCGGCGGCGTGACGGTACGGCGCGCCTGCGAGAGGCGCGCCACCGCATCCGATCGCGATCAGAGAGAGATCTTGCCGCGGCAGATATCCGCGAACATGACCCAGTCGCCCATCAGGCTGTAGATGGGGTGACGGAAGGTGGCCGGGCGGTTCTTCTCGAACTTGAAATGTCCGACCCACGCGAAGCCGTAGCCGCACACGATGGCAAGCGGCAGCCAGAGCCAGTTGCCCGTGGCGATCGCCATGCAGACGAAGCCGATCACGCCGAGCGACCCGATGAAATGCAGCCGCCGCGAAACGGGATGGCTATGCTCGCTCAGGTAGAACGGATAGAACTCCGCGAAGCTCGAAAAATGCTCGGTATGCGTGGTGGGTTGCATTGTCTCCTCCTTTCTGCGTGGGCCGCAGGGGATGGTTGATTCGGCCATTTTCCGGCGTTCCGAACGACCGTGCAACCAGGGCAGGCGTCTAAATCTCAGCCGTTGCCCACGCGCGGCACCTGCTGCGTTGCAAAAGCGTAGAGCGCGTCGAGCGTTGCATCGGGCTGCTCGGTCATCAGCGCGTGGCCCGCGTCCAGCGTGACGGTGTCCACCGGCGTGCCGGCTTGCGCGAAGGCGTCGGCGAGGGCGCGCGCCGCGCGTGGGGGCGTCATCGCGTCGCGTTTGCCGACGATCAGGCGCACCGGGCAGCGCACCTTCGCTGCACTAGCGAGGCCATCCGCGTAAGCGTTGCACGCCGCGAAATCGGTGTGGAAAAGCTGCGTTTCGCCGCGCGCGGCGACACGCTCCATCAGCCGCTGGTTCATGCCGCGCAGCCAGAAACCGGGCCCGGGGCTCGACGGCTTGGCGGCAAGCGTCGAGTGCGACCACGCGTTGACGAGCGCGATCGCCTCCGGCTCGCGCTCTCGCGCGGCTTCGAGCAAGGTGGGCGCGACCGTCATCGGAAACGCGGTGGCGAGTAGGGCGATGCGCTGCGCGCGCTCAGGATGGCGGGCCGCGAATTCGAGCGCGATGAGCGAGCCCATGCTGTGGCCGGCGACGAAGGCCTGCGGCGCGTTCACCGCGTCGAGCAGCGCAGCCACCCAGTCGGCGAGCGCGCCGATGCTCGTGAGCGCCGGGCCCGCGCTGCGCAGGTGGCCGGGCAGATCGACGGCCAGCGCATTGAAGCCGTGGTTCGCGAAATAGCGTGATTGCAGCCCCCAGACGCTATGGTCGTGCTGCGCGCCGTGGACGAACACCGCGAACGGCAGCGCGGGGTCGATCGCGCGTGAGGCCGTGTAGGCATAGACCGGCTTGCCGGCGACATCGACAATCATGACGCCTCCTTGCCGGCGGCCTTGGCCTTCGACGCTTGCGCTTTCTGCGACGCCTTCAGCGCGCGCTTGAGGTCGTCGACCAGGTCGGCGGGGTCTTCGAGCCCGATCGAGAGCCGGATCGTGCCTTCTGCGATGCCGGCGGCGGCCAGCGCCGCGGCGTCCATGCGGAAATGCGTGGTCGAGGCAGGGTGGATCACGAGCGAGCGCGCGTCGCCGACGTTGGCCAGGTGCGAGAACAGCGTGAGCGATTCGATGAAGCGCTTGCCTGCCTCGCGTGCCCCGCGCAAGTTGAAGCTGAACACGGCGCCCGCGCCGCGCGGCAGCAGACGTTTGGCCAGCGTGTAATCGGGATGGCTCGGCAGTTCGGGCCACGCAACCGATTCGACCGCCTCGTGCGCAGCGAGAAATTCGACGATGCGCCGCGCGTTCGCCACATGCCGTTCCATGCGCAGCGGCAGCGTTTCGATGCCTTGCAGCAACTGCCAGGCGGCCTGCGGATGCAGGCACGCGCCGAAGTCGCGCAGGCCCTCGCGGCGCGCGCGCAGCAGGAACGGCGCGACCGTGCTTTCCTCGCTGAACACCATGTCGTGAAAGCCCGCGTAGGGCTCGGTGAGTTCGGGAAAGCGGCCCGACGCTTCAAAGTCGAACGTGCCGCCATCCACGAGCACGCCGCCGATCGTCGTGCCATGGCCCCCAAGGAACTTGGTGGCCGAGTGATAGACGAAATCCGCGCCATGCTCGAAGGGGCGCAGCAGGTAAGGCGTGGTGAACGTCGAATCGACGAGGAGCGGCACGCCGTGCTCGTGCGCGATGTGCGCGACGGCTTCGATGTCGAGTACGTCCAGGCCCGGATTGCCGAGCGTTTCGCCGAACAGCAGGCGCGTGTTGGGCCGCAGCGCCGCGCGCCAGGCGTCGAGGTCGCCGGGCTTCACGAAGGTCGTCTCGATGCCGAAGCGCTTGAGCGTGTAGTGCAGCAGGTTGTGCGAGCCGCCGTAAAGCGCCGCCGAGGCGACGATGTGCGAGCCCGCGCCCATCAGCGTGGCGATCGCGAGATGCAGCGCCGCCTGGCCGCTCGCGGTGCCGATCGCGCCCGCGCCGCCTTCGAGCGCGGCCACGCGCTCTTCGAACACGGCGACGGTCGGGTTCGAGATGCGCGAATACACGTGGCCCGCCCGCTCCATGTTGAAGAGCGCGGCGGCGTGGTCGGTGTCGCGAAACGAGAACGAGGTGGTGAGGTAGATCGGCGTCGCGCGGGCGCCGGTGGCGGGGTCGGGCGCCGCGCCGGCATGCAGCGCGAGCGTGTCGAAACGGCTATCGGGATTCGATGACATCGTGGCGGCGCGGCCGGCGCGAACCGGCCTGGTGTCGAGGGTGAAGGGCATCGTAACACCGGCGGCGGGGCGCGGGGACGCCCGGCCAGGCGTTTTTCGGGCCCGATGGAGGGTGTCCCGCGTGGCCGCCCGCGAGGCCGCGCGGGCGGCCAGTCTTGCGCCGGAAAACCTTTCGCCACGGGTTTCGGCAGACGTTTCGGAGCGCCGTGGACCGCCCGCCGCGCGGCTTTCCTTTTAACAATCTTTCCGCTAGGATCGAATGAGGTAGGCATCTTTTCAGCATTTCCCCCATTACTAGCGGCATTCCTGGAGACACATCATGCGTGTCAGCGACATCCTCAAGGTGAAGGGCAATACGCTCTTCACCGTCACGCCCGATACTGCGCTGCACGAGGCAGTCAACACCATGGCCGAGCACGATATCGGCTCGCTCGTCGTCATGGAGTACGGCGATCTGGTCGGCATGCTCACGTTCCGCGAGATCATCCTTACGCTGCGCGCGAACGGCGGCAGCGTCGGCACCACGACGATCCGCAAGGTCATGGACGATCATCCGATCACCTGCACGCCGGAAACCGAAGTCGACGAAGTGCGCCGCATGATGCTCGAGCATCACGTGCGCTATCTGCCGGTCATGGAAAGCCGCTCGCTCATGGGCGTGATCTCGTTCTACGACGTAGCGAAGGCCGTGGTGGAAGCGCAGGGCTTCGAAAACAAGCTGCTCAAGGCCTATATTCGCGACTGGCCGGAAGAGGAACGCCAGCCGGCGCGCTGAGCGCAGCCGTCCTTCCGTCCAACGCCTGGGTTGGTCAGCATGAAAAAGCGCGCGTCAGGCGCGCTTTTTCGCGTCTGGGCCTCACGAATTCCGTCAGTGCGACTCCTACTCGATGAACGATAGACCGATGCCAGCGGCGCAGCGCGACAAGCGCAAAGCGCACCATGAGGGTGATCACGCATCGCAATTCACGCTGCTGCGCCAGCGCCGTTTCGCGCCGTTTTTCTGGACACAGTTCCTTGGGGCGATGAACGACAACGTGTTCAAGATCGGCTTTACGTCGCTCGTCACGTATCAGGCTGCGCGGTTTTCCGGCGTCGATCCGAAGACGGTCGCGTTTCTGATCTCGGCCATTTTCATTTTGCCGTTCGTGCTGTTTTCCGCGACCTCGGGCCAGGTCGCCGACAAGTACGACAAGGCGATGCTCACGCGCTGGGTCAAGACCTTCGAGATCGCGGTCATGCTGATCGGCGCGGCCGGTTTCTGGATGCACAGCGCGCCGCTGCTGTATGCGTGCACGTTCCTGATGGGCGTGCATTCCACGGTGTTCGGGCCGGTCAAGTACGCGTACCTCCCGCAGCGGCTCACGCCCGAAGAACTGGTTGGCGGCAACGGGCTCGTCGAGATGGGCACGTTCGTCGCGATTCTGCTCGGCACGATCGTGGGCGGCGTGGCGGCGGGTATCGGGGCGATGGATCCCGCGTCCGCGCATGCCGACGCTGGGCCGCCGCTTGGCGCATGGTGGCTCGGCGGCATGTGCATCGTCATCGCGCTCGTGGGGCGGGTGGCCTCGGCTTTCGTGCCGCCGTGCGAGCCGTCGCAGCCGGATCTGCGCATCAACTGGAACCCGTTTTCCGAAACCTGGCGCAACCTGCGCCTCGCCCACGGCAACCGCACCGTGTTTCTGAGCCTGCTCGGCATCTCGTGGCTCTGGTTTGTCGGCGCGACGTTTCTGGCGTCGTTCTTCAATTTCGCCAAAGATGTGATGTCGGCCGATCCCGACGTCGTGACCGTGCTGCTCGCGATGTTCTCGCTTGGCATCGGCTCGGGGTCGCTGCTGTGCGAGCGGCTCTCGCGGCGGCGCATCGAGGTGGGCCTCGTGCCGCTTGGCTCGATCGGGATCAGCGTGTTCGGCATCGATCTCTTCTTTGCGAGCCATGCGTTGCCGGCCGCTTCGCATCTGCTTTCGGTGGGCGAATTCCTGCGCACTGCCGCGCACTGGCGCGTGCTCGCCGACCTGTTCCTGCTCGCCATGTTCGGCGGCTTCTACAGCGTGCCGCTCTACGCGCTGATCCAGAGCCGCAGCGCGCCCAGCCACCGCGCCCGCATCATCGCCGCGAACAACATCCTCAATTCGCTCTTCATGATCGTCTCGGCGCTCATGGCGATGGCGCTCACGTCCGCAGGCGTCGGTATTCCGGGCATTTTCCTCACCACGGCGCTGCTCAATATCGTCGTGGCGGCGTATATCTACACGCTCGTGCCCGAGTTCCTGCTGCGTTTCGTGGCGTGGGTGCTCGTGCACACGGTCTACCGCGTGCGGCTCGTGCACACCGAGCGCATACCGGCAGAGGGCGCGGCGGTGCTCGTCTGCAATCACGTGAGTTATGTCGATGCGATCGTGATCATGGCCGAGAGCCCGCGGCCGATCCGCTTCGTCATGGATCAGCAGATCTTCCGTTCGCCGTTCTTCGGCTGGGTGTTCCGTCACGCCAAGGCCATTCCGATTGCGCCCGCTCACGAAGATCCGGCTGCGCTTGCCGCTGCCTATGATGCGTGCGCGGCTGCGCTCGCCGAGGGCGATCTCGTCTGCATTTTTCCGGAGGGCAAGCTCACGCGCACGGGCGACATGAACCCGTTCCGCCACGGCGTGACCGAAATCTTGCGGCGCACGCCGGTTCCCGTCGTGCCGTTGGCGTTGCGCGGGCTGTGGGGCAGCGCGTTCTCGCGCTTTCCGGCATCCGGGCAGGACCGGCCGCTACGACGGGGTTTGACGAGCCGTTTGACGCTCGCGGTGGGCGAGCCGATCGCGGCGGCGGACGCCACGCTCGAGCGCTTGCAGGAGACGGTGGCGGAGCTGCGCGGCGCGCGGCGCTGACGCAAGGGGCATGCGGGGCATGGGGGGCGGCAGGCTGTGCCGCCCAAACCGGCGTCGCGCCGCCTTTCGCCCGACCGCGCGGTCGGGCGTCGCCGCGCGCGGGCTGGCATAATAATGGATTCCCCGATTCACTTTGGACGACCGCCATGTCCGGCAACACGCTCGGTACGCTTTTCACCGTCACCACCTTCGGCGAATCCCACGGTCCGGCCATTGGCTGCGTCATCGACGGCTGCCCGCCCGGCCTGGCGCTCACCGAAGCCGATATCCAGATCGACCTGGACCGTCGCCGCCCCGGCACGTCGCGTCACGTGACGCAGCGCCAGGAAGAGGACAAGGTCGAGATTCTCTCGGGCGTGTTCGAAGGGCGCACCACGGGCACGCCTATCGCTCTGCTTATCCGCAATACCGACCAGCGCAGCAAGGACTACGGCAACATCGTCGAGACCTTCCGTCCCGGTCACGCCGACTACACCTATTGGCAGAAGTACGGCATTCGCGACTATCGCGGCGGCGGCCGCTCGTCGGCGCGCCTCACGGCGCCCACGGTCGCGGCGGGCGCCGTGGCGAAGAAGTGGCTGCGTGAGCGCTTTGGCGTGGAAGTGCGCGGCTACATGCGCGCGCTCGGCGAGATCGACGTGCCGTTCGTGAGCTGGGAGCACGTGCACGAGAACCCGTTCTTCGTGCCCAACGCCGACGTCGTGCCGCAGCTCGAGGACTACATGGACGCGTTGCGCAAGGACGGCGACTCGATCGGTGCGCGCGTGAACGTGGTGGCGAGCGGCGTGCCGGTGGGTTGGGGCGAACCGTTGTTCGACCGGCTCGACGCCGATATCGCGCACGCCATGATGGGCATCAACGCGGTGAAGGGCGTGGAGATCGGCGCGGGCTTCGCAAGCGTCGCGCAGCGCGGCTCGGTGCACGGCGACGAGCTGACGCCGAACGGTTTTCACGGCAACCACGCTGGCGGCGTGCTCGGCGGCATTTCGACGGGGCAGGACATCACCGTCTCGATCGCCATCAAGCCGACCTCGAGCATTCGCACGCCGCGCCGCTCGATCGACAAGGCGGGCGACCCCGCGACGGTCGAGACCTTTGGCCGCCACGACCCGTGCGTGGGCATTCGCGCGACGCCGATCGCCGAGGCCATGCTCGCGCTCGTGCTGATCGATCACGCGCTGCGCCACCGCGCACAGAATGCCGACGTCGTCGTGACGACGCCGAAGATCGCGGCCAGCGACGAGTGATGTTCGCCGGTGCGGCGCGAGCCGCACTCGTTGCGCGGGCAACAAAAAAGCCGCTTCAGGCTGACACCTGAAGCGGCTTTTTTTCGCTTGCCGAACTTACATGTTCGGATAGTTCGGACCGCCGCCACCTTCCGGCGTGACCCACACGATGTTCTGCGTCGGGTCCTTGATGTCGCAGGTCTTGCAGTGCACGCAGTTCTGCGCGTTGATCTGCAGACGGTCGCTGCCGTCGTCGTTCTTCATGAACTCGTACACCGCGGCCGGGCAGAAGCGCGCTTCGGGGCCCGCGTAGGTGCGCAGGTTCACGTTCACGGGCACGCTCGCGTCCTTGAGCGTCAAGTGCGCGGGCTGATTCTCTTCGTGGTTCGTGTTCGAGATGAACACCGAGGAGAGCCGGTCGAACGTGAGCTTGCCATCAGGTTTCGGATACTCGATCGGCTTGCATTGTGAAGCCGGTTTCAGCATCTCGTGATCGCGGTGCTGGTGATGCAGCGTCCACGGCACGTTGCCGCCCAGCAGCTTCTGCTCGATGCCCACCATCAGCGTGCCGAGATACAGGCCCTTGCTCATCCACTGCTTGAAGTTGCGCGCCTTGTACAGTTCCGTGTAGAGCCACGACTGCTTGAACGCTTCGGGGTACGCCGCGAGTTCATCGCTCTGGCGGCCGGCCTGCACGGCTTCGAACGCCGCATCGGCCGCGAGCATGCCGGTCTTGATCGCCGCGTGGCTGCCCTTGATGCGCGAGGCGTTCAGGAAGCCCGCGTCGTCGCCCACGAGCGCGCCGCCCGGGAATACGAGCTTGGGCAGCGACATCAGGCCGCCTGCGGTGATCGCGCGTGCGCCGTACGACACGCGCTTGCCGCCTTCGAGGTACTTGCGGATTTCCGGGTGCGTCTTGTAACGCTGGAACTCTTCAAACGGCGAAAGGTACGGGTTCTGGTATGCGAGACCGACAACGAAGCCCACCATCACCTGGTTGTTGTCGATGTGGTAGAGGAACGAGCCGCCATACGTATCGGATTCGAGCGGCCAGCCCGCCGTGTGGATCACGAGACCCGGCTGGTGCTTCGCCGGATCGATTTCCCACAGTTCCTTGATGCCGATACCGTAGACCTGCGGGTCCGAATCCTTGCCCAGCTTGAACTTCTCGTTGAGCTGGCGGCCCAGGTGTCCGCGGCAGCCTTCGCAGAACAGCGTGTACTTGGCGTGCAGCTCCATGCCGAGCTGGAAGTTCTCGGTGGGCTCGCCGTCCTTGCCGACACCCATGTTGCCGGTGGCGACGCCCTTGACCGAGCCATCGTCGTTGTAGAGCACTTCCGCAGCCGGAAAACCGGGGAAGATTTCCACGCCCAGCGCCTCGGCCTGCTGGCCCAGCCAGCGCGTGACGTTGGCGAGGCTGATGACGTAGTTGCCGTGATTCTTGAAGTTGTCGGGCAGTGCCCAGTTCGGCACAGATTTAGCCCCCGTTTCGGAAAGAAAAAGGAACTTGTCCTCGGTCACGGGCACGTTCAGCGGTGCGCCTTGCTCTTTCCAGTCCGGCATCAGCTCGTTCAGGGCACGCGGATCCATGACCGCGCCCGAGAGGATGTGCGCCCCGATTTCCGAGCCTTTCTCCAGCACGCAAACGCCGATTTCGGTGCCTTTTTCCGCGGCCAGCTGCTTCAGGCGGATCGCGGCGGACAGCCCGGCGGGGCCACCGCCGACGATCACGACGTCGTATTCCATCGACTCGCGTGGACCGTATTGCTCTAAAAGACTTGCGGGGGTCATCAATGCTCCTCTTGCCATTAGAATGCTTTTTTCGGGTTCGTATTGTCGGGTAACGTTCCCCGTGCCGCAACCCAACAGGCTAACATTAGCACGACCGTTCTATTCTATGGCGTCAGATTTGGTGTGCCGGTCAGGCCGCGTTCTGGCGCTTATTCACCTCTGAACAGGAACCGGAAATGGGCCGTTCGATCAATCTGGAAGGCAAGGTCGCGATGATCACGGGGGCCTCCAGCGGGCTCGGCAAGCGCTTCGCCCAGGTGCTCTCGCAGGCGGGCGCAAAGGTCGTGCTGGCAAGCCGCCGCGTGGAGCGGCTCAAGGAACTGCGCGCCGAAATCGAGGCGAGCGGGGGCGCCGCCCACGTCGTGTCGCTCGACGTGACCGACTACCAGAGCATTCGCTCGGCAGTCGCGCATGCGGAAACCGAGGCGGGGACCATCGACATCCTCGTCAACAACTCGGGCGTGTCCACGACGCAAAAGCTCGCCGACGTCACGCCCGCCGACTTCGAATACGTATTCGACACCAACACGCGCGGCGCCTTTTTCGTGGCCCAGGAGGTCGCCAAGCGCATGATCATGCGCGGCAGCGGCGGCCCGAAACCGGCATACCGCATCATCAATATTGCTTCGGTGGCGGGTCTGCGCGCGCTGCCGCAAATCGGCCTGTACGCGATCAGCAAGGCCGCGGTCGTCCATATGACGAAGGCGATGGCGCTCGAATGGGGGCGTCACGGCATCAACGTGAACGCGATCTGCCCGGGCTACATCGACACGGAGATCAACCATCACCACTGGTCGACGGAGCAGGGGCAAAAGCTCGTCGCGATGCTGCCGCGCCACCGCGTCGGCATGCCCGAAGACCTGGATGGCCTGCTGCTGCTGCTCGCCGCCGACGAGTCGTCGTTCATCAACGGTTCGATCATTACCGCCGACGACGGCTTCGGGCTCACCTGAGTGCAGGCGAGTCCGGCCGCCGGCCGGCATTCCGTTTTTTCGCAACAGCAAGAAGTTGAAGTGCAATGAGTGACTACCACCCCGTTTTTGAGATGACCATGCCGATCCGTTGGGGCGACATGGACGCGTTCGGCCATGTGAACAACACGGTCTACTTCCGCTACATGGAGCAGGTGCGGATTTCCTGGTTCGAGCATCTGGGCGTGGCCGCGGAGAGCGGCGACGGCCAGGGGCCCGTGATCGTCAATGCTTCGATGGAATTCCTCAAGCAGTTGCATTACCCTGGCGACATCGTCTGCACGATGACGGTCGGCCAGCCTGGCCGCAGCAGCTTCGACACCGGTTTCGAGCTGCGCCGCGCCGACGAGCCCGACACGCTCTACGCACGCGGAAACGCACGCTGCGTGTGGATCGATTACGCGGCGGGCAAGTCGGTGCCGATTCCCGACATGCTGCGCTCGACCATCGAGCATGCGGGCCTCGTCAAGTCCGACCGGGTAGGCTGAGCCTTACGTCGCAGGCGCGCGCCTTTACTGGCCGAGCAGCCGCTGCAGCAGCTCGGTGGCGTTGCCGGTGTCGTACTTGCGCATGAGGCGCGCACGATAAACATCCACGGTGCGCGGGCTGATATCGAGAATCCGCCCGATCTGCTTGCTGGTCTTGCCGGTCACGAGCTGCGCGGCGATTTCGCGCTCGCGCGGCGTGAGCTCGATGGCCACGCGTCGCGTCGCGCTAAGGTCTTCAAACGTCCAGACGCCCGCCGCGTGTGGCTCGGCGCGGTCGAGCGAGCGCCCCGTGACGTGACACCAGAAGAGCTCACCGTTGGCGCGCTTCATGATGCGGTCGTCGGCGTAGCTGCCTTGCGCCGTCATGATCGGCGGGATGCGTGCGCCAATGCGCTCGAACTCGTCCGCAGAAGGGTAGAGCACCTGGAACGACTGGCCGATCAGGGCCTCGCGTGCGCAGCCGAAGATCGCGGCGACCTGGTCGTTGCAATCGACGATGGTGCGCTCGCGCGCAAGCACGAGGCCGATGGGCGCGAGATGGAACGCGGTCTGGTAGTCGAGAGCGGAGCGTTCGGCGGGTTGGATTGGAGCGGCCATGGCGGACGGTGCGGGTATTGCTTTATGTAGTTTTGCGTATTGTGCCGCATCAGGGGGCCAGCGTACGCTTTGCACCCATCGGAGGGGCAGATTTCAAGGCTCGCGCAGCTCGTTAGGGCCCGTGCGAGCCTCCCGGCCGGGCTGCCGGCTTCACGGCAACGCCACCGGGGCATGACTAGAATTGAGCATCCGGACGCGCTCGACGTCCGCGCGACAAACCGGATTGGCGGATTTCCATTCGAGGAAGGGACACACTGATGAACAAGGTCTATAAAAGCGCGGCTGCCGCGCTCGAAGGCATCGTCAAGGACGGGCAGACATTCGCGGTTGGCGGCTTTGGCCTCTGCGGCATTCCCGAAGCGCTGATCGGCGCACTGCGCGATACGGGCGTGAAGGGCATCACCTGCATCAGCAACAACGCGGGTGTGGACGGCTTCGGCCTCGGCTTGCTGCTGGAGACGCGCCAGATCAAGAAAATGATCTCGTCCTACGTGGGCGAGAACAAGGAATTCGAGCGCCAGTATCTGTCGGGCGAACTCGAACTCGAATTCACGCCGCAAGGCACGCTGGCTGAAAAGCTGCGCGCGGGCGGCGCCGGCATTCCGGCGTTCTTCACGAATACCGGCTTCGGCACGCTGATCGCCGAAGGCAAGGAAACGCGCCAGTTCGGCGACAAGCACTACGTGCTCGAGCATTCGCTCACGGCCGATGTCGCGCTCGTGAAGGCGTGGAAGGCCGACAAGTCGGGCAACCTGGTCTTCCGCCGCACGGCGCGCAACTTCAACCCGATGTGCGCGATGGCCGGCAAGATCACCGTGGCGGAAGTGGAGGAGATCGTCGAGAACGGCGCGCTCGACCCGGACGCCATCCATACGCCGGGCATCTTCGTGCAGCGCATCGTGCTCAACGCGCACCCGGAAAAGCGCATCGAACAACGCACCGTGCGCGCCGCAGCCGGCAACGCCGCGAGCAACTGAGCAAGGAGACCGACCATGGCATGGAATCGTGACGAAATGGCCGCGCGCGCGGCGAAGGAACTGCAGGACGGCTTCTACGTGAACCTCGGCATCGGCCTGCCGACGCTCGTGGCCAACCACGTGCCCGCGGGCATGGAGGTGTGGCTGCAGTCGGAAAACGGCCTGCTCGGCATCGGCCCGTTCCCGACCGAAGAAGAAGTGGACGCCGACATGATCAACGCCGGCAAGCAGACCGTGACGACGCTGCCGGGTTCGTCGATTTTCTCGTCGGCGGACTCGTTCGCGATGATTCGCGGCGGCCACATCAACCTGGCGATCCTCGGCGCCATGCAGGTGAGCGAGAAGGGCGACCTGGCCAACTGGATGATCCCCGGCAAGATGATCAAGGGCATGGGCGGCGCGATGGACCTCGTGGCGGGCGTTGGCCGTGTGGTCGTGCTGATGGAGCACGTGGCAAAGGGCGACCAGCACAAGATTCTCGACGCCTGCACGCTGCCGCTGACGGGCGTGGGCGTGGTCGACCTCATCATCACCGATCTCGGCGTGATGGAAGTGAGCGATGCCGGTCTGAAGGTGACCGAGCTGGCGCCGGGCGTGACGGTGGACGAGATCAAGGCCAAGACTGGCGCGCCGCTCGATGTGAGCGCGGTGAGCTGAACGTCGTAGCGTAAGCATGATTCGCGGCGGGCGAGACTTCGGTCTCGCCCGTTTCGTTTTGGCCGTGCTTTTCGGTGCGGGTTGCGTGCGGCTTTGCCACCGATGCCGCGCGGCAAAGCCGTTTACAATCGGCCGAAAGTCTTGATGCGCCTTCGAGCGAGGATCCCGCGATGACCGAATCGACCGCCGTGCCGCGCCAGCAATATGTGCAGTGCCTGAGTCCCGCGGGCCTGCACCGCATCGCGTACACCGAGTGGGGCGACCCCGCCAATCCGCGCGTGCTCGTATGCGTGCACGGACTCACGCGCTCGGGACGCGACTTCGACCGCTTTGCCGCTGCCATGGCCGACGAATACCGTGTTGTCTGCCCCGACGTGGCCGGGCGCGGTCTCTCATCGTGGCTGCTCGACCCGCGCGGCTACGGCGTCGCGCAGTACCTCGCGGACATGGTTACGTTGATCGCGCGCACCGGCGTGGAGAAAGTCGACTGGTTTGGCACCTCGATGGGCGGCCTGATCGGCATGGCGCTCGCGGGGCTGCCGGGCTCGCCCATTGGCCGCATGCTGCTCAACGACATCGGGCCGCATATCGAACCCGCGTCGCTTGCTCGCATCGGCGAGTACGTCGGGCAAGGCGGGTCTTTCGCTACGCTTCAGGAAGGCATCGACAACGCGGCGCTTCTCGCGGCTTCGTTCGGCCCGCTCAGCGCCGGGGAGTGGCGCGAGATCAATACGCCGTTGCTGCACGAAGTGGACGGCCAGTGGCGCTACCGCTACGACCCGCGCATTGCCGAACCCTTCAAGTCGACCACGCCGGAGCAGAACGAAGAGGGCGAGAAGTTTCTGTGGCGCTCGCTCGCCGCGTTCGAGGGGCCCGTGCTTGTCGTGCGCGGAGCGCTTTCGGACCTGCTTTCGCGCGAAACGGTCACGAAGATGGTCGAGACCGGGCGCAACGTATCGAGCGTCGAAATCGAGGGCGTCGGGCATGCGCCCGCGTTCCTCGCGCCCGACCAGATCGCGATCGCGCGCCGTTTTTTCGACGGCGAGGGCCTTCGCGCGTCATAATATGAGATTCGCCGGCATATTCCGGTGCGCTTGCATGCGCGCTGGCTCGCGCCGGCCCGGAAGTCGATCGTTTTTCACTTCTCAACAGGAATTTTCATGGCAGTCATTCGTCACCACGTTGGCCCGCGTCTTTCGGAAACCGCCATCCACAATGGCACCGTCTACTTGGCTGGCCAGATCGCCGAGGACACGAAAGAGGACATCGCCGGCCAGATGCGCGAAGTGCTCGGCCACATCGACCGCCTGCTGGGCGAGGCGAACAGCGACAAGTCGCTGCTTCTCTCGGTGCAGATCTATATCGCCGACATGAAGGATTTCCCCGGCATGAACGCCGAGTGGGACAAGTGGGTTGCGCAAGGCGCGACGCCGCCGCGCGCGACGGTCGAAGCGAAGCTCGCGAATCCGGAATGCCTCGTCGAGATCGTCGTGGTGGCTGCGCAGCGCGATTGAGTGCAAGTCGTTCAGTCGGAGTAGTTTCACCGAGTGTGTTTGATCCTTTTCGTTGTCGCCCGTCCGGCATGCCGGCGGGCATCGCCTCATGAGTAGCGACACCGTTCCTCCCGCCCCCGCGGTTTCCGCCGATACCGGCGCGCTGCCGTCGCTCGACGACGCGCTTGCGTTCGTGCGCGAGCACGCCGGCGACGCACGTCTTTCCACCGGCGAGCCGCTCATCGAGCACGCGCAGGGCACGGCGTCCATCATGAGCCGGCTCAACGTCGATCCGCCTGCCGTGCTCGCCGCGGCGCTCTTCAATCTCGCGCCGCATCTCGACGATCCGGAAGCCACGCTCGAAGCGCGCTTCGGCGCGGAAGTCGCCAAGCTGGTGTTCGACGTGCGCAAGCTGTTGCGGCTTGGCAGCGTGAGCCTGCGGGCGGCGCAGCAGGCCGTGCCCGAAGCCGGCCGCGAAGGGCGCGACGCCCAGGCGGCGCGGCGCGCGCAGGTCGAGTCGTTGCGCAAGATGCTGCTCGCGTTCGCGCAGGACATCCGCGTCGTGCTGATCCGGCTCGCGTCGCGCCTGCAGTCGCTGCGCTTTTATGCGGCGGCCAAGATCACGCCCGCGCCCGAGATCGCGCACGAGTCGCTCGAAATCTACGCGCCGCTCGCCAACCGGCTGGGCATCTGGCAACTCAAGTGGGAACTCGAAGATCTCGCGTTCCGCTTTCAGGAGCCCGCTACCTACAAGCGCATCGCGAAGCTGCTCGACGAAAAGCGCGTGGAACGCGAGAGCTACGTGGCCGAGGCGATCGCGCGGCTGCAGAGTGAGCTTGCCGCCGCGCATATCCCCGCCGAAGTGAGCGGGCGGCCCAAGCACATCTACAGCATCTGGAAGAAGATGCGCGGCAAGGAGATCGACTTCTCCGAGCTTTACGATGTGCGCGCGTTCCGCGTGATCGTGCCCGACATCAAGGATTGCTACACGGTGCTCGGCATCGTGCACAACCTCTGGCAGCCGGTGCCGAAGGAGTTCGACGACTACATCTCGCGGCCCAAGCCCAATGGATATCGCTCGCTGCACACCGTCGTGATCGGCGACGACGGCCGCGCGTTCGAGGTGCAGATCCGCACGCAGGAGATGCATCAGTTCGCCGAGTACGGCGTGGCCGCGCACTGGCGCTACAAGGAGGCCGGTGCGAAGGGCTACGGCGGCCAGTTCAGCGCAAGCAGCAGCTACGACGAGAAGATCGCGTGGCTGCGCCAGTTGCTTGCCTGGAAGGACGATGTCTCGGACGGGCGGCAGCCGTGGGAGCAGTTGCGCCAGGCCACGCTCGACGACGACCACATCTACGTTCTCACGCCCCAGGCGCGCGTGATCGCGCTGCCGCAAGGCGCGACGCCGCTCGACTTCGCGTATCACCTGCACAGCGAACTGGGCCATCGCTGCCGTGGCGCGCGCGTGGACGGCGCGATGGTGCCGCTCAACACCCAGCTTCGCAACGGCCAGACGGTCGAGATCGTTTCGGTGAAGGAGGGCGGGCCGTCGCGCGACTGGCTCAATCCGCAGCTCGGCTATCTGCATAGCCCGCGTGCGCGCCAGAAGGTGCGCGCGTGGTTCAACGCGATCGAAGCGCAGGAAAACATCGCCAACGGCCGCGCGATGGTGGAAAAGACGCTGCAGCGCGAGGGCCGCACGTCGGTCAATCTCGATCAGCTCGCGGCCAAGCTCGGCTTCAAGTCGCCCGACGACCTCTTCAGCGTGGTCGGCAAGGAAGAGTTCAGCCTGCGCAATGTCGAGCACGCATTGCACGACGCGCCCGCGGCCGAGCCCGAGGAGGAAACGCCCGAACAGCTCACCAAGCGCGCGAGCGGCGCGAACGTCGCGCATGGCGGGTCGTCGGGCGTGCTGGTGGTCGGCGTGGATGCGCTGCTGACCCAGCTCGCGCGCTGTTGCCGGCCCGCGCCGCCCGACGCGATCAGCGGTTTCGTCACGCGCGGCAAGGGCATGTCGATTCATCGCAGCGATTGCCCGACGTTCCTGCGCATGGCCGACCGTGCGCCCGAGCGCGTGCTGCATACCACCTGGTCCGCCGACGTGATGGGCGGGCGCGGCCAGTCGGTCTACCCGGTCGATATTTCGATCGAGGCCACTGACCGCCAGGGTTTGCTGCGCGACATCTCCGAAGTGTTCGCGCGCGAGAAGATGAACGTGATCGGCGTGAAGACGCAGTCGCGCCGCAATGCGGCGTACATGCAGTTCACGGTGGAAGTGTCGAATTCCGCGCAGATCCAGCGCGCCTGCGTGCTGCTGGGCGAGGTGGGCGGGGTGCAGCGGGCGTCGCGCAAGGGCTGAGGCGGCCAGAATTGGCGCGCTGCAAAAAAAGCTTGCCAAGTCTGCGGGTACTTCATATAATCTTTCTTCTTCAGGCTCGTAGCTCAGCTGGTTAGAGCACCACCTTGACATGGTGGGGGTCGTTGGTTCGAGTCCAATCGAGCCTACCAACGAAATCGAGGTCGCGGCGGTGGTTTTGCCGAGGCTTCACATGCAGTAAAAAGCGCTCTGCGCTCAAGGCGACTACGGTTATGACACCGCGAACGTTTACCGAAACTACTTCGGAGCGACGCTAGTCGAGGACCTCTTTCGCCTCTGCAGTCTGGTTTGAAAAGTGAATGCGGCCCCTCGAAAGCGGGGCCGCATTTTTTTTCGCTGCGAAGTTTTCCGCGGTCTGTTCCCACGAACAATACGATGTGCCTTCGCGGCACTTCTGGAGAAAAACATGGTTGCGATACGTCTGCCCGACGGTTCGGTTCGACAGTACGATCATCCCGTCACGGTCGCCGAAGTGGCGGCTTCGATTGGCCCCGGCCTCGCCAAGGCGGCGCTCGGCGGCAAGCTCGACGGCGAACTGGTCGATACGTCGACGCTGATCGATCGCGACGCATCGCTCGCCATCGTCACGGACAAGGATGCCGATGGCCTCGACATCATCCGTCACTCCACGGCGCACTTGCTCGCCTACGCGGTGAAGGAGCTGTATCCGGAAGCCCAGGTCACGATCGGGCCGGTCATCGACAACGGTTTCTACTACGACTTCGCGTACAACCGTCCCTTCACGCCCGAAGATCTCGAGAAGATCGAAAAGCGCATGCAGGAGCTCTCGAAGAAGGACGAGCCGGTGTCGCGCCGCGTTGTCACGCGCGGCGAAGCCGTGGACTACTTCAAGAGCATTGGCGAGAAGTACAAGGCCGAGATCATCGAGTCGATTCCGGGTGCGGAAGAGATCAAGCTGTACTCGCACGGCGGCTTCACGGACCTGTGCCGCGGCCCGCACGTGCCGTCCACGGGCAAGCTCAAGGTCTTCAAGCTCATGAAGGTCGCAGGCGCGTACTGGCGCGGCGACTCGAAGAACGAGCAGCTGCAGCGCATCTACGGCACGGCCTGGACGAAGAAGGAAGACCAGGACCAGTACCTCCATATGCTCGAAGAAGCCGAGAAGCGCGATCACCGCAAGCTCGGCAAGCAGCTCGATCTGTTCCACATGCAGGACGAGTCGCCGGGCATGGTGTTCTGGCACCCGAAGGGCTGGACGCTGTGGCAGCAGGTCGAGCAGTACATGCGCGGCCGCCTGCGCGTGGCTGGCTACGACGAGATCAAGACCCCGATGATCATGGACCGTTCGCTCTGGGAAGCGTCGGGTCACTGGCAGAACTATCGTGAAAACATGTTCACGACGGAGTCGGAAAAGCGCGATTACGCGATCAAGCCGATGAACTGCCCGGGCCACGTCCAGGTGTTCAATCACGGCCTGCGCTCGTATCGCGATCTGCCCCTGCGTTACGCCGAGTTCGGCTCGTGCCACCGCAACGAGGCGTCGGGCGCGCTGCACGGCCTGATGCGCGTGCGCGGCTTCGTCCAGGACGATGCGCACATCTTCTGTACGGAAGACCAGATCATCAGCGAGTCGATCGCCTTCAACACGCTGGCGATGAGCATCTACAAGGATTTCGGGTTCGATCACATCGACATCAAGTTGTCGCTGCGCCCGGATTCGCGCGCGGGGACGGATGAGACGTGGGATCGCGCCGAGCAGGGCCTGCGCGATGCGCTCACGGCCTGCGGCCTGCAGTGGGAAGAGCTGCCGGGCGAGGGCGCGTTCTACGGTCCGAAGGTCGAGTACCACATCAAGGACGCGCTCGGCCGCTCGTGGCAGTGCGGCACGCTGCAGCTCGACATGGTGCTGCCGGAGCGCCTCGGCGCCGAGTACGTGGCCGAAGACAACAGCCGCCGCCGCCCGATCATGCTGCACCGCGCCATTCTTGGTTCGATGGAGCGTTTTCTCGGGATTCTGATCGAGCACCATGCCGGCGCGATGCCGCCGTGGCTCGCTCCGGTGCAGGCCGTTGTGATGAATATCGCGGAAAGTCAGGCCGAATATGCCGCGAATCTGGTCCAATCGTTGCAAAAACAAGGGCTTAGAGTGGTAGGCGATTTGCGCAACGAGAAAATTAGCTATAAAATACGCGAGCACACGCTTGAGAAGGTCCCGTACCTGCTTGTCGTCGGCGACAAGGAGCGTGAAGCACAAACGGTAGCCGTGCGTGCCCGTGGCGGCGTCGATCTGGGTGTCATGCCTGTCGATGCCTTTACAGCGCGTCTTGCGGAAGACGTCAAGACGTTCAGGTAAGCCACTGCGGCAGCGCGGCTCGTTTTTTTAATTTTTAGAGGAAACGTAACATCGCTACGGATAAGTCGCATCGCATCAACGGTGAAATCACTGCACCCGAGGTGCGTCTCGTCGGAATCGAGAACGAGCCGCTCGGCATCGTAAAGCTGGCCGATGCGTTCCGCATGTCGGAACAGCAGGACGTCGATCTGGTTGAAATTGCTCCTCAGGCGGTGCCTCCCGTATGCCGCTTGATGGACTACGGCAAGTTCAAGTACCAGGAATCGAAGAAGCAGCACGAGGCCAAGCTCAAGCAGAAGGTCATCCAGGTCAAGGAAGTCAAATTCCGCCCGGGTACCGATGACGGCGATTACAACGTCAAGCTGCGTAATCTCGTCCGCTTCCTCGAAGATGGCGACAAGACGAAGATCACGTTGCGTTTCCGGGGCCGCGAAATGGCTCACCAGGAAATCGGTATGCGTATGCTCGAGCGCCTGCGCACCGACCTCGATGAAGTCGGTCAGGTCGAGCAAATGCCGAAGATGGAAGGGCGCCAGATGATCATGGTGCTCTCGCCGAAGAAGAAGAAGTAATTGGCGCGCCGCGCGGTTGTTCGATGCGCGGCGGTCAAAAGCAGTTTTCAATGACGTCTTCGACGCTATTGTGTTGAAGGCGGCAAGCAGGTTCCGGAACGGCGCCCGCGCGCTGCACGTGAAGTGCGGCAAACGGGCGTTTTTCCTGAAAGCGGCGGCGAGCTTGTTTTTCAAAAAGCCAGCCAGTCGCCAAAACAAGTGGAGTGGGTTTCGAAGGGCGGAAGTCCCGGCAAGGTGTGTGAACACCGCGCCAACCGCACACCCATGTCCATCAAATAATGGAGTAGTCTGTCATGCCGAAGATGAAGACCAAGAAGAGCGCTGCAAAGCGCTTCGTGGTTCGTCCGGGCGGTACCGTCAAGCGCGGTCAAGCCTTCAAGCGTCACATCCTGACGAAGAAGACCACCAAGAACAAGCGTCATCTGCGTGGTGCAACGGCCGTTCATGATTCCGATCTGAACTCCGTGCGCGCAATGCTGCCGTTCGCGTAATCCTCAACCGATAACTCATAGGAGCGAAACATGCCTCGAGTCAAACGTGGGGTTACCGCACGGGCCCGCCACAAGAAGATCATCAACCTGGCCAAGGGTTACCGCGGCCGTCGCAATAACGTCTACCGCATCGCCAAGCAGGCGGTCATGCGCGCAGGCCAGTACGCCTATCGCGATCGCCGCAACAAGAAGCGTGTGTTCCGCGCACTGTGGATCACGCGTATCAATGCAGCGGTGCGTCAGCACGACATGACCTACAGCGTGTTCATCAACGGCCTGAAGAAGGCTTCGATCGAACTCGACCGTAAGGTTCTGGCTGACATGGCTGTGTTCGACAAGGCTGCATTTGCTGCGATCGTCAAGCAGGTGAAGGCCGCCGTCGCTGCCTGATAGCAGGTATTGCGCAGGTTCGTTGCAGCAGCGTCCGGTTGTTTCGGTGATGCTGCAACAAAAACGGGGCTCCTCACCGAGCCCCGTTTTTGTTGGTAATTACGCTTCTTGCGCCGCTTCATGCAGTGTCTTCGCGCCGTCATCGCCTCGCTCGCGTCTGGCGTGCCGTAAGCGCGGAGATGCTCCAAGTCTCAAACTCTGACGCTGAAAAGATGGGATCAATGGATCTGGACCAGATTGTTGCCGACGCGCAAGGCGCGTTCGCTTCCGCCCCCGACGTCAACACGCTTGAAAACGAAAAGGCCCGCTTTCTCGGCAAGTCCGGCGCGCTGACCGAACTGCTCAAGGGTCTCGGCAAGCTCGACCCGGAAACGCGCAAGACCGAAGGCGCGCGCATCAACGCCGTCAAGCAGCAGGTGGAAGCCGCACTCAACGCGCGCCGCCAGGCACTCGCCGACGCGCTCCTGAACCAGCGTCTCGCCGCCGAGGCGATCGACGTCACGCTGCCGGGCCGCGGCACGGGTACGGGCAGCCTGCACCCCGTGATGCAGACGTGGGAACGCGTCGAGCGCATCTTCGGCTCGATCGGCTTCGACGTGGCCGACGGTCCCGAGATCGAAACTGACTGGTACAACTTTACCTCGCTCAACAGCCCGGAAAACCATCCGGCGCGCTCGATGCAGGACACGTTCTACGTGGACGGCAAGGACGCCGATGGCCGTCAGCTTTTGTTGCGCACGCACACGAGTCCGATGCAGGTGCGCTATGCGCGCACGCACACGCCGCCTATCAAGGTGATCGTGCCGGGCCGCACGTATCGCGTTGACAGCGACGCCACGCACTCGCCGATGTTCAACCAGGTCGAAGGCCTGTGGATCGAAGAGAACATCAGCTTCGCTGACCTGAAGGGTGTCTACACCGACTTCCTCAAGAAGTTCTTCGAACGTGACGACATCAAGGTGCGCTTCCGTCCGTCGTACTTCCCGTTCACGGAGCCCTCGGCCGAAATCGACATGATGTTCGAGCAAGGCAAGAACGCCGGCAAGTGGCTCGAGATCTCGGGTTCGGGCCAGGTGCATCCGAGCGTGATCCGCAACATGGGCCTCGACCCGGAGCGCTACATCGGCTTTGCGTTCGGCAGCGGCCTCGAACGCCTGACGATGCTGCGTTATGGCGTGCAGGATTTGCGCCTGTTCTTCGAAGGCGATCTGCGCTTCTTGCGTCAGTTCGCCTGAACGGAGCGACGCACTCGCTTGCAGAGCGCGAGGCGGACGCAGCACTGGATGAAGGTGCGCGAGAACCCGCTTCGCGACGGTCACAATCTGTCTGGAACGTAAAACCAAATGCTATTCCCCGAATCCTGGCTGAGAAGCTTTGTCGATCCGAAGCTCACGACCGATGAACTGGCCCACGCGCTCACGATGGCCGGCCTCGAAGTCGAAGGCCTGAGCCCGGCCGCGCCGCCCACCACGAAGATCGTCGTGGGCCGCGTGCTCGAAGTCGTGAAGCACCCGGACGCCGACAAGCTCAACGTCACGCAGGTCGATGCCGGCACCGGCGCGACGCTGCAGATCGTCTGCGGCGCGCCCAATGTCGCGCCCGGCATCAAGGTGCCGGTGGCGCTCGTGGGCGCCGAACTGCCGCCCGCGGAAGAGGGCGGCAAGCCCTTCGCGATCAAGCTGTCGAAGCTGCGCGGCGTGGAAAGCCAGGGCATGCTGTGCTCGGCGCGCGAACTGAAGCTCTCGGAAGATCACAGCGGCCTGATGATCCTGCCGGAAGACACGCCGATCGGCCAGGACATCCGCGAAGCGCTGAACCTCGACGACACCATCTTCGAAATCAAGCTCACGCCGAACAAGGCCGATTGCCTTTCGGTGTACGGCATCGCGCGCGAAACCGCTGCGATCACCGGCGCGCCGCTGCAGGCGCCTGTGTATCCGAAGGTCGAAGTGAAGCTCGATGAAAAGCTGCCCGTGACGATCTCGGCGCCGGACCTGTGCGGCCGCTTCTCGGGCCGCGTGATCCGCGGCGTGAACGCGCACGCGAAAACGCCGCTGTGGATGGTCGAGCGCCTCGAGCGCTCGGGCCAGCGCAGCATCTCGGCGCTCGTCGACATCTCGAACTATGTGATGCTCGAACTGGGCCGTCCGTCGCATGTGTTCGATCTCGACAAGATCCACGGTTCGATGGACGTGCGCTGGGGCAAGAAGGGCGAAACGCTCAAGCTGCTCAACGGCAATACGGTCGAAGTCGATGAAACGGTCGGCGTGATCGCCGACAACCGCGAGATCGAAAGCCTTGCAGGCATCATGGGCGGCGACAGCACGGCCGTCACGCTCGACACCACGAACATCTATCTCGAAGCCGCATTCTGGTGGCCGGACAGCATTCGTGGCCGCTCGCGCCGCTACAACTTCTCGACCGATGCAGGCCATCGTTTCGAGCGCGGCGTGGACTGGTCGACGACGGTCGAGCACATCGAGCGCATCACGCAACTGATCCTCGACATCTGCGGCGGCGCAGCCGGCCCGATCGACGATCAAACCGTGAACGTGCCCAAGCGCGAGCCGGTGACGATGCGCGTCGCGCGTGCGAACCGCATCATCGGCGTGAAGATCAGTGCCGACGAGATCGCGCAAATCTTCACGCGCCTTGGTCTCACGTTCACGCGCAGCGTGGACAATGCGGGCGACGAGCGCTTCAGCGTGACGCCGCCGCCGTACCGTTTCGACATCGAGATCGAAGAAGACTTGATCGAAGAAGTCGCGCGTATCTATGGCGTCGAAAAGATTCCCGCGCTGCCGCCGGTGGCGCGCAGCGAAATGCGCGCGACCAACGAAACGCGCCGCTCGATTCACGCCATTCGTCACGCGCTTGCCGCGCGCGATTACGCTGAAACGATCAACTTCAGCTTCGTCGACGCCGAGTGGGAGCAGGACTTCGCGGGCAACGCGAATCCCGTGAAGCTGCTGAACCCGATCGCGAGCCAGCTCTCGGTCATGCGCACGACGCTGTTCGGCAGCCTCATCAACGTGCTGCGCCATAACCTGAACCGCCGCGCCGACCGCGTGCGCGTGTTCGAAGCCGGCCGCGTGTTCCTGAACGATCCGTCGATCAAGGCCGGCGAGATGGCGGTGGAAGGTTTCGCACAACCGAAGATGATTGGCGCACTCGCCTACGGTCCCGCGCTCGAAGAGCAGTGGGGCGCGCAGACGCGCGGCGTCGACTTTTTCGACGTGAAGGGCGATCTCGAAGCGCTGTTCGCATCGCTTGGCGCGGCCAAGGCGCCGCGTTTCGTGAAGGCCGAGCACCCGGCGCTGCATCCGGGACGTAGCGCGCGCATCGAAGTCGATGGCAAGTCGGTGGGTTGGATTGGCGAGCTGCATCCGCGCTGGATGCAGAAGTACGACCTGCCGCACGCACCGATGCTCTTCGAGGTCGAGGCCGACGCACTGATGGCGCGCGAGCTGCCCACGCCTACTGAAGTCTCGAAATTCCCGCCGGTCCGTCGCGACATCGCTCTTGTTGTCGATCAAAAGATCGAGGTGCAAGCACTGCTCGACGAGTTCCAGAAAGGCCTGCAAGACGAGGCTTGCCGGATTGTGCAGAGGGTTGCGCTTTTCGATGAATTTCGTGCAAAATCAAATACTTCCGGACTTGGCGCGGACGAGAAAAGCCTTGCCTTCCGGGTGACCCTGCAAGATACTGGCGGAACCCTTCAGGACGAAACGGTCGATGCGGCCATCAAGTCCCTGGTGGATCGCCTGGCTCGAGTGTATGGCGCCCGGTTGCGCGGATAAGCTCCTCGGCTCATCACGTACCGACATCGCTTTCTGGTTTGCGAGGTTGCAGATCAACTTCGCAACCGAAAGCGCGCCATTTCATAGATAGATGAACGAAATGAACTCGAGTGATTTCGAAGCCCTTCTTGCGGCACAGCGTAGCGCCATGATTCGCGACATTCCTGCCTCGTCGGCAAGCGCCACGAACGACACGCCCACGCTGACCAAAGCCGAACTCGCAGAGCTGCTGTTCGACAATGTTGGGCTCAACAAGCGCGAAGCGAAAGACATGGTCGAAGCCTTCTTCGAAGTGATTCGCGACGCGCTGGAAAGCGGCGACAGCGTGAAGCTGTCCGGCTTCGGCAATTTCCAGTTGCGCGACAAGCCGCAACGCCCCGGCCGTAATCCGAAAACGGGTGAGGCGATCCCCATCGCAGCGCGTCGCGTGGTGACGTTCCATGCGAGCCAGAAGCTCAAGGCGCTCGTGGAGAGCGGCGCCGAGGCAAGCTTCCCGCGTTGATGCGTTGAGCTTGTCTGCCCGCGGCGGTGGCAATATGGCGGGCGTGAACGAATAAGTAGAAAGAGCGGACTTCAAGGACCCAGGCGGCGACGCCTCATTGCGCAACCACCACGACGGCAAACCGGCGATGACATCGACAAGCGAAAAGGTCGTCTTGCCTCCCATACCCGCCAAGCGCTACTTCACCATTGGCGAGGTGAGCGAGCTGTGCGGCGTGAAGCCACACGTACTTCGGTATTGGGAGCAGGAGTTCACGCAGTTGAAGCCGGTGAAGCGGCGCGGCAATCGCCGCTATTACCAGCATCACGAGGTATTGCTGATCCGTCGCATTCGCGAACTGCTTTACGAGCAGGGCTTCACGATCAACGGCGCGCGCAATCGGCTCGATTCCCATGGGGCGGCGGCCGATGAAGCGGGGCAGTCGGAAGCGGTGGGTGCGCAAGCTTCTGAAGGCACGACAGCGCTCGTGGACGTCGACCAGTTGCGCAAGGAATTGCTGCACGTGCTCGATGCGCTCGGGCGTTGATACACCTCTCAGAACGCATGCATGTGAGTCGTTCACGAATTACGTGCGAAGCGGTTCTAATTAGAGAAACTCTCTGTTATACTTTCTAGCTCTCGGGGCGTAGCGCAGCCTGGTAGCGTACCTGCATGGGGTGCAGGTGGTCGGAGGTTCAAATCCTCTCGCCCCGACCAGAAAATAGAGCCCGCGTAATCGAAAGATTACGCGGGCTTTGTCTTTTGGCGCGCTGCAAAACAGGTGGCGCGATGACACCGCAAGATCCGGCTGTCAATTTTTCTCACATATCGGTGAGAATCCTTCGTTATACGGCGCGTGCCGCTCGCCTTACGATACGCGTACTTCGCGCCCGTGATACGTCGCATCGCGCGCCCGCGCGCAACCCCATACAGCGTCACTTCACATGAACCCGATCGAACTCGTGCAGCTGGTCATTCTCGCCGCCCTATGGGGCGGGTCGTTTCTGTTCATCCGTGTCGGCGTGACCGATTTCGGCGTCGCGCCGCTCATGGCGCTGCGCGTTGGCATCGGCGCGTTGTTCCTTCTGCTCGTGCTGTTCTCGCGGCGCCCTGCACGTGAAGCGCTCGGCACGCTGCGCGAACGCGCATGGCCGCTCTTCGTCGTCGGCATCCTCAATTCGGCCGCACCGTTCTGCCTCTTCGCGTGGGCCGAGCTCACGCTCTCCGCGGGCGTTACGTCTGTGATCAACGCGACCACGCCGCTGTGGGGCGCAGTCGTTGCGTATGTCTGGCTCAAGGATCGTCTGAGCGGGTTGCGTGTGGTCGGGCTGGCAATCGGTTTCGCGGGTGTGCTCGCGCTCGTCTGGGATCAGGTCGTGACGCACGCCGGCGACGGCGCGTCCTCCACGAGCGCCGTACTCGCCGCCCTTGCTGCGCTGGTCGCAGCGGCGCTGTACGGCGTGGCTGCGAGCTACACGAAGCGTCATCTCACGGGCGCCGATCCGCTCACGGTCGCTGCCGGGACGATGACGGGCGCGACTCTCGTGCTCGCGCCTATCGCTTTGGTCACCTGGCCCGCAGCGCCAGTCTCACTGCATGCGTGGGGCGCGGTGCTCGGCCTGGGCGTAGCGTGCACCGGTGTAGCCTATTTGTTGTTCTTCAGGCTGATCGCAGCGGTGGGCCCGGCGCGCGCAATCACGGTGACGTTCGTGATCCCTATCTTCGGCATTCTGTGGGGCGCGCTCTTTCTCGGCGAGCGCGTGTCGATGGGCATGGTCGAAGCGTGCGCGGCGATTCTCGTGGGCACGGCGCTCGCGACTGGCTTCGTGAAGCGCTTGCCGGGCTTCACCGCGCGTCGCAGCGGAGCAGGCGCGGAGCGCTAGCAAGACAGCGCATAGTGCGTTGCGTGCGCTGTGCGCGCCGCGCGGCACACTGCCTTGCGCGCAGGATCCACGAAATCGCGCGGCGACTGCCGTCGCGCGTTTTTCACACCTGCCAGCTTGCTCAAGCCACCGCACGCGGCGCGGCTTTGACTTCCTTCTCACGACCGCTGCGCCCAATCGGCAACGTCGCAACGATCACCGCTCCCAGCACGAGCAGCACCGCGGAATAGATGAGCCCCGCCGCATAGCTGTGCGTCGCATCCTTGAGCCAGCCCACGACGAGCGGATTGGCCGCCGAACTGATATTGCCGATCGCATTGATCACCGCGATGCCCACCGCGCGCGCTTGCGGCGTGAACGCCTGATCGGGCGTGGTCCAGAAGATCGACATCGCCGTGTACGACCCCGCCGATGCGAGGCACACGCCGAGCAGCTGCACGAGCGGTGCGCCGCCTTGCGCCGTCAACACGCAGCCAATCCCCGAGAGCAGCATCGGCGCGGCAAGGTGCCATTTGCGTTCCTGGCGCCGGTCCGAGCGGCGGCCCCACGCGATCATCGCGACGATCGTGACGAGCTGCGGAATCGTCGCGACGAGGCCCACGGTGACGTTGCTCGCCCCTGCGCTGAAACCCTTCACGATCAGCGGCGCCCACACGGCGACCATGGCGAGTGTGTTGACGAGGCAGAAGTACGCCGCCGCGAAGCGCAGAACCACCGGCGAGCGCAGTTGCTGCCAAAGGCTGCGTTCGTTCGCTGCGTGCGCCGTGGTCGAAGCGAGCGCGTCGTCGGCCGGCTCGGCGAGCGCGGCTTCGAGCGTGCGTTTTTCCTCCGCGCTGAGCCAGCGCGCGGCGCGTGGCGTGTCGTCCAGGTAGAAGAACGCCACGCAGCCGAGCAGTGCAGCCGGCATGCCTTCGAGCACGAAGAGCCATTGCCAGCCGGCCAGTCCTGCATGGCCGTCGAGCTTGAGGATATAGCCCGAGACTGCAGAGCCGAGTGCAGCCGTCACGGGCATGGCGATCATGAAGAGGGCATTCGCCCGCGCGCGCCACGCGCTCGGGAACCAGCAGGTCAAATAGAGCAGCATGCCGGGCAAGAAGCCTGCCTCGGTCACGCCAACCAGCATACGCAGCCAGTAGAGCGTGGTGGCGTTGGTGGCGAACATCGTCGCGGTGGAGGCGAGGCCCCACGCAATCATGATGAAGCTGATCCAGCGGCGCGCGCCGATGCGCGCGAGCATGAGATTGCCCGGAATGCCGCATGCGATATAGGCGACGTAGAAGAGGGTGGTGGCGAAGCCGAACTGCGTGCTCGACAGGCCGAGGTCCTTCATCATCGTCAGGCCTGCGAAGCCGATGTTGATGCGGTCGAGAAACGACACGACGAACAGCAGGAACAGGAAACCGAGCAAATGGCGCGAGACCTTGCGGGTGACCTGTTCGGTGGCGGCTGCGCAGTTTGACTGCGTTTGCGCGGACATGTGCGGCACGCGCGAAGCATGCCCTTGCGGGATTGGGCTCATGTGTCTCCTCCTAAGCACCGGGACGTGAGCGTGGCAAGGCTTATGGCGTTGTTGTTTGCCGCGGATCACAATTCACGCGGATTATGCGAGGGGCGCGCGCGCCGTCTGTCCTCAATTTGGGTACAGCCGAGCATTAAGCCCTTCATCGCGGCGGGCGTGGGCTTTCTTTTTCTCTCGCCTGTACGGCAAACGCCCGAGCGCGCGACGTCGACGTCGTTGCAGTTCGGAGTCAGACCATAACCGTCGGCGCGCCGGCACCCGAAAGGACGCGTGCTAGAATTTTTTTGCATGCCGCCCGTCGCGCGGCGCTCATCCGACCATTCGACGTACTTCCGAGCGCATGGAGGGCCCCATGCCCGCAGGCAGTCAACTGACGCTCTACACGAGCCGCAAACACAAGAAGGGCCACAAGTCCGCGGTCTCCTGGATCATTGACGCCGCGCGTGCGCAGGGTGTCTTCGGCGTGACCGTGCTGGAAGGCTACGAGGGCCTCGACGCCCACGGAAAGATGCATGCCGCTCACTTCTTCGATCTGGCCGACGAGCCCGCTGTGGTGCTGATCGTCGCCGACGAGCCCTCCATCGACGCGCTCCTCGTCACACTGGAAGCGGGTGGCGTCGAACTCTTCTATACGCGCACGCCAATCGACTACGGCCGTCTCGGCGGTGTCTGACGGCCAGCGTCTTTTCGCGCCGCTGCGCAGGCATTCGGCTGGGGGCCCCCCGTCACGCGAGTTCCGGCCAATTCCCACTACCCGTTACACTGTGGGTATTGGTGCGGTGCACCACGCGTAGCGCCGCATGACCGGCATTTCCCATAGCGACTCGCCGGGGTCGCAGACAAGGAGTGAGGAAGAGGCATGGCAATCGAAACGGTAGGGATCGTGGGCGCAGGCACGATGGGCAACGGCATCGCCCAGGCGGTGGCGGTGGCGGGGCTCAAGGCGGTGATGATCGACGTCACCGATGCGGCGCTCGCCAAGGGCGTCGCGACGCTCACGCACAGCCTGGAGCGGCTCGTCTCGAAGGGCAAGCTCGATGCGGGCGTGCGCGACGCCGCGCTCGCCCGAATCGAAACGACCACCGACTACCAGCGTCTCGCGGGCGTCGATCTCGTGATCGAGGCGGCGACCGAGAACGCCGAGCTGAAAACGCGCATTCTCAAGCAGATCGAGGCCGCAGCCCGCCCCGACGCGATCATCGCGTCGAACACCTCGTCGATCTCGATCACGGCGCTCGCGAGCACGCTCGCCGACCCGTCGCGCTTCATCGGCATGCACTTCTTCAACCCGGTGCCGATGATGCCGCTCGTCGAGGTGATCAGCGGCCTGCAAACGCGCGCGGAGGTGGCCGAGTCTGTGCGCGAAATGGCGCAGCGTCTCGACAAGACGCCGATCGCCGTGAAGAACGCGCCCGGCTTCGTCGTGAACCGCATTCTGGTGCCGATGATCAACGAGGCGTTCTTCGTGCTAGCGGAAGGCACTGCGAGCGCCGAGGAAATCGATGCCGGCATGAAGCTCGGCGCCAGTCACCCGATCGGCCCGCTCGCGCTGGCGGACCTGATCGGCCTCGACGTGTGCCTCTCGGTGATGGACGTGTTCCTGAAGGACTTCGGCGACTCGAAGTATCGCGCGTGCCCGCTGCTGCGCGAGATGGTCGCGGCGGGCCAGCTCGGCCGCAAGACCGGCCGCGGTGTCTATCAGTACGACAAGGCCGCCTGACCGATTGCGCCCGGCTGGCTTCAGTCGAGCACGCTAACGCGGTATTGCGTGACCTGTTGATACGTCTTGCCGGGCCGTAGCACCACTTCGTCGCACGCGGGCGCTTCCATGTTGATCTGGTTCGGGAAGCCGCCCGCTTCGAGGCACAGCCCCGCGTAGCGCGCGCACGTCGCGCCGCGGCGTCCAGGCTGACCTTCCAGATAATTCCCTGTATAAAGCTGCAGCCCGCGCTGGTCGGTCGAGACGGCGAGCTCGCGCCCGCTGCCCGGCTCGTACACGCGTGCGACCGGCCGCACGGGCCAGCGGCCCGGCGCGGCGTGCAGCGTGCCCGCCGTGCTCTCGGGCGCGCGTAGCACATAGCAGTGGTCGAAACCGCGCGCGCGTTCGAGCTGGTCGTTCGGCCAGTCGAGCCGCGCGCCCAGCGGCGCACCGTGGCGGAAGTCGAACGCGCTGCCCGAGACGTCGGCAATGCGCTCGGGAATCAATTGAGGATCGACTTCGAGGAACGCGTCGGCGTCGATCGTCAGCACGTGGCCGCGAATGTCCGGGCTCGTTTCGCCGGAGAGGTTGAAGTAGCCGTGGCTCGTGAGATTGAGCGGCGTGGGCGCATCGGCCACGCCCTCGTATTCGATCGTGAGCGTGCCGTCGTCGTCGAGCGTATAGCGCACCTGCACGCTCACGTTGCCCGGAAAGCCGCCATCGCCTTCCGGCGAATCGAGCCGCAGCACCAGCGCGCCCCGATCTTCTTCCACCTGCCATATCTGCCGGTGAAAGCCGTTCACGCCACCATGCAGAAGATTGCCGTTCTCGTTGCGATCGAGCGGATAGTCGATTCCGTCCAGCGTGAAGTGCGCACTCCTGATGCGGTTGGCCCAGCGTCCGACCAGCGCGCCCATGTACGTGGTGGCCGCGAGATAGTCGGCGGGCGTGTCGTGGCCGAGCAGGATGTCTGCGAGGCGGCCGGCGCGATCGGGGGCGAGCCACGAGACGAGCGTCGCGCCAAGATCGCTGACCGTCACCTTCATGCCCTGCGCGTTGCGCAGCGTGTAGAGCCGCACGGCGTCGCCGCCGGGCAGGGCGCCCCACGGTTCGGAAGTCGGATGGGCAGCAAGAGTGTTCATGAGGTGAAGAGAACGTATGAAGAAAGCGTGATTGTCCGGGTTGGCCGAAGCCGCTTTATCAAGTGGACAGGCGTGGGCCCGAAGCGTTCGCGACACTGTCCTGATATTCGCGCGGCGTGCATCCCAACTCACGGCGAAATACGGCGTACATATATTGCAGCGACGTGAATCCGCAGCGGATCGCCACCTCCGCGCTCGAAGCGTCGCGGCTCGCGAGCATTGCTTTCGCGGCATCGAGCTTGTGGCGCAAGATTTCCTGGTGGACCGTGCACCGGAGTTCACGCCGGAAATATTCTTCCAGCGACGAGCGCGATACGCCCACATAGTCGGCCACCTGCTCGGTCTTGATGCCCTGGCACGCGTACTGGCGGATGAAATGGCGCGCGCGCATGACGTGCGGGCTCGACAACGGTTCATGCCGGGTCGATTCGAGCACATTGATGCCGACGGGCGGAACCAGAATGCGTTGTCCCGGAAAACGCGCGCCGCGCAGCATCTGGTGCAGCAAGTGGGCGGCCGTCTTGCCCATTTCCTCCGTGCCCTGAATGACCGACGAAAGCGGAATACGCGTGAGCGTGCGGGTGAGCGGGTCGTTGTCGATGCCGATGATCGCCACCTGCTCGGGCACTGCAATACCGTGAATCAGGCATGCCTGAAGCAAATGCCTCGCCCGCGCATCGGTCACAGCGATCACGCCCACGGGCTTGGGCAGGCTGTGCAGCCACGCGCTCAACTGTTCGATGTGCTGGTTCCAGGCGCTGGCGCTGGTGGCCTGACCCCGATAGATCGGCGCCTGCAGGCCTTCTTCGCGGGCGAGCGCCTGGAATGCCAGCTCGCGCTCCTGCGCCCAGCGGTTTTCCTGCGCGACGGGCAGGCTGTACATCGCGAGATTCGGCAAGCCTGCGCCGATCAGGTGCGTCCACGCGAGCGAGACCAGTTTGCGGTTGTCGGTCGCGATATAGGGTATGTCGGCCGGGTACTGGCTGGCGTCTTCGAACGACGAGCCCACGGCGACCACCGGCAGGGGGCAGCCGCGCAGCGCGTCGGCCACGGCGGGGTCGTCGAAGTCGGCGATGATGCCGTCCCCGTCGAAGCGCTCGATGCCCGCGAGCCGGCAGCGGAAGTCTTCTTCGAGAAAGAGGTCCCACGCCACGCGTGTGGAGCGCAGATAGTGGCCAATCCCCGCAATGATCTCGCGGTCGTACACCTTGTTCGCGTTGAAAAGCAGCGCGATACGATGGGGCGTCTGGGAAGCGGGGGCACGGGTCATGTCGTGTCGGCGGCTGGTCGCCCGGCGCGCAACGCCTGCGAAAAAACCGCCATGTCTCCATTTCGGGCGCGGTGCGCGCAAATGAGCGCCGCGCTACGATGTCTTTCGCGCCTCTGGCGCGTCGTTTTAAGCGTCCGGCTATTTTAGGCCCAGATTCGCGGGCGCGGGCGCGCCGGCCGCGCCAGTCGGCAGGAAACATTAAAGGTCTCACGCAATTTCGCAATTGCCGCGCTTTGCGCGTCGCGGGCAGTATGGCGTCACACAGAGGGATGCACGCCGCGCCGCTGCGCTGCAACAACATTGGAGACATCATGTCGTATTTCGAACATATCCCCGCTATTCGATACGAAGGCCCGCAGTCGGACAACCCGCTTGCGTACCATCACTACGACCGGACCAAAAAGGTGCTCGGCAAGACGCTCGAAGAGCATCTGCGCATCGCGGTGTGCTATTGGCATTCGTTCGTGTGGCCCGGCAACGATATTTTCGGGCAAGGCGCGTTTCACCGCCCGTGGCAGCAGCCCGGCGACGCCATGGAACGCGCGCGCCAGAAGGCCGATGCCGCGTTCGAATTTTTCTCGAAGCTCGGCACACCTTATTACACGTTCCACGACACCGATGTGGCTCCGGAAGGCAAGGACCTGAAGGACTACACCGAAAACTTCAAGCGCATGGTCGACTACCTCGGCGAGCGCCAGCAGGCAAGCGGCGTGAAGCTGCTGTGGGGTACCGCAAACCTGTTTTCGAATCCGCGCTATGCGGGCGGCGCCGCCACGAACCCCAACCCCGAAGTCTTCGCGTATGCGGCCACCCAGGTGTGTCATGCGCTCGACGCGACGCGCAAGCTCGGCGGTGAGAACTACGTGCTGTGGGGCGGCCGCGAAGGCTACGACACGCTGCTCAATACCGACCTCAAGCGCGAGCGCGAACAGTTTGCGCGTTTCCTCTCGATGGTGGTCGAGCACAAGCACCGCACCGGTTTCACCGGCACGCTGCTGATCGAGCCGAAGCCGCAGGAGCCGACCAAGCATCAGTACGACTACGACGTCGCCACGGTGCACGGCTTCCTCACGCAATACGGGTTGCAAAACGAAATCCGCGTGAATATCGAGGCGAATCACGCGACGCTCGCGGGCCACTCGTTCCACCACGAAATCGCAACGGCGTTCGCGCTGGGCGTGTTCGGCAGCGTCGACGCGAATCGCGGCGACCCGCAGAACGGCTGGGACACCGACCAGTTCCCGAACAGCGTCGAAGAACTCACGCTCGCGTTCTACGAGATTCTGCGCCACGGTGGCTTTACGACGGGCGGCATGAACTTCGACGCGAAGGTGCGCCGCGCAAGCGCCGATCCGGAAGACATGTTCTACGGCCACGTGGGCGCGATCGACGTGCTCGCGCTTGCGCTCGAGCGCGGTGCGGCGCTTGTGGAAAACGACCGGCTCGAACAGTTCCGCAGCCAGCGCTACGCGGGCTGGGACAGCGAGTTCGGCCGCAAGATTCTCTCGGGCGGCTATTCGCTTTCGTCGCTCGCCGCCGACGCGCTCGCGCACGGCATGAATCCGCAGCACGCGAGCGGCCAGCAGGAGCGCCTCGAGAATGTCGTGAACCAGGCCATCTACGGCCAGCGCTAGCCGTACCACGGCGCGCGAAAAGAAACGCCTGAAAAAACATTAGCGCGCGCCGTCAAATTCGCAATTGCGCTGCTTCCCACACAAGGCAAACTGGCGCAAAAAAGAAGGACGGAGACATGTTTATCGGTATCGACCTCGGCACGTCGGGCGTGAAGGCCGTGCTGCTCGATCGCGCCGGCGACGTGCTCGGCAGCGCGAGCGCGCCGCTCACCGTGAGCCGGCCGCAGCCACGTTGGTCCGAGCAGGCGCCGCAAGACTGGTGGCTTGCCACGCAGGATGCCTTGCGCGCACTGATCGACGAAGCGCGTGGGCGCGGCATCGACCCGGCGCGTATTGAAGCTCTCGGCCTGACCGGCCAGATGCACGGCGCGACGCTGCTCGACGCGAGTGGGCAGGTGCTGCGTCCCGCTATCTTGTGGAACGATGGTCGTTCGGACGCCGAATGTATCGAGCTGGAGCGTGCCGTAACGCAGTTGCATGCCATTGCCGGCAATCTTGCGATGCCGGGCTTCACGGCGCCGAAGCTGCTGTGGGTGCGCAAGCACGAGCCGGAGATCTTCGCGCGCATTGCGCATGTGCTGTTGCCGAAGGACTATTTGCGCTGGCTGCTCACGGGCGTGTTCGCGACCGACCCGTCCGACGCCGCCGGCACGCTGTGGCTCGATATCGCGAAGCGCGACTATAGCGAGACCTTGCTCGAGGCGTGCGGTCTCACGCGTACGCAGATGCCGGACGTAGTCGAAGGCAACCAGGTAACGGGCCGGCTTCGGCCCGAACTCGCGCGGCAATTCGGCCTGCGCGAAATTCCGGTCGTGGCGGGCGGCGGAGACAATGCGGCGGGCGCCGTGGGCGTGGGCATCGTGCGGCCCGGCGACGCCATGCTTTCGCTCGGCACGTCGGGCGTTTATTTCGCGGTGTCGGACGGCTTTCTCGCCAATCCCGACTCCGCCGTGCACAGCTTCTGCCATGCGTTGCCGCACACGTGGCACTTGATGTCCGTGATGCTGAACGCGGCCAGTTGCCTCGACTTCACTGCGCAGTTGACGGGTTACGAAAGCGTTGCCGCGTTGCTCGCTGACGCCGAAGCAAACTCAAACGCCGCGCGCGACGCGCGCCGGCCGTGGTTCTTGCCGTACCTTAGCGGCGAGCGCACGCCGCACAACAATGTGAACGCGAAGGGCGTGTTTTATGGCATGACGCCGCAGACCGCGCGCGCCGATCTGGCCAACGCGACGCTGGAAGGCGTAGGCTTCGCGCTGCTCGACGGTATGGATGCGCTGCACGCGGCGGGGCTCGTGCCGGAGACGATCACGGTCATTGGCGGCGGCTCGCGCAGCGCCTGGTGGACGCAAATGCTCGCCGATATCAGCGGCCGCGCGCTTACGCTGCGCGCCGGCGGCGAGGTCGGCCCGGCGCTGGGCGCGGCGCGCCTCGCGCATCTCGCGCTCGAACCGGGCGCGACGCTCGACCAGGTGTGCCCGCAGCCACCTGTGCTCGCGATACGCGAGCCTGACGCCGCACGCCACGCGTGGTATCGCGAGGCGCGCCGTCCAACCTTTAGCGCGCTGTACCGCGCGCTCGAACCGGTTTTCGCAACCGGCGCCTGAGAGAGGGCGCCGGTGCAGAAAAACTGCACGGCCAGTGTAGTCGTGCAGTCGATTGGTAGTCCTACGGTTATACCGCACGCCTTGCCTTTTCGCGTGTGTTCCGCAATTACATCGGCAACCGCCTGATAACCATCGCCGCGGCGGCGACGCGTACGCGCGCGCCTGCGCATCGGCATCAAGAGGAGTATGGAGACATGAATTTCGCCAAACGTCGTTCGGTTCTGGGTTCGCTCGTATGCGGGGCCGTGCTCGCGAGCCTGTCGCTTGCCGCACCGCTCGCACACGCGAGCAAGGATCACCCCGAGATCGGCTTCTGTATCGACGACCTGCGTGTCGAGCGCTGGTCGCGCGATCGCGATTACTTCGTCGCCGCCGCGGAAAAGCTTGGCGCGAAAGTGTCGGTGCAGTCGGCCGACGCCAGCGAGGAACGCCAGATCTCGCAGATCGAAAACCTCATTTCGCGTGGCGTCGACGTCATCGTGATCGTGCCGTTCAACTCGAAAACGCTCGGCAACGTCGTCGCCGAAGCGAAGAAGGCGGGCATCAAGGTCGTTTCGTACGACCGCCTGATTCTCGACGCCGATATCGACGCCTACATCTCGTTCGACAACGAGAAGGTGGGCGAGCTTCAGGCGAAGGGCGTCTTCGATGCGCAGCCCAAGGGCAATTACTTCCTGCTGGGCGGCGCGCCCACCGACAACAACGCGAAGATGCTGCGTGAAGGACAACTGAAGGTCCTCAAGCCCGCTATCGACCGTGGCGACATCAAGGTGGTCGGCCAGCAGTGGGTGCCGGAATGGAGCGCTTCGACGGCGCTGCGCATCATGGAAGACGCGCTCACCGCGAACAACAACAAGATCGACGCCGTGGTCGCTTCGAATGACGGCACGGCGGGCGGCGCGATCCAGGCGCTCGCCGCGCAGCATCTCGCGGGCAAGGTGCCGGTGTCGGGCCAGGACGCGGACCTCGCGGCAGTCAAGCGCGTGGTGGCCGGCACGCAGACCATGACGGTCTACAAGCCGCTCAAGCTCATCGCGGGCGAAGCCGCGAAGCTCGCCGTCGATCTCGCGAAGGGCCAGAAGCCGGCATACAACGCGCAGTACGACAACGGCAAGAAGAAGGTCGATACGGTGCTGCTGCAGCCGACGCTGCTCACGAAGACCAACGTGGATGTCGTCGTGAAGGACGGCTTCTACACGCAGGCGCAACTGGCAAGCCAGTAACGTCTATGGCCTGACGGCCCGCGCGCGCCACGAATGTGGCGATGGCGTCGCGCGGGCCTTCGCAGCGAGTGACCAGCGTATGACCGAACCCTTGCTGACGATGCGCGGCATCGTCAAGTCCTTTGCGGGCGTGAAAGCGCTCGACGGCATCGACCTCACGGTGCAGCCCGGCGAATGCGTGGGCCTGTGCGGCGAGAACGGCGCCGGCAAATCGACGCTCATGAAAGTGCTTTCGGGTGTGTACCCGCACGGCACCTGGAGCGGCGAAATCCGTTGGGAAGGCGCACCGCTCGAAGCGCACAGCGTGCGCGACACCGAACGGGCGGGCATCGTCATCATCCACCAGGAACTGATGCTCGTGCCCGAGCTTTCGGTGGCCGAAAACATCTTTCTCGGCAACGAAATCACGCTGCCGGGCGGCCGCATGAACTACGCGGCGATGTATCAGCGCGCCGACGAATTGCTGCGCGAGCTGAATATCGACGCCATCAACGTGGCGCAGCCGGTGATGAACTATGGCGGCGGCCACCAGCAGCTCATCGAGATCGCAAAGGCGCTGAACAAGCGCGCGAAGCTGCTGATCCTCGACGAGCCTTCGTCTTCGCTCACCGCGGCCGAAACAAAGATCCTGCTCGATATCGTGCGCGACCTGAAGCGCCGCGGCGTGGCGTGCGTCTACATCTCGCACAAGCTCGACGAGGTCGAGGCCGTGTGCGATACGGTGAGCGTGATCCGCGACGGCCGTCACGTGGCGACCGAGCCCATGGCGACGCTCACCACCGACCGCATCATCGCGATGATGGTGGGGCGCGAGATCCGCAATCTCTTTCCGCGTGAGCCGCATGACATTGGTGAGGTCGTGTTCGAAGCGCGCAACGTGACCTGCTATGACGTGACGAATCCGCGCCGCAAGCGCGTGGATGACGTGTCGTTCTCGGTGCGGCGCGGCGAGATCCTGGGCGTGGCCGGGCTCGTGGGCGCGGGCCGCACGGAGACCATGCAGGCGATCTTCGGCGCCTATGCGGGCGCATGCACGGCGACGGTGCTGCTCGAAGGCAAGCCGCTGAAAATCCGCTCGCCGCTCGATGCGATCGGTGCGGGCATCGCCATGGTGCCCGAGGACCGCAAGCGCCACGGCATCGTGCCGCAACTGGGCGTGGGCCACAACATCACGCTCTCGGTGCTGCAGCGCTTCTCGAAGCACGGACGCATCGACACCGCCGCCGAACTCGACACGATCCGCACGGAGATGCAGCGTCTTTCGGTGCGCGCGGCGAACCCGATGCTGTCGATTGCGAGCCTTTCCGGCGGCAATCAGCAGAAGGCCGTGCTCACCAAGATGCTGCTCACCGACCCCAAGGTGCTGATCCTCGACGAACCCACTCGTGGCGTAGACGTCGGCGCGAAGTACGAGATCTACAAGCTGATCTTCCAGCTCGCCAAACGCGGCGTGGCGGTCGTGATGGTGTCGTCCGAGTTGCCGGAGGTGCTGGGCATCAGCGACCGCGTGCTCGTGATCGGCGAAGGCGAGTTGCGCGGCGACTTCGTCAATGACGACCTCACGCAGGAAGACATTCTTGGCGCGGCGATCCAGAGCGTGCGCGCCCAACCCGATACAGCGAGTGCAGTATGACCCCCGACGTCACGACCCAAAATGCGCGCGAAGAACAGCAGCCAGGCGGCAATGGTTTTGCCATGCGTTTTCAGCAACTCTTCGCTCGCTACAAGATCCTCGCGCTGCTGCTTGCAGTGGCGGTGATCTGGCTGTTTTTCTCGCTGCTCACGCATGGCGCGTTCGTCACGCCACGCAACGTGTCGAACCTGCTGCGGCAGATGTCGATCACGGGGATGCTCGCGTGCGGCATGGTGTTCGTCATCATCGCGGGCGAGATCGATCTCTCGGTGGGCTCGCTGCTGGGCCTGCTCGGCGGCGTGGCCGCGATTCTCGACGTGAACCGCGGCTGGCCCATCGGCGTGACGGTGCCGGTGGTGCTCGCGCTCGGCGTGCTGGTGGGCCTGTTTAACGGCTGGTGGTCGACGTACCGCCGTGTGCCGTCATTCATCGTGGGTCTCGGCGGCATGCTCGCGTTTCGCGGCGTGCTGCTCGGCATCACGGGCGGTTCGACCATCGCGCCGGTGTCCGATCACTTCGTGTTTCTCGGCCAGGGCTATTTGCCGCGCGTGGCCGGCGACGTGCTCGCGCTCGCACTTTTCGTGCTGCTTGCCGTGCTCACAGTGCGCCAGCGTGCGAACCGCAGGCGCTATCAGCTGAGCGTCGTGCCGATCTGGCAGGACGGGGTGAAGATCGTCGGCGCGGGCGCGATCCTGCTTGCGTTCGTGCTGATGCTCGACAGCTATGGCGGCATTCCGGTGCCCGTGCTGCTGCTGCTCGCGCTGCTCGGTATCTTCACATGGATCGCCACGCAAACCGTGTTCGGCCGCCGCATCTATGCGGTGGGCTCGAACCTCGAAGCCACGCGTCTTTCCGGTGTCAACACGAACCGAGTGAAGCTCGCGATCTTTGCGCTCATGGGGCTTATGTGCGCGTTTGCGGGCATCGTCAATACGGCGCGTCTCGCGGCCGGTTCGCCGTCGGCTGGCACGATGGGCGAACTCGACGCGATCGCGGCCTGCTTTATCGGCGGCACGTCGATGCGTGGCGGCTCCGGCACCGTGTATGGCGCGCTGATCGGCGCGCTCGTGATGGCGAGCCTCGATAACGGCATGTCGATGCTCGACGTGGACGCGTATTGGCAGATGATTGTGAAGGGCGGCATTCTCGTGCTCGCTGTGTGGATCGATGTCGTGTCGGGGTCGAACCGCCGCTGAGCAACAGGCGGCGAACACGATTGCAAACCTGCTTGCGCAGTGAGTTTGATGACAGTGTTCTTGCACCGCGCGTGACATCGCAACGCATCGGATGACGTCACGCGCAGTTGCTCTCCTCACGCGCCCCGAGCGCGTTCTCAGGGCGGGACTGATGTCCCGCCCTTTTTCTTTCATGTAGTCGACCGTCAACCGCACACCGAGCGGAACATGTTCGACGCGTTGGCAATCGTTTCCTGCCACAATCGTTTGCACCGGTGTCGGGCGGCAGATTCACGTGACGCACGCTAAGCGCACAAGGCAATCCGTCCGCAAGGTCATCGTCAGCCACAGCACTGCGCCGCAATGGTGTTGCTGCGCGTGCTCGCCGATTTGTCGCTTTGCTGGTGCACCCGCTGCGTGAGCGGCCGCGTTGCACCGAATCGCGCCGCGAGGTTGTGGCAGGGTTTCGCCAACTTCGGCGGCGCGATTCCGATCCTCCGGAGACAAGCCGACCATGCCCACTCTTTGCGAAATCTGTAATGCCCGGCCCGCAGTCGCGCGCGTGACTGTCGTGCAAAACGGGCAGCGCAAGTCCATGTCGATCTGCGACTACGACTACCGCCAACTGATGCGTCACCAAAGCATGCTCAACCCGTTCGACTCGCTGCTGGGCGGCAGCGGCCTGTCGCGCTTTTTCGGCGGACAAGGCGGCGAGGACGAACATGACGACGAGCACGATCTCGCCGCCGAGGTGCCGCGCGAATCCGTGGACGCGACCGATGCGTTCAGCGAGCAGACGCTCGAAATCCTGCAGCGCGCCGCGGAAAAAGCCCATGAATTGCAGCGTAATGAACTCGACACCGAACATCTGCTGTACGTGCTTGCCGACACCGATGTTTGCGCGGCACTCCTGAAGGAGTTGAAGCTCTCGCCGCAGGACATCCAGGGCTATATCGATCAGCATGCGCAAAAGGGCACGGCCGCGCCCGACGCGCCCATCGACAAGATGACGATTTCGCCACGCCTGAAAAAAGCGTTTCAGTTCGCGTTTCAGGCGTCGCGCGATCTCGGCCACTCGTACGTCGGCCCCGAGCATCTGTTGATCGGTCTCGCTGCGGTACCCGACAGCATTGCGGGCACGCTGCTCAAGAAATACGGCGTCACGCCCGAGGCGCTGCGCCAGAAGGTCGTGAAGGTCGTGGGCAAGGGCGCGGAAGATGGCCGCGTGGATGCGCCCACGGGCACGCCCACGCTCGACAAGTTCGGCCGCGACCTTACGGCCATGGCGCGGCAGGGCAAGCTCGATCCGGTGCTGGGGCGCGCGCTGGAAATCGAGAACACCATCGAGGTGCTCGCGCGGCGCAAGAAGAACAACCCGGTGTTGATCGGTGAGCCGGGCGTCGGCAAGACCGCCATTGTCGAAGGGCTCGCGCAGCGTATCGTCAACGGCGACGTGCCCGAGGTGCTGCGCGGCAAGCGGCTCGTGGAAGTGAACATCAACTCGATGGTCGCGGGCGCGAAATACCGTGGCGAGTTCGAGGAACGCGCAAAGCAACTGATCGACGAAGTGACTGCCAAGCACGACGAGCTGATTCTCTTCATCGACGAATTGCACACGATCGTGGGCGCGGGGCAGGGAGGCGGCGAAGGCGGGCTTGATATTGCCAACGTGTTGAAGCCTGCGCTCGCGCGCGGCGAGTTGAGCCTCATTGGCGCGACGACGCTCAACGAGTACCAGAAGTACATCGAGAAAGACGCGGCGCTCGAACGGCGCTTTCAGCCCGTGCTCGTGCCCGAGCCCACGGTCGAGCAAACCATTGTGATCCTGCGCGGCCTGCGCGACAAACTCGAAGCGCACCACCAGGTCACGTTCGCCGACGACGCCTTCGTGGCCGCGGCCGAACTGTCGGATCGCTACATCACGTCGCGTTTTTTGCCCGACAAGGCGATCGATCTGATCGATCAGGCAGCGGCGCGCGTGCGCATCGGCGCGACCTCGCGTCCCGCCGACATGCAGGAGCTCGAAGCGGAGATCGCACAGCTCAAGCGCGAGCAGGATTACGCGGCTTCGCGCAAGCGCTTCGACGAAGCGAAGGGGTTCGAGGAGCGCATCAACGAAAAACAGGCGAAGCTCGACGAACTGACCGAAGCGTGGCAGCGCAAGACGGGTTCGGAAACGCTTGAAGTCACGGTGGCCTCGATTGCCGAGGTCGTCTCGCGGCTCACCGGCATACCGGTTGCGGATCTCACTCAGGAAGAGCGCCAGAAGCTGCTCAAGATGGAAGCCACGCTGCGCGAGCGCGTGGTAGGCCAGGAAGACGCCGTGGTCGCGGTGAGCGACGCCGTGCGTCTTTCGCGCGCGGGCCTCGGTCAGTCGAACCGGCCGATTGCGACCTTCCTGTTCCTCGGGCCGACTGGCGTGGGCAAGACCGAGCTTGCGAAGGCGCTTGCGGAAACCGTGTTCGGCGACGAGCAGGCCATCATCCGCATCGACATGAGCGAGTACATGGAGCGCCATGCGGTGGCGCGGCTCATCGGCGCGCCGCCGGGCTACGTGGGCTACGACGAGGGCGGCCAGCTCACCGAGCGCGTGAGGCGGCGCCCGTACAGCGTGATTCTGCTCGACGAGATCGAGAAGGCGCACGCCGATGTCTACAACGTGCTGCTGCAGGTGTTCGACGACGGGCGCCTGACGGATGGCAAAGGCCGCGTGGTCGACTTCAGCAACACGATTCTGATCGCCACGAGCAACCTGGGCGCGTCGATCATCATGGACAACCTCGAGCGCCCCGAGAAGTCGCGCCTCGACGACAAGACGATCCGCGCGGAACTCATGAAGGTGCTCAAGGGCCATTTCCGGCCCGAGTTCCTCAATCGCATCGACGAAATCATCGTGTTTCATGCGCTCTCGCGGGAGAACATCCGCGCGATCGTGCATATCCAGCTCGAACGCGTCACACGCACGGCGGCTGCACAGGGCATCACGTTGATTATGGGGCAGACGCTCATTGATCACCTCGTTGAGGCGGGCTATCAGCCGGAGTTCGGCGCGCGCGAGCTCAAGCGGCAGATTCGCCAGGAAGTGGAAACGCGCCTTGCCAAGGAGATACTCGGCGACGCGCTGCAGACGGGGGATACCGTCGAGATCGGTTACGACAAGACGAACGACGAAGTGACGATCAGCAAGGTCGCCGTGCCGCCCGACGTGAAGGAGAGCAAGCCCGCGAAGAAGACGAAGAAAGCGGAGTCACCGCCGGTTGATGAAGTCGCGAGCGAGATCGCTGCTGACGACATGGAAGGCGATCCGCCACCGCCGCCTCCGAAGAAGAGCGGGAAGGGAGGAGGAAAGGCGAAGCCTGCCTGATCGTATGAAAAACGGCTGGCGCACCGAAAGGTGTGCCAGCTTTCTTCATGCGGATACGATAAGGAATCCAGATCAACTGGAAGCGATGCGCCACCACGCCGGCAGCAGCGCACGCACCCCGGGCTGCGCAAAGCGGTCGTCCAGCAGATGCACGACACCGCGATCGTGTTCGGTACGGATCACGCGGCCCGCGGCTTGCACGACCTTGCGCAAGCCCGGAATCAGGTACGTGTAATCGAAGCCATCGCCGTAAAGCGTATCCATGCATGCGCGCATTGCCTCGTTCAGGGCGTTCACCTGAGGCATGCCGAGCGTGGCGATGAATGTGCCGATGAGGCGCGTGCCAGGCAGATCGATGCCTTCGCCGAACGCGCCGCCGAGCACCGCGAAGCCAATGCCGCAGCCGCCTTCCACGAAGCGCGCGACGAAGGCCTGCTGGCCCGCTTCGTCCATCGTGCGCGACTGAAGCCACACGTCCACTTGCGGATGGCGCGCCATGAACACATCGGCGGCTTGCTGCAGATAGTCGTAGCTGCTGAAAAAGCATAGATAGTTGCCGGGGCGCTCGGCGTATTGCGCCGATACGCGCGCGACCAGCGCTTCGAGCGAACGCTCGCGGTCCTTGAAACGCGTCGAGATATGGCGGGCGATGTGGACGTCGAGCTGCTCGGCGCGAAACGGCGTGTCGATGTCGATGCTCACCGTGTTGGCGGGCAGGCCGAGCATGTCGCTGTAGTAGTGCGTGGGCGAGAGCGTCGCCGAAAAGAGCGTCATGCTGTGCGCCGTGGCGATCCGTGGGCGCAACGCATTCGCGGGCACGATATTGCGGATCGCGATCGTCGAGCGCGGGCGGCGCGCGCTCTGCTGCGCAAGCGGCGTGACGTCGAAGAGCGAATGCGTATCGAAGCGTTCGGCAATGCGCGTGAAGTGCAGGGCGTCGAAATAGAAGCGTTCGAGTTCGGGGTCGCGCACGAGCGCGGGCTCGGCGAGCTGATCGCCAATCGCGCCGATTACTTCGCCGAGCGCGGCGACGAGGCCTTCGGGCAAGGTGTCGCTTGCGCGCCAGGCGTCGGGCTGTACCGCGTTTTGCGCATTCCAAAGCTTCTGTAGCCGCGCGAGCGCGCGCTTGAGCGGTGCGCTCGCGGCTCGGCGCACGGTGTCGATGCGCGTTTGCACGAGTTCCGCCGAGTACATCGCGCGGGCGCGCTCGGGCAGGTTGTGCGCTTCGTCCACGAGCACGCTCGCGCGCCACTGGTTGTGCGCGGCGAGCATGAACAGCATGGCGCTCGCGTCGAACCAGTAGTTGTAGTCGCCGACGATCGCGTCGCTCCAGCGCGCCAGTTCCTGGCCAAGGTAGTAAGGGCAGACGGCGTGCTCGCCCGCCACCGCGCGCAGTGCTGCGCGATCGAGCCGCACGCGTTCGAGCGCCGCCGCGCGCGCGGCCGGCAGGCGGTCGTAAAAGCCGCGCGCGAGCGGGCAGGATTCGCCATGACATGCCGCTTCGGGATGCTCGCAAGCCTTCTCGCGCGCAACGAGTTCGAGCACTCGCAAGGGGAGGGTCGTTCGCTGCGTATTGTCGGTGGCCTGCTCGGGTGCGGTGGTCAGCGTGGCGAGCGCATCGAGCGCCAACTGGCGGCCTGAGCTTTTCGCGCTCAGAAACACGACTTTGTCGATGGCCGCGCGCGGGCAAGCCTTCAACTGCGGAAAGAGCGTGCCGATGGTTTTGCCGATGCCGGTAGGCGCCTGCGCGAGCAAACATCGCCCCTGCGTGGCCGCGCGCCAGACGGCTTCGGCGAGATCGCGCTGGCCGGCGCGAAAATGCGGGTGCGGTAGGCACAGCGCGGCCAGCGCGGCGTCGCGCGCGGTGCGGTGCGCGTATTCCTGCTCGGCCCAAGCGACGAAGCGGCGGCATTGCGTTTCGAACGCGGCGCGCAGTTCCGACGCGCTCGCCTGCTCGACCAGCGCCGTCTCGCGGCCCGAACCGATGTCGTAGTACACCAAAGCGAGTTCGAGCGCCTCGAGGCCGAGCGTGTCGCAGAGGAGCGCACCGTAGACGCGCAACTGCGCCCAGTGAAGCGCACGCTGATTTTCGCGCATCGCTTCGAGGTCGCCGCGATAGGTCTTGAATTCTTCGAGCCTGCGGCGCGCGGGATCGTAGCCGTCGGCGCGGCCGCGCACGGTGAGCGATTCGAACGTGCCGGAGAGCGCGATCTCGGTTTCGTAGCCGGGCGCACGCCTCGCGGCGATGGCCGCGTGGCCGGCGCGACCGTCGCTTGCATCGGGCGAGGGCGTGAAACGCAAGTCGAGGTCGCCGCGCTTCGCGGTGAACTCGCACAGCGTGCGCACGGCGACGGTGTAGCTCATGGCGCGCGCAACGCCGATGCAGCGTTTTCGTCGGTCTCGTCAGCCAGATCGGGCCAGCGCACCTGCAACACGGAAACCGGCATGTCGTGCTGCGCACAATAGGCAAGCCAGCGACGCTGGTTGTCCTGCAGGCGGTCGCCGGGGCCTTTCACCTCGATCAGTTCATAGCGCCGTTCGTGCGGCCAGAAGCGCACGAGATCGGGCAGGCCCGAACGGTTGACAACGGGTTCGCGCAGCAGCCGCTCGAACCACAAGCGCAGATGCGCGGCGGGAAAGCAATCGAGCGCCAGTGCGAGCAGTTCGTCGCTCAGTGCGGGCCACGCGACGAAGGGCGACTGGATGCCGGCCTTTTGTGCATAGCGCCGCTGGATCGAGTCGCGGTAGGTGTGCGTTTCGAGTTCGGCGAGACATGCTTCGAAGTGCGAAGCACGGCGTGCGACGAAATCAGCGGCGTGCAGATCGGCGGGCCCGCGCTGGAACGGATGGAAGAATGCGCCGGGCAGCGGCGCGAACAGCGCGGGCCAGCAGAGCAGGCCGAAGAGGGCGTTGATCAGCGTGTTCTCGACGTAAAACACCGGCGCCTGCGGCGTAGCGAGCGAGAGACGTGCGGCTTCCTCCACGCAGAGTTCCCCGGGCGCCGCCGGCAGCGTGAGTTCAAGCTGCACGAAGCCCGGCTCGGTGCTCAGTTTCGACTTCGCTCGCGTGCGCGCGAGACGCCCGAGTGTGCGCGCGGCGCGCTGCGCTTCCTCTTCGTTTGCAGGCGCATCGGCAATGGTCTGCGCGAGCGCGAGCGCTTCCTCGCGGCGGCTTAGCTGTTCGAGCACGCGCACGCGGCGGTAGCGCGATTCAGGATGGCCGCAGTTCAGATAAGCGCGCCACGCGAGTTCGGGTTCGCCCGCGCGCTCGGCCGCGAGCCCTGTGGCGTGACGCAGCTTGTCGTGGCGAGCGCGCAGCCACGCGTTGGCATGCGTGCGCGGGGCCAGCGCGTCGAGCGCATCGAGTGTCGTGCCGATAGCGATGGCGGCGTCGAAGTCCTGGGTGGTGCTGTCGAGGCCGTCGCGGCAATCGCGCAGCGCGAGATACGTGTCGATGTCTTCACGTCGCTGGAACGCGCGCGAGTCGCGATCGAAGGGCACGCTTTCGTAGCGATAGACGCCGAGGTCGGCAAGCACGAACTCCGACCAGTCCTGATGCAGGTTGCCGAAGAACATGAGGCGCAGGCGCTCGCAGAGCGGGGCGCTCGCGAACAGCAGCACGGTGTCGGGCGAGGACGGAAACCACCCATGCCAGTCGCGCGGGTCGGGCGCGGCGGCGTAGTGCGCCTCGAGCGCTTCGAGCGAGGCCGCGCGCGTGGCGCGCGGTTCCAGCGCGACGCCAAGGTGCGCGGCGAGCGCCTGCAGTTCGGCTTTCGTCACGAGCGCGGCGAGCGAGTCGAGATCGAGCAGGGGCGCCGCGTCGAGCCAACCCGCCGCAACGAGCGGGGCCGCTGCGTCGCGCGGGCAGCCGATTTCGCCGTACGCGAGACGGCTTGCGCGGAAATGGGGCCCCTTGCGCATCAGCATGCGCACGAAGAGCGCACGCGACGCCTGGGGCATGCGGGCGAAATCATCGGCGAAGCGGCGCTCGGCGGCGTCGAACAGGTCGGCGCAGCGTGCCTCGAGCCACGCTAGCGCGCGCTCGAAGTTCGCGAGGTAGTAAAACGGATCGGGAGAGTCGGGAAGCACGCGCGGCACTGTACGGATATACAGCGGCGATGATAGCAGGGTCGCGCGCGGGGGCGAGCGCCGTAAGGGATTCCCCGCCCCGTACGCTACAATTGCCGCAGCCTGAAAAACGGATGAGCAATGAACAAACGTAACGCCTGCTTCGTCGGCCTCGCGGCCGCCGTCACCCTGCTCGCGGGATGCGCGGCGCAGTACCGCAACACCAGCACCTGCGAAGAGGAGATGCGTAACCGCCTTGCCGATACGACGCTCGGCGACCTGAAGGTCACGCATAGCGCGACGACGTATCGTGGCGCGCGCGTGGTGATCGAAGGGCGGCTCGAGAACGGCGCGGCGTCGGCCGCTGTGGCTGCGTCGGCGCCATCTGCGTCGGCGGCTTCGGCTGCATCGGCAACCGTATCGGCGACCGGGCAGACCGCCATGGCGGCGCCGACGATCACGGCACCGTCGGTGCAGGCCGGAGCGCTGCCCGGCACGATTTCGGTTCCGACGGCTCCCGTCGGTCAGGACGGCGTCGCGGGGGGCAAGCCGACCACGCCGGTTGCGGCGCTGGCTGCGAAACTCGGCATCAAGAAGGCCGCGGTGACACCGGCGGCAGCGGAGTGCACCTTCAACGAATCGGGCCTCGCGACGTTCCGCTGGCTCGCGCCGGCGCGGCTCGCAAAGACCACGCCCGACCCGAACGCCGCGAACGACTAAGGCGAATTCACGCGGTTTGCCGTGCCGTTTCGCCGTTCGCGCAATCTGCGCGCAGGAAGGCCTCGCTAGAGGCCTTCGTCGTTTGTGACGGCCGTTGCCGCCGCCGGCGCGCTCAGAACGCGAAGAACGGACCATTGCCGGCAGGCGTGACCTGCGAGGCGATCGCCGTGAACACGCGCCGTCCGAAGAAGAACGGCAGCCCCCAGCCGAACGCGCTCGCGTTGTAGCCGGCCAGATTGCCGAATGCCCAGTTGCCGGTGGCGAAGAGTGTGGTCGAATTTGCCACGGAGAAGGTCACCGAAGCGCCCACGCCGTCGATGCCGGCTATCGTCGCGCCGAAGTTTGCGGGCGAGCTCGGGCAATACCAGAAGCCGCAGCGCGTCATCGTCGCGCTGTTGAAGTAGAGCGCGTTCGAGCCGGTGTCGAGATAGCTCAGCGAGTACACGGTGCCGTCCGATGTCGTCGTCTTCACGTAGCCGGTGCCCGAGTTCGCGCGCAGCACGCTTGCGCTGCCGAGCGCATTGTTCGCCTGCGAGCCGATGCCGAAAATCATCGACCCGCTTACTTCGGAGGCGCCGCTGTCCGCCACGGCAGGCAGGTCGATGACCACGCCGTTGTTGTCGGTGGCAAAGGCCGCCACCGGGTTGCTGACCTGCTGCGCGAGCGGTTGCGCGCTCGCCGTGCAGCCGCTCGCCGGGCACGCGTAGTACCACGGCGTGGCTGCCGCCCTCACGCAGGTCGCGCCGCAGTCGGCGCTGAACGGTCCCACGCCGAGGATGCCGTTCGAGCGCAGCGTGGTGGCGCTGTTCATCGCGAGACCGCTGCCGGCGCAGCCGGCCGGTGCGGAGGCGGGCACGGCCGGGTCGGCGATCAGCTGGATCGGCAGGGCGGCGGCCACTTCGCCCGCGAGTTTCACGTCGGCGCTGCGCACCGTCCCCCACGTGTAGCCCGTACCGAACACGGCGCATTCTCCCGCGATGTCGGCGCCCGTGCCGGCTGGCACGGCGGGCAACGCGAAGCCCGCTGGCAGCGCGGTAGCCAGCAGGCGCAGGCCCTGCGAGCCGGTATCGACCTGCACGTTGGCGACGCTCGCGCAGTTCGTGGTGCCCGGCACGCAAACCGTGACGCTCGCCATCAGCATGTTGCGCGTCGAGGTGGCCGTCGGGCCGACTGTGACGGCCACGACGTTGGGCGTGGTCGATTGCGGCACCGTGCCGCTCGTGCTGGTGGTCGACGGCGTGCTCGCGGGGCTTGCCGCACTTGCCGACGACGGGGCGCTAGCGGGTACGCTGGCGCCTGTGCTCGCGGCGGCGGTGCCACTGCTCCCGCCGCCGCCACAAGCCGTCAGCAAGGTGCACAGCACGATGATGGCGACGCTCTGACCGATGCCGGGCGCGTGCGATCGGCGCTGGGTGCGGGCCTTCATTGCAGGTCCCCAACGCTTACGCCCACGGGCAGCGCGGCGGGCAGCCACATGCGCCCCACGTAAGCGCGCATGTGGCCGGCCGTCTCCACCACGACCTGCGCGCCGTCCACGCGCGCGGCATGCAGGCCGTCGCGGCCGGCGGCGTGAAGCGCCGCGGCGGCGCTGCGCCAGTCCGCTGCGTAACGGCCCAGCAGCGTCTCCACGTTGGGCTGAGCCGGCCCCTGCCACGTGTACGCGAAAACCGTGCCGGTGGCGTTCCCCACATATTCGTTGATGGTCGTGCCGCCGTCGTCGACATCGCTGACGACGCGCGCCGCGCCGCCGCCGACAACGCGCTGCGTGGCGCCGGCCGGCACCGCTGCGGTGTCGCCGAGCGCGGCGCGAGCGGGTGTGGCGGCGAAGCTCGTGCAACTGAGCGCGCAGGCGAGGGCCGCGGCGCGGCCCGCCTGAGTGAGGCTGCAAGTTTTCATGACGCTCTCCGGTCCTGCTTTTTATGACGCTCTTTTTTTGAGATTTCGCTGTGAAATTAGCACCGGGGTCGTTCTCGCAAGCGTCTCAGACCGGAAGGGCGGCGCAGCGCAAAAGGGCGTCTTGACGTGGCTTCGAGTTAGGGCATTGATCTAAAAGGGATTTGCTGGCGATTTAGCAGGTTCGTCGTGCCGAATCAAATGTGGATGATTGTTACGGATAGGCGGGTTTTAGGTGTCACGGGTACGGTCGCGCGAGCTTCGCCGCGGCTGAAGCTGGACCCGGATTCAGTGCGACTCCGTGGTTTTTGCACATCGGGCCGCCGGACCGGTAAAATGTTTGGTTGATCCACGGAAACTGGCCGTGGCGTAGCCGAAGGGATTACCCGAACATGAGTGATTTTCATCAACGTCTTGCCGCACGCGCGCTTGCGCTTCTGATGGCGGGCGGGCTGGTCGCCGGCTGCAGCTCGCCGACGCCAGGCAAGATCGATTACCGTAGTGACGCCAAGGCGAAGCAGTCCTCGCTCGCTGTGCCGCCGAACATGCTCGACGAAGCGTCTGACCAGCGCTCGCTCGCGCCGCAGGGCGGCGAAACCTCGCTGTCTTCGCTCAAGGAGACCCAGGCCGCGGCGCCGCAGTCCGACCAGAGCCAGGTGGTCCCGCAAGTACCGGGCATGCATATCCAGCGTGACGGCACGGAAAGCTGGCTTGTCATCGACAGCCGCACGCCCGACCAGGTCTGGGCGCAGGTGCGCCGCTTCTGGCAGGAACAGGGCTTCCTGCTCGTCGTCGACCAGCGCGACAAGGGCGTGATGGAAACGGACTGGAACGAAACCCATCCGAAGATCAGCGACGGTTTGATCCGCAACACGCTGTCGTGGGCCACGGGCAACTCGTACGTGACGGCCGAGCGCAACAAGTACCGCACGCGCCTCGAAACGTCGCCTACGGGCGGCACCTACGTGTTCATCAGCCAGAAGGGGCTGAGCGAACAGCTTTCGGGCACCAATAACGACTCCAGCAAGTGGGTGCCGAAGCCCAATGACCCGGCGCTCGAAGCCGAGTACCTCAAGCGCCTCATGATGACGCTCGCGAATGCGAAGCCGGGCGTGCCCGACGCGCAGGTCGCAGCCGAAGCCGACGCCAAGGCCAACAGCAAGGGCAGCGACGCGAAGTCGAAGGCTCCGGATGCCGCCGCGGCCGCCGTGGCCGCGCAAAACGTCGCCGCCGTCGGTCAGCAATCGGGCAGCGGCTCGAAATCGGGCGCACAGGGTACGTCGGGTCAGTACACGTCGACCGAACTCACGCTCGGCGAGCCGTACGACCGCGCCTGGGTGCGCGTGGGCATTGCGCTCGATCGCGCCAACTTCACGGTGGACGACCGCGATCGCACGAAGGGCATCTACTACGTGCGCTACGTCGATCCGAAGGATCTGAGCTCGGACGAACAGGGCTTCTGGAACCAGATCTTCCACGGCCGCAAGGAAAAGATCGCCAAGCAGTACAAGCTCAACGTGCGCGCCGTGACGGACAACCAGACGCGCATTGCGATCGTTGACGACAGCGGCCAGATCGACTCGTCGCGCCCGGCGCAGGAGATCATGAGCCTCGTGGTCGACGAACTGCATTAAGACTTGCGCTCAAGCCAGCAATCGCTGGCTTGTGTGGCAAAAGAAAAACCCGCCTGCGCTTCGCCGCGCAGGCGGGTTTTTTCATGCAGGCGCGCTTCGGCTCAGTGCGGAATCATCCAGGTGAACACGTTCTGCTGCAGCCACACGAGGATGCCGAGCAGCACCGTCAACAGGATCGAGTGCTTGAAGGTCTTCGCGAACACATGGCCTTCCTGGCCCTTGAGGTCCGTGGTGGCGACGCCGGTTGAGATGTTTTGCGGCGAGATCATCTTGCCCATGACGCCGCCCGACGAATTCGTCGCCGCCATCAGGATGGGATTGAGGTTGAGCTGTTTCGCGGCCACCACCTGCAGGTTGCCGAACAGCGCATTGCCCGACGTGTCGCTGCCCGAGAGGAACACCGCGACCCAGCCGAGAAAGGCTGAAACCAGCGGGAAGAGCGCGCCGACCGAAGCCACGCCGAGACCGAGCGTATAGGTGAGCCCCGAGTAGTTCATGAGGAACGCGAGCCCGACGATGGTCGCGACCGTGAGGATGGCGATGCGCGTCTGCCCCCAGGTATCGACGATCGCGCTGCCGAAATCGGCGGGCTTCAGGCGCACGACGAACGCGGTGATGATGGCCGCAACGAGGATCGCCGTGCCGGTGGCGAGCGGCTGGAAGTCCCAGATCGCGCCATAGGGCGTGTTGTAGAGCGTGATGAACACGGCCTTGTCGAGGCCCGGCCACGGCACTTTCACGTCGCCGATCGTAAAGATCTTCGCGACGGTCCAGATGATCACCACGGCCGCGACGATGATCCACGGATACCAGCCCTGTGCACCCGTCACGGCGCCGCGCGTTTCCTTCGCGCGATCGACCTTGATGGCGAAGCGCGGATCGGGTACAGGCTTCCATACGCGCAGGAACAGGATGGTGAGGATCAGCGAGACGAGCGACGAGAGCACGTCGGTGAGGCTGTAGTTGATGTAGTTGGCCGTGACGAACTGCGTGAGGGCGAAGCTGCCGCCCGCGACGAGCAGCACCGGCCAGATGCGCAGCATGCTGCTCACGCCCGCATAGATCGCGATTACGTAGAACGGCAGCAGCAACGCGAAGAACGGCAGCTGGCGGCCGACCATCTGGCCGAGCAGGTCGGCGGGCAGGTGCGTCACGGCGCCGAGCACGGTGATCGGCACGCCGAGCGCGCCGAACGCCACAGGCGCCGTATTGAAGATAAGCGTGAAGGTCAGGGCTTCGAGTGCCGGGAAGCCGAGCATGATGAGCAGCGAACTCGTGATGGCGACGGGCGTGCCGAAGCCGGAAATCCCTTCGAACAGCGCGCCGAACGAGAAGCCGACCACGACGAGCACGATGCGCCGGTCATTGGGCAGATTGTCGAGCAGCCACATGCGGAACGCCGCGAAACGGCCTGAGCGCAGCGCGATGTTGTAGAGCAGGATCGCCGTGACGACGATCCACATCACCGGCCATAGCGCGAACACCACGCCCGCGAGCACCGCGCTGATCGCGAGATTGACTGGAAACTGCCAGCCGGCGATCGCGACGATCAGGCCGACTACGAGTCCTGCGAGCGAGGCTTGCCATGCGGGCCGCCGCGCCCAGCCCAGCAGGGCCAGCACGGTGACAATGGGCAGCACGGCGATGAGAAACGAAAACAGCAGCGAATTGCCGATAGGGGTCAGCAGCTGGTGGAACATCACGTCTCCTTTATGCTGGTTCGTTATCGGCGCAGCAATGCGGCAGCGTGCGCCGGGGCGCGTCGTCGGCTGTGGAGTTCGGTGCCCGGCCAGACGGCCGAGTTAAGGCGGTGCTTCAATCCCCGCTAGCCCACTTGGAGGATAGATAACGAAACGGGAGCGTCAAGGAGGGAAAGTACGGTCCGGCACCGTTTTGCGGTGCACTTCGCGTCGTGGTTTCGCGTGTGAGCGTCGATGTCAGTGATGCCTGTGTCCGCCGCCGCCGCTCCAGTAGCCGAAGCCGAATGAGACGGCGGGCGCGCCCCAGCCCCAGCCGTACGCGGGGTAAGGGTAATACGCGGGGTAGGCGGCCGGATAAGCCGGATAAGCGGGCCACGCAGGCACGGCGATCGCAACGGGCTGCGTGGAATAGAGCGGACCGGGATACTGTGCGTCGGGCACGGCGAGTGGCGCGGGGTTTGGCGCGGTTTGCACGACTGCGGTTTCCTGCTGGGTGGCGGCTACGGGCACGGTGCCGTAGTAGTAGGGCGGGTAGCCGTAGGGGGCGTAGTAGTAGCAGCCGGAAAGCGCGGGGAGCAGGGTCGCGGCGGCGATCACAAGCACTAACGGACGTTTCATGGCGGGCTCCGCGAATGGCGAACGGCCGCGCAGGGTTATCGCGTTCAGGCTCAGGCCGTTTGATCGTTCGAGCTTACGCCGTACCCGTGGGTTTTGCGTTGCGGCTCGTTAACGGAATGTTTCAAGCGAATCGTTCAAGCGCATGTTTCACGTCGCGCGAGCGTTGACGCTTGACCCACGCAAACGCGGCGCAGCCCGTGAGGGTCTGCGCCGCGCATCCTTCCCTGATGCACGCCTTGAATGGCGTGTTGCCTGTCGTGTCGATACTGTTGCGTGCCGTCGCATCGATCGTGAGGCTAAACGCGTAGCCGCATCGTCGGTTCGTCCGGCCTTAGGCCTTAGTGCTTGCCTTGATGCTTACTTGCCAACCTGATTGCCGATCAAGCCGCCGACTGCCGCGCCGCCCACGGTGGAGAGTGCATTGCCGCCAATCGCAGCGCCGGCCACACCGCCCACGCCCGCGCCAATGACCGTATCGCGGTCGCGTCTCGACATGTTGTCGCATGCAGTCAGGCTGCCCAGCACGGCGACGAGTGTCGTTACCGTGAGCAGCATGCCTGCGCGTTTGAGTGTTGTCATGGGTCGACTCCCTACGCATAGTGCGTTTGAGTGTGAGGTGCGACCTGCGCTTCGCGCACACGCCGCGCCTTCAATACCCTCATCCTAGGCAGCCAACCCGTATCCGGGTGTGTGCGCTTGTCAGAGAGTTGTGGGAGTCGTTAGAAAATGTATCGGCGGGCCGCAAGGGCCCGCCTGGGACACGGTGAGCTTACTGGCGCTGATAAATCTCGGCGCCTTGCTTGATGAACTCGACCGCCTTCACTTCCATGCCTTTTTTCAGGGCTTCGTCGTCGCTCACGCCTTGCTTCGCGGCGAAGTCGCGCACGTCCTGGGTGATCTTCATCGAGCAGAAGTGCGGGCCGCACATCGAGCAGAAATGCGCCACCTTGGCCGAGTCCTTCGGCAGCGTTTCGTCGTGGAACTCGCGCGCCTTGTCTGGATCGAGACCGAGGTTGAACTGGTCTTCCCAGCGGAACTCGAAGCGCGCCTTCGACAACGCGTTGTCGCGCACCTGCGCGCCCGGATGACCCTTCGCAAGATCGGCCGCATGCGCCGCGAGCTTGTACGTGATGATGCCTTCCTTCACGTCGTCCTTGTTCGGCAAGCCCAGGTGTTCCTTCGGCGTGACATAGCAGAGCATGGCCGTGCCGAACCAGCCGATCATCGCAGCGCCGATGCCCGAAGTGATGTGGTCGTAGCCCGGCGCGATGTCGGTGGTGAGCGGCCCGAGCGTGTAGAAGGGCGCTTCCTTGCACCAGTCGAGCTGGAGATCCATGTTCTCCTTGATGAGCTGCATCGGCACGTGGCCCGGGCCTTCGATCATCACCTGCACGTCGTGCTTCCACGCGATCTGCGTGAGTTCGCCGAGCGTCTTCAGTTCGCCGAGTTGCGCTTCGTCGTTGGCGTCGTAGATCGAGCCGGGGCGCAGGCCGTCGCCGAGCGAGAAGCTCACGTCGTATTCCTTCATGATTTCGCAGATCTCTTCGAAATGCTCATAAATGAAGGACTCCTTGTGATGCGCGAGGCACCACTTGGCCATGATCGAGCCGCCGCGCGAGACGATACCCGTCATGCGGTTCGCGGTGAGCGGCACGTATTGCAGGCGCACGCCCGCGTGGATCGTGAAGTAGTCCACGCCTTGCTCGGCCTGTTCAATGAGCGTGTCGCGGAACATCTCCCACGTGAGGTCTTCGGCCTTGCCGTTGACCTTTTCGAGCGCCTGGTAAATCGGCACCGTGCCGATCGGCACCGGCGAGTTGCGGATGATCCACTCGCGCGTTTCGTGAATGTGCTTGCCGGTCGAAAGATCCATGACCGTGTCGCCGCCCCAGCGGATTGCCCACGTCATCTTGTCGACTTCCTCGCCAATCGACGACGTGACCGCCGAATTGCCGATGTTCGCGTTGATCTTCACGAGGAAGTTGCGGCCGATGATCATCGGCTCGCTTTCCGGGTGGTTGATGTTCGCCGGGATGATCGCGCGTCCGCGAGCGATTTCCTCGCGCACGAACTCGGGCGTGATCGCCTGAAGGGCATTCGCGCCGAAAGCCGCTGCGCCGAACGCCTGGCCCGGATGCTGGCGACCCATCATCGCGGCGAGCTTCGCACCGTTCGGGCCGCTGGCCTTGAGGCTTTCCAGATACTCGGCGCGGCGCTGGTTCTCGCGAATCGCGATGTACTCCATTTCCGGCGTGATGATGCCTTGACGCGCGTAGTGCATCTGCGTGACGTTCTTGCCGGCCTTCGCGCGGCGCGGCGTGCGATGCAGGCCTGGGAAACGCAACTCGGCCGTTGCGGGGTCGGCGGCGCGCTCGCGGCCGTATTCGGAGGAGAGGCCCGGCAGCGCTTCGGTGTCGCCGCGCTTTTCGATCCAGCTCTGGCGCAGCGCGGGCAGGCCCGCACGAATGTCGATCTTCGCTTCCGGATCGGTGTACGGACCCGAGGTGTCGTAGACGTAGATCGGCGGGTTCTTCTCGCCGCCGAAGCCCGTGGGCGTATCCGCCTGCGTGATTTCGCGCATCGGCACGCGGATATCGGGCTGCGAGCCGGTCACGTAGATCTTGCGGGAATTGGGCAGCGGCGCGATCGCGGCTTCGTCGACGTGCGCGTTGGCGGAAATGAACTTCGGATTCGCGTTCATGCGTCTCTCTCTCCATGCAATGCAAAGTGGGAACAGCGGCTTAGCAGGAGACGAGACGGAACGTGGACGGACTTCGCTGTGATGGATGAGGCGTTGAGCGATGTTGCGAAGTCCGGACGCTTCCCTGCGCTGGCATTATCCAGATCAGGTTCAAAGGGTATTTCTCACCCGCGAAATACGCAGCACGACTTTCGTTCGATGCGGCGCATAACGCAGGACCCCCGCGTAAGCAAGGCCAAACGATACACCGCGCTGCGACGATCTGGCAAGTGCCTTTGCGCGCGAGATGTGTCACGCGCGCGGAACTTACAACGTGAAATCCTTCGAGGCTTCGGGCTGAAACAGGATGCGTTCGATCTTCAGTGTTTCGACCGCGCCGCCCGGCGTCGTGAAGCGCACGGCGTTGCCACGTTTGGCGCCGAGCAGTGCGAGTCCCGCTGGCGAGAACACGTTCAGCCGCCCGGCGTCGACGTTCGCCTCATGGGGATAGACGACGGTGTACGTGAGGGCTTCGCCGTTGCGCTCGTCCACGAGCGTCACCTGCGAGTTCATCGTCACGACATTGGCGGCGACGTCGCGCGGCTCCACGATTACGGCGTGTTCGAGCAGTTCGTCGAGCATGGTTTGACGGGCCGGTGCGGCGCCGGGTTCAGCGGCGCATTTCTCGAGGCGGGCGACGTCGAGTTCGGTGAGGTAGCGGATTTTTTTCGACATGACGGTTCTCCTTGCGATCCAGATGAAAGTCGAGGGACGGGCGAGGGCTGGCGGGCGAAATGGCGCGCGGGCCGCAGCGGGGCGCAACGGATCGGCCCGGAGCCCGACCGAACGGCTCCGATGGCTTGGGGAGGCAGGTTCAGTGCGGACGCCGGGCGGCGGTAAGCGGGGCGGACAGGGGAGGCAGGGCGCGCGCTCGGGTGGACAGCGGCCGCGCCGCCGTTCGCTCGCGGCCGGCTCGCGCACGCGCCCGCGCGCTGCGCAAACTGCGCGGCGGCAAGACGGGGACGGGACGCGAAACAAGCAAAAACATGGCGAACGGCGTGTTAGAAATGAAGTAAATGAAAGTTAAACGAAAGATTCGACCATGCTAGCACGATCTCACAAACCTGGCGCGACGCTGTCGCAGCACCGCGATAGGGTGCGCGATCGGCCATTCCGGCTCGCGCTTCGCACTGTGACGCGAACACAACGACACACCGCGCATAAAGCATCCTGAAAGCATCCGCGACGACCGGCGTTGTTGCATAATGCGATTCGCCCGTCCCGGGTGTCCTTCGCACTCCGTCCTTTTTCGCGTTCTTGCGCATCTGCACCATGCCGTCGAGCTTCACCCGTCCCGCCGCCTTGCCGCCGGGGCGCCCGCGGTTCTGCCCTTCACGTGCCGCGGCAAAATGACGATGCCTCCCCGTTTGCCTTCCCGCGTGAACCCCCAATCTTTCATGTCAACGGTCCTTCAGGCCGCCGCCGCGCTATGGCGTTTCGTGCGCGGCGTTCGGTTGCCGCAGTCGCGCGCCGGGCGCGTCGCGCTCTCGCTCGCGGTCGTCTACTTCGTCTGGGGCTCGACGTATCTCGGCGTGAAGGTTGCGCTCGAATCGTTCCCGCCGCTGCTGCTCTCCGGCTTGCGCAATCTGCTTGCCGGGATCGGGTTGTTCGTCTTTGCCATGCGCCGGCGACCCGTCATGCCGACCCTCCTCGAAGTGCGCAACGCGGGCGTGGTGGGCACGCTGCTCGTGGGCCTGTCGAGCGGCATGCTCGCTTACGGCATGCGGACCGTGGGCACTGGCACGGCGGCCGTGATGGTCGCCACAGTGCCGCTCTTCGCGACCGTGATCTCGGCGGTGACCGGGCGGCGCGTGGCGAAGGCCGAATGGGCTGCGGTCGCGCTCGGTCTCGTCGGCATTGCGATCCTGAGTCATGGCGGCGGTGCTGCGGGTTCGGCGGGCGGCAGCCTCGCGATTCTGTGTGGCGCGCTCTTCTGGGCGATCGGCGCACATCTGGCGGGCAAGCTCAGGTTGCCTACCGATCTGTTCATCGCGACGGCGCTGCAAATCGGCCTCGGCGGCGCCATTTCGACCTCGGTCGCGTGGATCAGCGGCGAACGCATGGGCGAGTTGCACGTTCTGCCGCTCGTGGCGTTCTTCTACCTGATGTTCATCGGCACGATGGCGGCCTACGTCGCCTATGGCTATCTGATCCGCAATACCAGCCCGCTCGTTGCGAGCAGTTGCATGTACGTGAATCCCGTTGTTGCCGTCGCGCTCGGCGCGCTGCTGCTCGGCGAGCCGGTCACGAGTGGCACCGTCGTCGCGACCGTGCTGATTCTCGGTAGCGTGGGTTTGTCGTTCCTCTTCGACGACCGTCGCCGCACGTCCTCCTGAGTTCGTCCTGTCCCGGTGACGCGCCTCGCGTCATTGCGCCACGTTTGCGCGCGCGGCCGCCCCGCATGTGATGTGCGAAGCGGCCGCATCTTCGTCGCTGACCGATCGATGCCAGACGCGATTACTTGGCCTTTTCCGCGGAGTTCGTGAGGGCGTGGCCGCCCGCGGAAACGTCCTCGCCGGCACCCGCCATCGTGTTGCAGGCCGAAAGCGCTGCCAGCGAAGCGGTAACGAGAAAGAGGGCAATCAGGCGTTTCATGAGGAAGTCCTCCACGGTGTCAAAGGTGGCCACTGTCCAGCACGTCGCGTGCCCGGTCATTTGTGCCTGCCTATGTGTCCGCCATCAGGTCCGCTGCTTGCGCTAGCACCGATGCAGGCGCGACATAGCGCAGCACATCCGCCCACAAGGAGGACTACGCCATGCTTCACTACGCCATCGTGATTTTCATCATCGCGATCATTGCCGCTGTGTTCGGCTTCACCGGCATCGCCGCGGGCGCGGCCGAAATCGCCAAGATCCTGTTCTACATCTTCCTCGTGGTCTTCGTGGTCACGCTATTGCTAGGCGTGATGCACGGATGACGCACGCAAAGCCAAACCGCTGCGCACCACCCCGTTCATGCATGCCATGTTTGAAGGAGAGTCAGATGTCGAAGACACACGCTTCGTTCGAGTTCGATCTCAAACGCGTGCGCGATGAAGCGCGCCGCAATCTCGACCAGGGATCGGTCACGCCGGATTACCCGGCAAATCGCCAGACCGTGCTCAAGCTGCTCAACGATTCGCTCGCCACGGAACTCGTGTGCGTGCTGCGCTACAAGCGGCACCATTTCATGGCGAAGGGCATCGAGTCCGAGTCGGTGGCGGCCGAATTTCTTCAGCACGCGAACGAGGAGCAGCAGCACGCCGACATGCTCGCAGCGCGCATCGTGCAACTCGGCGGCGAGCCCGACTATTCGCCGTCGACGCTAGTCGAGCGCTCGCACTCGGAATACAAGGAAGGGGCCGGCCTGAAGGACATGATTCGCGAGAATCTGATCGCGGAGCGCATCGCGATCGAAAGCTATCGCGCGATTATCAACTATCTTGGCCACGACGACACGACCACGCGGCGCATCTTCGAGCAAATCCTCGCGACAGAGGAGGAACACGCCGACGACATGACTGACCTGCTGTACGCGCACAAGTAGCGCGCAGACTCGCCCTCAGGAAGAAGCCTCTGCGCCCGTGCCCACGCGCGGGCGCGTTGCATGGTGAATCCAGCCCGCGAGCGCCGTGAACGCAATGCCGGCCACGCACACGCCGATCCAGCCGAACGCATGCCAGGCCGTCACGCCGACGGCGGAGCCGGTTGCGCCGCCAATGAAGTAGCAGACCATGAACACCGTATTCACGCGGCTGCGCGCCTCGGGGCGCAGCGCGTAGATGCGCGACTGATTCGAGATCTGCGCGGCCTGCACGCCGACGTCGAGCACGATCACGCCGATCACGAGGCCGATCAGGCTCTTGCCCGAGAACGCGAAGATAACGAACGCGAGCGCCATCAGCACGATCGACATCGTGATGACCGCGCGCGGCCCGCGCTTGTCGGCCGAGCGGCCCGCCATGGGCGCGGCCAGCGCGCCCGCCGCGCCGACGATGCCGAAAAGCCCCGCCACCTGCGGCCCGAGATGGAACGGCTCGCCCGCAAGCAGCAGCGTGAGCACGGGCCAGAAGAGGCTGAATGCGGCGAAGAGGCAAGCACCCGTTGCCGACGCTTCGCGCAGGCCCGGCAGCTCCAGTACCAGATGCCACATCGAGCCGAGCAGCTTGCCGTAGCCGAGCTGCGAGGTGGGCTGGCTCTTTGGCAGTTTTTTCACGATCACGACCGCAAGCACGAGCAGTGCGACGATCGACGCCCCGAACACCGCACGCCAGCCGAAGTACTGTCCGACGAACCCGGCCGCCGTACGTGCGAGCAGAATGCCGAGCAAGAGCCCGCTCATCACGGTGCCGACCGCGTGGCCACGCGCCTCGGGCGGCGCGAGTTCGGCGGAAAACGGCACGGCCTGCTGCGCGATGGTGGCGAGGATGCCGATCGCGAGGCTCGCGCCGACCAGAACGGCAAGCGACGGCGCGGTGGCCGCGACGAGCAGGGCGACGCACAAGCCGGCCGTTTGCAGCAGGATGATGCGGCGGCGGTCGTAGCGGTCGCCGAGCGGCGCGAGCAGCAGCATGCCGGCCGCGTAGCCGAGCTGGGTGCCCGCCGGCACGGCGCCGATCCACGCCGCGCCGGCCGGGAAGCTCTGGCGGAAGTCGTCGAGCAGCGGCTGATTGAAGTAGATGTTCGCGACCGTGACGCCCGCGATGGTCGCGAGCAGGAGCAGCAGGCCGCGCAGCGACTGGCTTTCGCCAGCGGTTGCGGAATCAGGTGTGGACATGAGCGTAATGCGGGTGGCGCCCGGTCAGACGGAAGACAGGCTTCGAGCGTGCCGATCATACCGGAGCGCGCGCAATCGCGCTGACGGCGCGGGAGCGTGCCGCCAGGCGTGCGTCTAGCTGCGCATTCAGCCGATCAGCTCGCCCGAGGGCTCGTAGAACGGATACGGGCCGTCGAACGTCTCGACGTACTCGTGGTGCGTCACGATCCCGCCGTTCGGGTCGTAACGATGCAGCGCAAAGGCGGGCGGCTCGAGCGTGAAGGTGGAGGGCGCATCGGGCGCGAGGTCGAGCGTGACCTGGTGAGCGGGCGCGGGCACGGCCGAGGCAATCGTGCCGCCGAAGCGCACGAACATGGGCCGGTGCACGTGACCGCACAGCACGCGCTCGACGTTGGGATGCCGTGCCACGAGCGCTTCGAGCGCCTGCGCGGCGCGGTCGTCGAGGCGAATCGCATCCATGTGACCAATGCCGCAGTCGAACGGCGGGTGATGGAGCGCGACCACCACGGGCTTGCCGCGCGCCGCCTCGAGCTGCTGCTCGAGCCACGCAAGGCGCGCTTCGCAGAGCGTGCCCGCGCTTTGCCCCGGCTGCATGGAGTCGAGTGCGATCACGCGTAGCGCTCCGAGGTCCACCGCGTACTGGACGAACTCGCCGCCCTCGCGCAGTTCGGGCCGATCGGGAAACACTTCGCGCAGCGGCCCGCGCGCGTCGTGGTTGCCGATCAGGAGCCAGTACGGAATCTCGAGCGTGTCGAGCAGCGTTTTGAGGTGCCGGTATTCTTCGAGCGAGCCCTGATCGACGAGGTCGCCGGTCATGAGCACCGCGTCCGGGCGCGGCGTGAGCGCATTGAGCCTGGCGATGGTGCGTGCAAGGCTCGCGGCCGTATCGACGCGGCGATAGGCGAGCGCGCCCGGTGGCTTGATGTGCAGGTCGCTGATCTGGGCGAGCAGCATGGTAGTCCTCGTTTTGTAAGATTTACGCAAGCGCAATGAGTGCTTCAGGGGCGATCGAGATGCCAACCGGCGTGCCGCGTGCAAGCTCGATGCGGCCCGCCACGTCGACGAGCAGGGCATCGGGCGCGGCGCCGCCGATGGTCAGGCGCGTGCGCTCGCCGAGAAAGGTCGCCTGTTCGATGACGCCGCGCAGTTGTGCGCCAACGGGGTCGGCGAGCGTGGCGTCTTCGGGGCGGAAATACAGTTCGGCGGCGCCGGTCGTTTGGGACGCGCTGGCCGGCACGGCGCCGCCGCTCGTGCGCAACATGCCGCCTTGCCATTCTCCGGCGATCCGGTTCAGCGTGCCGACGAACTGCGCGACTGCACGGCTCGCAGGCTGGAAGTAGATCTCGCGCGGCGTGCCGATCTGCTCGATGCGGCCCGCGCTCATCACGACGATGCGGTCGCCCAGTTCCATCGCCTCGGCCTGATCGTGCGTGACATAGACCGTCGTCACGCCCAGTTCGCGCAAGAGCGCATTCATCTCGCCGCGCAGGGTGTCGCGCAGGCGCGCATCGAGCGCGGTGAGCGGCTCGTCGAGCAGCAGCACACGCGGGCGCGGCGCCAGCGCGCGCGCGAGCGCCACGCGCTGGCGCTGGCCGCCCGAAAGCTGGTTGATGGGCTTGGCCGCGTGCGCTTCGAGGCGCATCATCGCGAGCAGTTCGTCGACACGTGCGCGCGCGTCGGCGGCGGGGACGCGCTGGATTTTCAGGCCATAACCGATGTTGCCGCGCACATCGAGGTTCGGAAAGAGCGCGTAGTTCTGGAACACCATGCCGACCTTGCGCTGCTCGATAGGCTGCGCGGTCACGTCCTCGTCGCCGAAGGCGACATGGCCGCCGGCGTCGGGCGTTTCCAGACCCGCGATCATGCGCAGCGTGGTGGTCTTGCCGCAGCCCGAAGGGCCGAGCAACACCAGCGTTTCGCCTGCGCCGATCGCAAGGTCGAGCGGTTCGAGCACGCGCGTGCCGCGAAACGTTTTCGCGCAGCGCGTGAGCGTAATCGGGATCGGTTCGAGTTTCATTCGGAATCCTTGTTGTTCCTTTGCTGGCCTGCGAGACGCGGCTTGCCAGTTGGCTTTCCTGAGGCGCCAGGTACGTCCACGCCGAGCCATTGCATTGCCACGAGCAGCGGCATCGTCATGAGGAAGAAGAGGATCGTGTAGGCGCTGCCGACTTCGATACGCAGTGACGCGTAGGTGTCCGCGAGGCCCACTGGCAGCGTTTTGGTGTCGGGCGTGTGCAGCATCCACGTGAGGTTGAATTCGCCGATCGAGAGCGTGAGCACCGCGAGCGCGCCTGCGACGATGCCGGGGCGCGCGTTGGGCAGCACGATGGTCGTGAAGCGCTGCCAGAAGCTCGCGCCGAGGCTCGCGGCGCCTTCCTCGAGTGTGCGCAGGTCTGCCGACGCGCACACGGCCGCCACGGGCCGCACCATGAACGGCAGCGTGAACACCACGTGGCCGACCACGATGAACGCCGCACTCATGCGAAACGTGCTGAAGCCGCCGTACACCACGAGCAGCGCGAGCGCCGAAGCGAGGCCGGGCAGAGCCACGGGCAGCACGAGCAACTCCTCGATAAAACGCGAGAGGCGCGTGCGGCTGCGTGCGAGCGCATAGCCCGCGGGTACGCCGGTCACTAGCGTGATGGCGAGCGTGGCGGCCGCCACTTCGAGCGAGAGGAATACACTCGCGTGATACTGCGTCCAGACCTGGTCGAGCCAGCGCAGCGTGAGGCCGCTCGCCACGCCGCGAAAATAGTTGACGGTGAGCCCCGCGACGATCGACATCACGACAGGCACGACGAGAAACGCGCACGTGGCAAGCGTGACGAGCCATTGCGCGCAAGCAATCCACGTGCGCGCCGAGGGCAGTGCGACGCGCCGCCGCGCGGCAGGCGGCTGGCCCGGCGCTTCGTGCATGTCTTGCGTTGCCGAAGCTGCGGAATTGACGACCGAATTCATTCTGGAGTCCTCGAAAACCACGGTGCTCATGCCGTGGCCGCGACGGCCGCACCCGTCACGCTGCGCGCGAGCGTGAGCACCGCCCACGTGACGAGACCGAGCACGATGGACAGGCCCGCCGCCGTCACCATGTTGGCGTTGAGCGTGAACTCGGTGTAGATGGTCATCGGCAGAACGTCGATGTCGGTGGCGAGCGTGAACGCGGTGCCAAACGCACCCATCGCGGTCGCGAAACAGATCGCCCCTGCAGCGACGAGGCCAGGCGCGAGCGCAGGCAGGATCACGTCGCACAGCACGCGCCACGACGACGCGCCAAGCGAGCGCGCGGCTTCTTCGAGCGAGCCGTCGAGCTGGCTTGCGCAGGCCATCACGGTCACGATCACACGCGGAATCGAAAAGTACAGGTAGCCCGCGAAGAGTCCCGCCATCGAGTAGGCGAAGACCCAGCGCTCGCCGGTGAGCCGCAGCGAAAGCGCGCCGATGAGTCCCTGGCGGCCTGCGAGCATGATGACCATGAAGCCGACCACCACGCCCGGAAACGCCAGCGGAAACGTGAGCAGCGCGACGAGCGCACGGCGTCCCGCGAACGTGCGCCTTGCGAGCAGAAGGCCGCAGATCGTGGAGATCACGAGCGTGGCCGCGGTGACGGCGGCCGAGAGCGCGATGGTCGCGGCGAGGCTTCTCATGTAGCGGCCATTCGTGAGCAGCGCGCGATAAGTCTCGATGAAGTGTCCGTCGGCGCTCACCTGCACGAGCGCGATCATCGGCAGCAGCCAGAAGGCGAGGAACACCGCGAGCGCGGGCGCGACGAGCGCCACGCGCCAGCGCAACGGAAAGGTGAGGTCATGCATGGAAGTGATTGGCCGGAGTCTCAGTGCATGATCTGCAGATAGCGCTCGCCAAACGTCTGCTGCTGCGCCGCCATCTTCGCGAAGTCCACTGGCTTTGCACGCGCGTAGTCGCTCGCTGGCAGGAACTTCGAAGCTGCTTCCGGCGAGAGCGCGCTCGCGCGCACCGGGCGCAGGTAGGCATTCGCCCAGAGCTTCTGGCCTTCGTCGGAGAGCACGAAGTCGAGCACCTTCTTGCCGTTCGCTTCGTGCGGCCCGTTCTTCACGAGGCTCATCACGTAGGGCACCGAAATCGTGCCTTCCTTCGGGATGACGAATTCGACGTTCGCGTGGTCCTTGTATTTCGCGCGGTAGGCGTCGAAGTCGTAGTCGAGCAGGATGGGAATTTCACCCGAGAGCACGCGTGCGTACGCGGTCTGCTTCGGCACGATCGGCTGGTTGGCCTTGAGCTTGCCGAACCATTCGAAGGCGGGCTGGAAGTTGTCGAGCGTGCCGCCCAGCGCGAGATTCACGGCCACTGCGCCCGCATAGCCCACGAACGCGCTCGACGGATCGAGGTAGCCGACCATGCCCTTGTACTCGGGCTTGAGGAGATCGGCCCACGAGCGCGGGACCGGCTTGCCTTCGAGCGCATCCTTGTTGACGAAAAAGCCGAGCGTGCCCGAGTGGATGGCGAACCAGTAACCTTGCGGGTCCTTCAGGTCAGCAGGAATGTCGCTCCAGTGCGCGGGCTTGTACGGTGTGATCACGCCCTTGTCCTTCGCCTGGAATGCCGACGACACGCCGAGGTAGACGACATCGGCGACCGGGCTTTTCTGCTCGGCCATCAGTTGTGCGATGGATTGTCCGGAGTTCTTGTTGTCGAACGGCACGCGAATGCCGGTCTCTTTCTGGATCGCCTGGATCTGGCTTGCCCAGTCGGCCCATTCGGGCGGGCAGTTGTAGCAGATCGCGGTTTGATCGGCCTGTGCCGTGAGCGGCGCGGCAAGACCGGCCACGAGGGCGGCGGCGGATGCGGCGAGGGGCAGCGCATGCGAGAGGTGAGTCAAGCGCCGCAACGGCGCAGCTAGCGTGCGCAGGGCAGCGCGCACGGGTACAAGCGAAAGCGGGCCGGCAAAGGCGAGTCGGCGGGTCACGGCAGGTCTCCAGGTCGGTTGCGAGAGCGTACTGGTGGATGAGGGCCGCGTGCGTGCACGGCCCGGATTGTTCAGGTTGTTCGGTGTGTTACTAAGGCCTGCTGATGGTTCTGCAAAAGCGGCTCACGAAAGCGCGCCGCCGAGTTCGAGGTTGCGATCGATCGCAACCCCGCGCGCGCCGAGCGGCGCGTGGGCGATCGCCGCGATGGTGCCGCCCGCGCGCAACGTGTGCGGCAGCGTATTGGCGAGCGCTCCCGCGTACTGGCCGCCGATGCGCGCCATCAGGCATTGCCACGCTTCGCGGCCAATGTCGCGGTTCGGCGTGCCGATGCTCGCGAGCGGCGGCGCGAGCAGTTCGCTCATCGCGAGGCCGTCGAAGCCGAGAATCGACATGTCCTGTGGCACGCGCAGGCGTGCGCGGCGCAGCCCGCGCATGACGACCATGGCGAGCAGGTCGTTGCTGCAGAAGAGGGCCGTGGGGCGCGCGGGCCCGCTCGTCAAATGTGCGAGCACCGAAGGCGCGAGCTCTTGCGCATTGAAATCGATTTCAAGGGCCGGCGCAGGCGTGAGGCCGGCTTGCTGCATCGCGAGGGCATAGCCGGCATGACGCTGGCGCGCGCGGTCGGAGGCGGCCAGCGTGCCGGCCAGCATGAGGATGCGGCGATGGCCGTGTGCGATGAGCATGCGCACGCCGTCGCAGGCGGCCTGGTGATTGTCGACCGATACCGAGGGGCGGCGCTTCGTGTCGTTGTGCATCAGCACGTAAAGTGGGCCGTCGGCGTCGAGTTCGTCGAGCAACGGGTGCGTGTCGGCGTCGGCGACGGTCAGGATCAGGCCCTCGACACGTTGCGCGCGCAACGTCTCGATCGCGTGGCGCTCGCGATCGGCGTCGTACTGCGTGGTCATCAGCATGAGGCGAAAGCCCTGCGCGCAGGCAAGCTCGTCGATGCCTTGCAGGCACTCCGCGAACACCGGATTGGCGAGCGTGGGCAGCACCACGCCGATGAGCCGCGTGCGCTCGCCGCGCAACTGGCGGCCGAGCGGGTTCGGGCGGAACTTCAGCGCGTCGATGGCTTCGCGCACCCGCGCGAGCGTGATGGGGTTGACGGTGTGCGGTGCATTGATCGCACGCGACACCGTGGCGATCGAGAATCCGGCGTGTGCGGCGACATCCTTGATGGTTGGTGTCATGCGAGCGGCCCCGGCGTCGTTGTAAACGTTTTCGATGGGGCCGATTATGAAAAATGCGTATGACCGGCAGATGACGGACGTGCTAGCCGGTCGTGGCTTTGGGGCATGCGCCGCACAATGGTAGAATCGCGTCCGCCCTGCCGGGGTGATGAAATTGGTAAACATAGCGGACTTAAAAAACGATTGAGTGCCCGACCGGAAACGGCCGGTGCAGAACCCCTCAAATTCGGCGAACCCCCTGGGCCATCAAGCGCGTTGCGCGCGAGGCGCCGAGGCAACGCCGAGCCAAGCCGGCTGCTGCGCAAAGCGGCGGTCAGGAAGGTGTAGAGACTAGACGGGGGGCGCCTAAGGCGCGCGCGGCGTGACACACGCGGCGCTTCGCGACGGCGAAGGCATAGTCCAGCGCACGAACGCGCGTCCGTACAGGCACGCGTGGCGTCGAAAGACGTGGTGTGACGAAAATCCGCCGCCTAACGGCTTGCCGGTTCGAGTCCGGTCCCCGGCACCAGATGTTGTTCCAGCGCAATCCGCTGGAATCCGGAAACCCGCGATAGCGTCAGCCTTCGCGGGTTTTTTATTTGCACGGCTCAATCCGTGCGGACGCACAAAGGGGAGTGGTTACGGCGAAGGGATGAACAGAAGGGAGGCGGGCAAAAAGCTCACTGCAGCCGCGCAAGATGGCGGCGCGAGAATCAGTCGGGCGCTGCGCCGCAACAAGGCCCTTGCGCACTCAACGATTGCCGATCTTCCCGGTGATGGGATTGATCAACCTTGCGAACCCGAACAATGCCGCAATGCCGAAGGGGCAGGCGACGAAGAATGCGGTCAACATGACTCGGCCCTAAACGTAACAAAATGTATCGTCAGTTTAGCCCGGTCATGCGGTTTGGGTATCAGGGTGAACGACAACAAACTATTGCGCTATCGCAAGGAATTGAGTCCTCAACGCTGGGGGAAACGGGCTGTAACGCCCGTCTGGCGCGGGTAGGCGAAAAGACTGTGCGAATCTCATCAGATGCAGTCGAAGATTACCTCTACTGTCTGTGACGTCACACCGCGCAAGCCTTCGCTATGGATCTCGACCGTGTGTAGCTGCTTCTTCTGCTTTTCGCAGTAGTCCTCGGCTTCGCTGAGCCCGACGGCGCGCACGTGATTCCACGAAACCAGATCCCAGCGCGCGCGGCTCGTGACGGTGAGATGGCCATCCTGTCTCGAATTGACGGCAGTCACCGATGTGCACGCCGTCAGCATGCTGATTACAAACAACAGGACGTAACCTTTCATAGATTCTCCGTGGTCCGCGAGCATTCTCGCCGCCAACCCGGGGCATTGGCAACCCAAAGCAATGCGCTTCGGCTCCGCTTCGGCTCGTTAGGGTTGCTTGATGCAGTGGAACGCTGCTGTGCCGTAGGGCACTGTCACGACAGCTTGGCCGCGCAACTCGGGCTCCGAATCGATCAGTGCGCGCAGTTCGGCTTCGATGCGGGCCTGCTCCTCGGGCGGCAAGGCCGCAATGAAACTCGTGGATTTCACCCGCGCGACGATGACGTCATCTGGCGAACCGGTGTGGCCCTGCACGAAACGCTGTTCGTGCAGCGGCCCGAATCCGGCAAAAGGGAAGGCGTTGCGCCACTGGCCCGTGTAGTAGCGCGGCGTGTCGCCTTCGGCGCGGTTGACGATGGCGTCGAGCCGCGCGACCCATTCGACGCTCGCGTCGCGCAGGTTCCAGATCAGGCCGAGGCGGCCGCCGGGTTTGAGCACTCGCAGCATTTCGGCGAGCGAGGCCGCGTTGGCGAACCAGTGGAAAGCCTGTGCACACACGATCGCGTCGACGCTGGCGTCACCGAGCGGGAGCGACTCTGCCGTACCCGCACGGGTATCGACTACGGGTAACGCGGCGGCAAGCTTCGCCCGCATGGCGGCTACGGGCTCGACGGCGATCACGTGGGAGCCGGTTTCCAGCAAGCGTCGAGTGAATTTGCCCGTGCCGGCGCCGAGGTCGACGACTGTCGCGCCGGGGCCAAGGCTGAGCGTGTCGCGCAACCAGGCGTTGACTTCGGGCGGGTAATCGGGGCGGCCGCGCACGTAGTGGTCAGCTGCGGCGGGCGTGTAGCCCTGTTCGGCCGAGTGGTGTACGGCGTTGGGCGGGTTGCTCATGAGCGCGCTCCGGCGGTGGGTCCGCGAGCGAGCATAGCACTGCGTGCGGCGCCGTCGAATGGCGCCCGCACCGCGCAACGCGCCCGGATGGGCGCGCGGCGCAAGGCAATCAGTCGTGGGCGATCAGGTCGCCGACTTGACCCTGGCCCGACACGAGACAGGAAGAGAGGAAGTTTTCGCTCTGGCTGTTCGCGCCGCGCTCGCCGAATCCGCGCACGAGCGCTTCGGCCTTGACGAGTGCGGAGCCCTGGGCGCAGGTCAGCGAGCCAGCCTCGTGAGCCTGCACACGTGTCATGGCCCGATTCGCGAGGAGGAGTGCGAGGACGATGACAACACCAACATTGAATGCTTGTCTCATGATTTCGTCTCCTTGTGCATTCAGACTATCTCAGCCGTTCGGCGTCCGAATCCAGGAGTTTCCCGGCGATGCACTGCAGCACATGTGGCGCATAAAAACGCGCTTTCATGCGGTCTGCGTAATGCTTCGGCCTCCTTCGCTTGGCGCTTTCGAGCCGCTGCGCCTTGAGTAGCGTGGCACGGCAAAAAAGCGCTCAAACGCAGGGCCGGGCGCTGCGTCGCAACAATGTCGCGACGCGTCAGATTCGACGTCTGCTAACAAATGTAGCTCCGTTGTGCGCAGAGCTGGACGTGGCACATCGACACGGTGTGTTTTTGCACAACGCGCCGCGGGAAAACCACCATGCGGCACTGTTTTTCCGCCCGCTGCAAGCGTGGAAAGGCGGAAACGCCATGCACGGGCCGCGGCATGACGCCCGACCCCGCTGCGTCCGGCTGTCTTGAAATACGGCGGGGCTTCCTGCAAGATCGACGCCCGATCCCTTTTTTCCTGTGCGAGGTGAACCCATGCAGTTGATCGGCATGATGGACTCCCCCTATGTGCGTCGCGTCGCGATTTCGCTTCATGTGCTCGGCCTGCCGTTCGAGCACCGCAGCATTTCGGTTTTTCGGCAGTACGACGAATTTGCCCAGATCAATCCCGTCGTGAAGGCCCCCACCTTTATCGACGACGACGGCACGCAGCTGATCGACTCGACGCTGATCCTCGACTACCTGGACCACAAGGTGCCCGCCGCGCAGCGGCTCATGCCGGAGGAGACCCAGGAGCGGACTTTTGCACTGCGCGTGAACGGTTTCGCGCTCGCGGCCATGGAAAAGACGGTGCAGCAGGTCTACGAGCGCGAATTGCGTCCCGCCGAGCGCCAGCACGAGCCTTGGTTCGAGCGCGTGAACGCCCAGATGCATGCGGCGTGGGCCGTGCTCGACCAGCTCGTTGCGGGCCGCGACGGCTGGCTGTGCGCGGGCCGTATCACGCAAGCCGACATCACCGCGGCCGTTGCGTGGCGTTTCAACCAGTACATCCTGCCTGGCTGCGCCGATCCCGCCCGATATCCGGCGATTGCCGCGCTTTCCGCGCGCGCTGAGACGCTGCCGGTGTTCGTTGCCACCCCCCTCGACTGAAGCACGCCCGCGCCAGCCGGGCCTCGCGCAAAGCACCGTGTGGCGGGGCGAGGAGCAACGCCGCACCCGATGCCTCCGCCAGTCTTTCGATTGTTTGCGATTTTCGACAAGTGACTTCGCGGACGGCCCATTTATCAGCGCACGCTGCATTCCTAGAATGACAACCATCGAATGACCCTGCGTCAGGAGGACGCGGGGCATGCAGCGGGAGCGGTCATGAAATCCTTTATCGAACGACAGTTGTATCAGCCAGCGTTGGTTCTACCGATGGTGGACCTGATGCAGCTGATGGTGTCGGTCGACTTCAACTTGGGGCAAGTCGGGCTGATGGTGGCAACGCGCGGTGCGCGCGCCGCGTTCCAGCGTTCGCGCGAACTGTGGAGCGCGGGCCATGGGGAAGGTGCGCCCGCCGATTGCGTGCACTGATGGCACGTGCACTGAATTTGCCTGACTTTAACGACGGAATCTCCAATCGCCTATTCACCGAACGCCTGACGCAAACGCGCACTGACGTTCGCCGATCCCCCTGACGCGCAGCGGCTTCGCCCGTTTGCTGTTGTGACGTCACCCTGTGAGCCGCCTCGACGTGTGAGGCGGCTCTTTTTTTGCGCGATCGTCGTCCTTCGCGATGCGCGCCGATACCGACCCGATTCGCTGAATCACACTGGCGGCGGTGGCCGTTCGTCGCGCGTAAGATGGCGCGATCTGCCGCTCGTTCACGGCGCGCGGCGGATCGGCTCAGGCGCCATTCGCGGTTCAACTGGCGCTCAACTCGGGTCAACGGCAAAGGAGGGCGGCATGGCACAGCGTTTCGATGCGATCGTGATCGGCACGGGGCAGAGCGGGCCGCCGCTCGCCGTGCGGCTTGGCAAAAGCGGCCGCAAGACGGCGGTGATCGAGCGCGCGTCGTTCGGCGGGACCTGCGTGAACGTGGGCTGCACGCCGACCAAGGCGTATGTCGCTTGCGCGCGTGCCGCGCACGTGGTGCGCCATGCGGCAGATTTCGGTGTGCAACCCGGAAAGGGCGCGCAGCCGGGCGACGTTCGCGTCGATCTCGCGTTCGTGAAGGCGCGCAAGGAGCGCATCATCGCGGCGTCGCGCGATGGCGTCGAAAGCTGGCTGCGCCATACGCCGAACGTCACCGTGTTTACGGGGCACGCACGCTTCGCGGGCGCGCATGCGGTGCGCGTCGCTGCGCGCGACGGTACGCAGATCGATCTCGAAGCGCCCGAGATCTTCATCAACACGGGCACGCGCGCGCAAATTCCCGCCATTCCCGGCCTCGAGACGATCCGCTACGAAACCAATTCGACGCTGCTCGCGCTCGAGCAACTGCCCGCGCATCTGGCGATCTGTGGCGGCAGCTACGTGGCGCTTGAATTCGCGCAGATGTTTCGCCGCTTCGGCAGCCTCGTGACGGTGCTCGTGCGCGGGCAACGCGTGCTCGCTCGCGAGGACGACGATTTCTCGCGCGCCGTACAGGACGTGCTTGCGCGCGAAGGCGTGGAATTTCGCTTCGGCGCCGAACCGCGCAGCGTCTCGCCGCTCGAAGGCGAGGCGGGCGTGCGCATCGCGCTCGACAGCGGCCCGCTTGACGTTTCGCATCTGCTCTTTGCAACGGGGCGCCTGCCGAACACCGACGATCTGGGGCTCGACGCCGCTGGCATCGAGCGTGACGCGCACGGGCTCATCGCTGTGGATGGTCAATTGCGTACGCGCGTTGAGGGCATCTGGGCATTGGGGGACGTGAACGGTCGTGGCGCGTTCACGCACACGTCATACGACGATTTCCAGATCGTCGCGGCGAATCTGCTGGACGGCAAATCGCGCAGCGCCGACACACGCATTCCCGCTTACGCCGTGTACGTCGATCCGCCGCTTGCGCGCGTTGGCATGAGCGAGCGCGACGTGCGCGAGCGCGGCAAACCCGCGCTGATCGCGACGATGCCGATGTCGCGCGTGGGCCGCGCGCGCGAACGCGGCGAGACCGACGGCTTCATGAAGGCGCTGGTGGATCCGCAAACGCAACGCATTCTCGGCGCGGCGATATTCGGCATCGAGGGCGACGAGGCAATCCACACGTTCGTCGACACGATGACGGCCGACGCGCCCTACACGACGCTGCAATACGCGATGCACGTGCACCCGACTGTGAGCGAACTGGTGCCCACGTTGCTCGACGGCCTGAAACCGCTTGAATGAGCGCTTCTGCATGAACGAACCGAACAGCGCCGCGTTTGGCAACCTCTTTGCAGGCATCAACCCGGACGCCACTGAAGAGCGCTTCGATACGCTCGTTTCGCGCGACGGGGTGCTGATCGAACGCATCGTCTCCACAGGCCAGGCGAGCCCGCCAGGATTTTGGTACGCCGATGCGCGCGAAGAGTGGGTGGCGCTCCTCGTCGGCGCGGCGACGCTGGAATTCGAAGATGCGGCGCAGCCGCCGCGACGCCTGCTGCCCGGCGACTACGTGCATATTCCGGCGCACTGCCGCCATCGCGTGTCGTGGACCGATCCGAGCGTGCCGAGCGTATGGCTCGCGGTGTATATCGGCGCGGCGCAAGGTGAAGGCGACAGCGAGGCGTGAGCGCGGCGATAATCGGCACTATTGAACCGATACGCAATGTCATGCCCACGAACTATCCCCTGCGCGTCGCTCTGGTTTCCGACACGCACAATCTCGTGCGTCCCGAGTTGCTCGCCTTCGTCGAGGGCGCGGATGCCATCGTGCACGCGGGCGACATCTGCGATCAGCGCGTGCTCGACACGCTCGCGGCCATCGCGCCGCTCACTGTCGTGCGCGGCAACAACGATCATGGCGCGTGGGCCGAGGCGTTACCCGTGCAGATCGTCGTCGAGCTTGGCGGTGTTCGACTTGCGGTGGTCCACGAACTGCCGGATCTGCACGGCGATCCTGCCGGCGAAGGGATTGCCGTTGTGGTGAGCGGGCATTCGCACAAGCCTGCGCTGGAAACGCGCGAGGGCGTGCTGTACGTGAATCCCGGCAGCGCGGGGCCGCGCCGCTTCAAGCTGCCCATCTCGGCGGCGATGCTGACGATCGGGAAGGACGGCGCGTTGCACGTCGAACACGTCAATCTCGTGGAATAACGAAACGAGCGCGCAAGAAAAAAGGCCAGCGCGAGGCTGGCCTTTTTTGCGTTTCAGCGGTGCCGTATCAGGCGCGCACGGCGTTGCCGACAGCGTACTCCTCGTCGAGTTCGCGTGCGAGACGCACGCCGCGCAGTACGGCATGCGCTTCTGCCTTGGTGCTCACGCTCGGCGCCGAGCCCGGCAGCGGTCGGCGCGCCGTTTCATGCAGCGCCAGCACCGAGATGATGCCGATCACCGCCGCGCCCATCAGGTAGTAGGCGGGCATCATGAGGTTCTGCGTGTGCTCGACGAGCCAGGCTGCCACGAGCGGCGTCGTCCCGCCGAACAGCGACACCGACACGTTGAAGCCGATGGCGAGCGCGCCGTAACGGATCGCGGTCGGGAACAGCGCCGGCAGTGCCGAGGGCATCACGCCCGTGAAGCACGAGAGCAGCGCGCCGAGAATCAGGAGGCCGAAGAACACCGGCACGAGCTCGCCCGTCTGGATCAGTGTGAGCGACGGGATCGACAGCAGGATCAGGCCCACGCAGCCCGCGAGCATGACCGGCTTGCGGCCCACGGCGTCGGAGAGGCGGCCGAACGCGAGCGTCATCGGCATCATGAGGACCATCACGATCAGCACGAGGAACAGGCCGTGCGTTTCGTTGAAGTGCAGCGTGGCCGAAAGATAGCTCGGCAGATACGACAGCGCCATGTAGTCGGTCACGTTGAAGATCAGCACGAGACCCACGCACAGCAGGAAGGGGCGCAGATGCTGCGTGAGCAGCGAGTGCAGCGTGAGCTTCGGGCGCGCGTGCTCTTCGGCTTCGCGCAGTTCCGCTTCGCGCTTGAACGCGGGCGTTTCTTCGAGCTTCGTGCGGATATACAGACCCACGAGTCCGAGCGGACCCGCGATCATGAACGGCACGCGCCAGCCCCAGTCGAGCAGTTGCTGGTGCGAGAGCATGGCGGTCAGCACCGCAACCGTGCCCGCGCCGAACACATAGCCGATCAGCGTGCCGAATTCGAGGAAGCTGCCCATGAAGCCACGGCGCTTGTCGGTGGCGAATTCGGCGATGAAGGTCGCAGCGCCCCCGTATTCGCCGCCGGTCGAGAAGCCCTGCACGAGGCGCGCCACCAGCAGCAGCGCGGGCGCTGCAATGCCGATCGAGTGATACGAGGGAATCAGGCCGATGGCAAAGGTGCCGCAGGCCATCATGATCATCGTCATCGCGAGCACGCGCTGGCGGCCGATGCGGTCGCCGAGCGGCCCGAACACCATGCCGCCGATCGGGCGCACGAGGAACGCGGCCGCGAACGTGCCGAACGTGGCGATGAGCTGTGCCGAGGGGCTGCTCGACGGGAAGAACACCTGGCCGAGCGTGACGGCGATGTAGCTGTACACGCCGAAGTCGAACCATTCCATGGCGTTGCCGAGCGCCATGGCGCCGACGGCGCGTTTGAGGAGGCTTTTGTCGACGATCGTGATGTCGTCGAGGGTAAGGTCGGTCTGGGCCGACGAGCCGGAAGTGGAAGCGGTCAAGGTCTGCATCTCCAATGACTGCGACGAGCCCCACGCGAGCCCGCCACGGTTGCCGGAGAGTGCCGTTTCGCGATAGCGGCGACATTTCGCGCACGGCGCGCCGCATGTCGTCAGGGACGAGGGCGGGCCGATGACGCATCGCACAAGGCGAGCGGCGCACGAAAGCAATGCTGAGGTGTCGCGAAACGACACTCGGACGAATTGTGTTTAACGTAGCGCCTGCGTGGCCGTGGAAGGGGGGCAGGGCGCATGAGGACGCTGGACCGGCATGAGGTGCACGGTAAAGCGCCGCTGAAACGAAAAAGAAGCCCGCGTGGCGGAGCGTTCCTTTTGTCATCTGCGCATTCGGATTAACGGCGTTTTTGGGCGCCTTCCAGAATGCAATTGATGGCTAATGCCTGTTGAACGAAGCGTTATGATAGCACGATAACGGAAGATCGCGCAAACGCCCGCAACTGCGGGGATTGGGGCGCGGGCTGGAAGCCCCGTGTGGCGGGGGATTGGCGCGATTCGATGGAACCGTTTCCGCCGTCTGGAAAGCGCATGAAGCGCATAAAAAAACCGCGCCGGGGGCGCGGTTTTTGCGGGGATTGGCGCGGCGTTTTTCGTCTGTCAGGGACAGATCTCACCGTGCAACGGAAGGGTGTTTAGCCTTCGGTCGGCGGCACGTAGCCCGACGCCTGGTCGGCGCCTTCGCCGAAGAAGAACTTCTCCGTCTGCTTCATCAGGTACTGACGCGCACGCGGATCGGCCATGTTCAGGCGGTTTTCGTTGATCAGCATGGTCTGCTGCTTGAGCCATTGCTGCCACGCCTCCTTCGAGACGCTTTCGTAGATGCGTTTGCCGAGTTCGCCCGGCAGCGGGGGAAAGTCGAGTCCCTCGGCTTCCTTGCCGAGCTTCGCGCATTGGATCATACGGGCCATGCTGTGCTTCTCCTTAGTCGTATGTGTGGGGTGGCGGCGCGCCCTGTCTGCGGACGGTGCAGACGGGAACGTTCAGAGCTGTTTCATCAGCACGAGCGACTTGCGCTGCCAGTTATAGAGGCGGCGGCGGTCTTCGGGCAGGTCGTCCACCGTGGCCTTGACGAAGCCGCGCTTCAGGAACCAGTGTTCGGTGCGCGTCGTGAGCACGAAAATGCGCGTGAGGCCGCGTGCCCGCGCGCGTTGCTCGATACGGCGCAGGAGTCGCTCGCCATCGCCGGAGCCCTGGGCTTCGGGCGAGACCGTGAGGCACGCCATCTCGCCGATGCGCTCCTGCGAATACGCGTACAGCGCCGCGCAGCCAAAGAGCACGCCGTCGTGCTCGATCACCGAGAAATGGTCGATGTCGCGCTCGATCTGGTGACGCCCGCGACGCACGAGCGTGCCGTCGGTTTCGAGCGGCTCGATCAGCGTGAGAATGCCGCCGACGTCGTCGGGGGTCGCTTCGCGCAGGCTTTCCAGGTTCTCGTACGAGATCATGGTGCCCACGCCGTCGTGCAGGAACAGTTCGAGCAGCAAGCCGCCGTCGAGCACGTAGGGAATGATGTGCGCGCGGCCCACGCCGCCGCGGCAGGCGCGAATGGAGTGCTTCAGATAGAAGCCCTCGTCGCCGAGCACGGTGCCGCCTTCCTGCAGCTTGTAGGCGTCGTCGAGCGACATTTCGCGGATTAGCTCGCCTTCCTCGTTGATCAGGCCCTGCGTCTCCGTGAGGAAAATGATCTTGTCGGCGCGCAACGCGATGGCCGCCGCCGAGGCGACGTCTTCCATCGACAGGTTGAACGCCTCGCCCGTGGGCGAAAAGCCGAGCGGCGAGAGCAGCACGAGCTTGCGGCTCGCGAGCGAGTGGCGGATCGAATCGGCGTCGATCTTGCGCACGACACCCGTGTGCTGGAAGTCCACGCCGTCGAGAATGCCGACCGGACGCGCCGTCACGAAGTTGCCCGACACCACGCTGATGTGCGCGTGCGCCATGGGCGTATTCGGCAGACCCTGGCTGATCGCGGCCTCGATGTCGAGACGCACTTCACCGGCCGCTTCCTTCGCCGATTCGAGCGCGCGGGCATTGGTGATGCGCATGCCGTGCGAGAACTCGGACTCGACGCCGTGCAGGCTCATCTGCTCTTCGACCTGCGGGCGCGAACCGTGCACGAGCACGATCTGGATGCCCATGGCCTGCAGGAGAGCGATGTCGGCAACGAGCGCGTTGAGCAGATTCTGGTGCACGACCTCGCCGCCGAAACCGACGACGAATGTCTTGCCCTGGAACGCGTGGATGTAGGGTGCGACCGATCGCATCCAATCCACGAATTGCGCGTGCTGCGCCATGATCTGCGAGTCGGAATCCGCAGCGGCGGCGGAGGCCGGCGCGCTGGCGGTGGCGGGGACGAGGTCGGTTTGGGAATTCATGCCCGGGATTATAATGCGCCCCCATGTCGAATGTACCCAAAAGACCTGCCTCGGCGCAGGGCAGCAACACCCCGGCCGGGCAGGAAACGGCGCAGGACGGCGCGAAAGCGAAAAGCGCGTCGCAGAAGTATGGCGACGGGGAAAAGCTCGCGTCGTCGGACAAGCTTGCCGCGCTTATGGGCGGCGGCGTGCTGGGCGGCGCACGCGTGCAGGACAAGCGTGCGGCACCGCCCGCGCCGACGCAGTCCGCGAGTCCCAAGGACGCGCCAGGCGGGCATGGCGAAACACGCAAGCCTGAGCAACCTAGCGAAGCGCGAAATGTTTCTCAGCCAGCGGCGGCGCAGCCGGCGCGCAGGGAGCCAAATCGCGCAGCGCAAAGCGAACAACGCGTGCAGCAGGGTGAGGCACGCGCGCCGCGCAAGCCAGACGCGCAGCGTGATGCCCGGGCGCAAACGCAACGCGCACCGCGCGACGCTACGGATAACGCATCGCAGAGGCCGTCGCGCAATGCCCCGCGTGATCCTTCCCAGCAGCAAAAGCCGACGCAACATCAACCGCACCGCGCGCCACGGCCGCAAGCTGTACGCGAACGCGATCCCTCCGCGCAGCAGCGTGCCGCGCGCACTGGCAACGAAACGGCCGTAACGAATGAAACGGCCGAAGCGGCCGTAGCGAACGAACGCAAGCCGCGCAGCGAGCGCCCAGCGCGTGCTCCGCGCGCCAACGTCGAGCCGAACAAGGTCCCGCCCATCACGTTCCCCGAAGCGCTGCCGGTTTCGGGCCGTCGCGAGGAAATCGCGCGTGCGATTGCGCAGAATCAGGTCGTGATCGTGAGCGGTGAAACGGGCTCGGGCAAGACCACGCAGTTGCCGAAAATCGCGCTCGCTTTGGGCCGCGGCCTCGGCGCGGGCGGCACGGGTCTGATCGGCCATACGCAGCCGCGGCGGATTGCGGCTTCGGCCACGGCGCGCCGCATTGCCGACGAACTCAATACGCCATTCGGCGAAGTGGTCGGCTACAAGGTGCGCTTCACCGACAATCTCTCGCCGGGCGCCTCGGTCAAGCTCATGACCGACGGCATTCTGCTCGCGGAGACGCAAACCGATCCGCTGCTCAAGGCCTACGACACGATCATCATCGACGAGGCGCACGAGCGCAGTCTCAACATCGACTTCCTGCTCGGCTATCTGAAGGAGATCCTGCCGCGCCGGCCCGACCTCAAGCTGATCGTGACCTCGGCGACGATCGACGCCGATCGCTTCGCGCGCCACTTCGGCAGCGAGGAAAAGCCTGCGCCGGTGATCGAGGTGAGCGGGCGGCTGTATCCCGTCGAGGTGCGCTACCGGCCGGTGCAGGAGGACAGCCCGGCGGTGAAGAATGCGCAGGGCACGACGGGCCGCGAGCGCAGTGAAAAGGGCGCGAAGTCGCAGCGAGACAGCGATCGCGACCTCATGGAAGCGATCGTCGACGCCGTCGATGAACTCTGCCGCGAAGGCTCGGGCGACGTGCTCGTATTCCTGCCCGGCGAGCGCGAAATTCGCGATGCAGCGGAAGCGCTGCGCAAGCACCATCCGCCGCACACGGAAATCCTGCCGCTATTCGCGCGCCTTTCCGCGCAGGAGCAGGAGCGCGTGTTCAAGCCGTCGAACGCGCGCCGTATCGTGCTCGCGACCAACGTGGCCGAAACCTCGCTTACGGTGCCAGGCATCCGCTACGTGGTCGATACCGGCCTCGCGCGCGTGAAACGTTATTCGTACCGCAACAAGGTCGAGCAACTGCAGATCGAATCGATCTCGCAGGCGGCCGCGAACCAGCGCGCGGGCCGTTGCGGTCGCGTAGCCGACGGCATCTGCATCCGGCTTTACGAGGAATCGGATTTCATCGCGCGGCCGCGATTCTCCGATCCGGAAATCCTGCGCTCGTCGCTTGCCGCCGTGATTCTGCGCATGAAGTCGCTGCATCTCACGGCGATCGAGACGTTCCCGTTCATCGAGCCGCCGCCGGGCCGCGCGATCGCCGACGGCTATCAGTTGCTCAACGAGCTGGGCGCAGTCGACGACGACAACGCGCTCACGCCGCTTGGCCGCGAACTCGCGCGCCTGCCGCTCGACCCGCGCGTGGGCCGCATGATTCTCGGCGCGCGCGACGAGCAGGCGCTGCGCGAGGTGCTCATCATCGCGAGCGCGCTTTCGGTGCAGGACCCGCGCGACCGGCCGATCGAGGCGCAAGAGCAAGCCGATCAGGCGCATCGCCGTTTCGCCGACGAGCGCTCCGAGTTTCTCCAGTGGCTCAAGATCTGGGCCTGGTTCGAAGAGGCCGTCGCGCACAAGAAGTCCAACCGGCAATTGCTGGATGCGTGCCGCGCGAACTTCCTTTCGCACTTGCGTCTGCGCGAATGGCGCGATGTGCATTCACAATTGCTGACGGTGGTGCGCGAGCATGGCTGGCGGATCAACGAAGCCGACGCGACCTACGAGCAGATCCATCACGCGCTGCTCACGGGCCTGCTCGGCAACATCGGCCTGAAGGCCGACGACGAGCCGCACTACCTCGGTGCGCGTAGCATCAAGTTCCACTTGTGGCCGGGCTCTGCGCTCGTGAAGAAGGCGGGGCGCTGGGTGGTGGCGGCGGAACTCGTCGAAACGAGCCGCCTCTACGCGCGCTGCATCGCGAAGATCGAGCCCGAGTGGCTCGAGAAGGTGGGCGCGCATTTGCTGAAGAAGTCGCTTTCCGAGCCGCATTGGGAAAAACGCGCGGCGCAGGTGAGCGCGTTCGAGCGCGGGGTGCTTTATGGCCTGCCGGTGTACCAGCGCCGGCGCGTGGCGTTCGGCAAGCAGGACCCGGCGCGTGCGCGTGAACTCTTCATTCGCGGCGCGCTGGTGGAAGGCGAATTCGACACGAAACTCGCGTTCTTCGCGCATAACCGCAAGCTGCTTGCCGATATCGAGCAGCTGGAACACAAGTCGCGCCGCCAGGACGTGCTCGTCGACGACGAATTGATCTACGGCTTCTACGATCAGGCGATACCTGAGGGCATTTACTCGGGCGCGGCGTTCGAGCGCTGGTATCGCGACGAGGTGAGGAAGGGCGGCCAGCCCGAGGACAAGCTGCGTCTGTTGTACCTCTCTCGCGACGACCTGATGCGTCACGAAGCGGCCGGCGTGACGACCGATCTGTTCCCGAAGCGCATGACGATGTCGGGCGTGGCGATGGCGCTCACGTATCACTTCGAGCCGGGCTCGCCGCGCGACGGCGTGACGCTCGCGGTGCCGCTCTACGCGCTCAACCAGGTCGATGCGCGCCGCTGCGAATGGCTCGTGCCGGGCATGCTCAAGGAGAAGGCGCAACTGCTGCTGAAGTCGCTGCCGCAGAAGCTGCGCCGGCATTGCGTGCCGTTGCCCGAGTACGCGGCTGGCTTTGCCGAGCGTGTGGGCGGCGAGCGCTTCGGCGCGGGCGGTCTGCTGGAGGCGCTGATCGCCGACGTGCGCGAGCAGAAGCAGGTCGCGCTGAAATCCGCCGACTTCAAGCTGGAAACGCTGGCCGCCCACCTTTTCATGAACTTCAAGGTGATCGACGAGCACGGTCGCCAGCTCGCGATGGGCCGCAACCTTGCGCAACTGCGCGCCGAACTCGGTGCGCAGGCACAGCAGCAATTCCAGAAGCTCGCGAGCGCAACGGCGCTGGCTGCGCTGGAAACGCACGCGCAGGGCGGGGATGTCGCGCAGAACGCCCAGGCCGAACGCGGGGCGAGCGCCAACGCGCCGCAAAAGAGCAACGTGCCGCACACGAGCGCGCCGGGAGATGCCGCGCCCGCCACCGCGCTCTACGAAAACCTCACGACGTGGAATTTCGGCAAGCTGCCCGAGCTGCTGGAAATCCGCCGCGGCGGACAGACGCTGTTCGGCTATCCGGCGCTCGTCGACCGCGGCACGCATTGCGATGTCGAAGTGTTCGATTCGCCGGAGGAGGCCGCGCGGATTCATCGCGCGGGGCTGCGTCGATTGTTCGCGCTGCAGCTGCGTGAGCCGATCCGCTACTTGGAGAAAAATCTGCCGGGCCTGCGCGAGATGGCGATGCAATTCATGGCGCGCGCCACGCAGGAGGAGCTGCGCGACCAGTTGGTCGAACTCGCGCTCGACCGCGCCTGCCTGCAAGATCCGCTGCCCGACGACGACGCGAGTTTCCACGCGCGCAAGGACGAAGGCCGCGGACGTCTGTCGCTGCTCGCGCAGGAAATTGCCCGGCTCGTGGGCCAGATCCTCGCCGAGTATGCGTCGCTCGCGAAGAAGCTCGTGCAGGCCAAGGCGTTCGGTGCGCCCGCGGCCGATATGCAGGCGCAGGTCGACGCGCTCATCAGCAAGCGCTTCATTCTGGAAACGCCCTATGCGCAGCTCGTGCATTTCCCGCGCTACTTGAAGGGCGTCGCGCTGCGCATCGACAAGCTGCGTGCCGACCCCGCACGCGACGCGCGCCAGGCCGCCGAGTTTCAGCCGCTCGCGCAGCAGTATCAGCGCGCGCTCTCGCAGCGCGGCGGTGTCTTCGATCCGCGTCTCTCGGAGTTCCGCTGGCTGCTCGAGGAGCTGCGCATCTCGCTCTTCGCCCAGGAGTTGCGCACGCCGATGCCGGTTTCCGTGAAGCGTCTGTACAAGGTTTGGGAATCGATGCAGCGATAAGCCGCACCTGCCCGCCACTGCCGGCGTATTTGCGGCATTGCGGGCCATAACACTTGTTCGAAATGGGGCGCTTTATTGCGCCCCTTTCATATTTCAAGGGCCCTACGTCAACCTTGCGTGCAGGTAGACGTTCTACAATCACGAATCTGCCCGGGAACGATTCTTCATGCCGAACCACAACACATTTAGCCGCTCATTTGGCCGCTCAGTTGGCCGCTTTGCCACCAAGACCGCTGCCGCCGCACTCGCCTGTGCCGCGCTGGTTTCAACGGCCGCGCATGCGAACAACATCATCGTCCTCAATTCGGGCGAAGCCACGCTGAGCCTCATCGACGACAAGACGCACGAAGTCGTCGGCACCGTGCCCACAGGCAAGGAACCGCATCACCTCTTTCCCACGCCGGACAACACGTCGCTGATCGTCGCGAACTCGGTGTCGAACAACCTGCTGTTCGTCGATCCGAAAACCGGCAAGCCGCAGCGCTGGGTCGAAAACGTCGAAGACCCGTATCAGCTCGGCTTCTCGCCCGACCGCAAGTGGTTCGTCACCACGGGGCTGCGCCTCGACCGTCTCGACATCTACAACTACGCGGGCGGCAGCAATATCACGCTCGCGAAGCGCCTGCCGCTCTCGGCCATGCCGAGCCACCTGGCGTTCACCAACGACAGCCGCACCGTGTTCGTTTCGCTGCAGGTGTCGGGCGAAATCGCAGCGGTCGATCTGCCCACGCAGAAGGTGCTCTGGAAAATGAAGGTCGGTTCCGCACCGGCCGGCCTGTGGCTCACGCCCGGCGACAAGTACCTGCTCGTCGGCATGACGGGCGCCGACTATGTGGCGGTCGTAGACTGGCGCAACCAGAAAATCGTCAAGACGATCCAGGTGGGCAAGGCCGCGCACAACTTCCGCTCGCTCGTGGACGGCCGCCACGTGCTGGTGTCGAGCCGCGTGGCGAATGTCATTAGCATCATCGACGAGGAAACGCTCGAAAAGACCGGTGAGATCAGCGGTCTGATGCCCGGTCCGGACGACATGGAACTTACCGCCGACAAGCGTTATCTTTGGGTGACGTTCCGTTTCGCGAAGCACATCGGCCTCATCGACATGCAGTCGAAGAAGCTCATCAAGACCATCGCCGTGGGCCGCTCGCCGCATGGCATCTACTTCTACGATCGCGCGCCCGTGACGGCGCCGAACGGGGCCTGAAGAACGGGAGGACGTGTGGACATGGTGGCGTCTGGGCTGGCGGTGATCGCGCACGCGGGGCAGGCCGTGGTTGCGGGTGCGGACGACCTCGTGTCGTGGCTCCAGACGCTTCTCTATGTCAATGCGATTCAGCCGCTGCTTTTCCACGTCGGCATGATGGACGTGGACGAAGACACCTACGACGCGCTCTACTGGGTGATCGTGGGCGTGCTCGAAGTGGGCCTGATGTACGCGTTGCTGCGCCCGCTCGAAGCGCTCCTGCCCGCGGAGAAGTGGCGTGACCGCAAGGGGGTAGGGGTGGATGCGCTCTACACCTGGATCACGCGCCTCGGCATTCTGAACCTGCTGTTTTTCTTCACGATGCAGCCGTTCTTCGACCGCGCGCAGAGCGCGCTGCGGCTCATGGGCGTGAAGACGGTGGATCTCGACAACCTCTGGCCTGGCGTGACCACGCAGCCGCTCGTGGCATTCGCCATCTACCTCGTGGTGCTCGACTTCTTCAGCTACTGGTACCACCGGCTTTCGCATCGCTACGGCATCTGGTGGGAACTGCATGCCGTGCATCACAGCCAGCGCAAGATGTCGCTCTGGTGCGATGACCGCAACCATCTGCTCGACGTGGTCGGTCAATCGTGCATGTTCGCCGTCGTCGCGCTCGTGATTGGCGTGCCGCCAGCGCAATTCGTGGTGCTCGTGGCGCTCACGAACTTCATGCAGAGCGTGCAGCACGCCAATATTCGCGTGCATTTCGGCTGGCTCGGCGAGCGGCTGGTCGTGAGCCCGCGTTTTCACCGCCGCCATCACGCCATTGGCTATGGCCATGAAGGCACCCACTACGGCTGCAACTTCGGCGTGCTGTTCCCCTGGTGGGACATGATGTTCGGCAGCGCGTCGTTCAATCGCGAGATCGAGCCCACGGGTATTCGCGACCAGCTCGAAGGCGCGCGCTATGGCGAAGGCTTCTGGGCGCAGCAGGGTTATGCGTTCAACCGCATCGCGCGGCGCCTGCGTTCGGGTTCCCATGCGGCCACTGCCGCGCGGGCCGAGGCACACGACGACGCCACCGTGACCTGAACGCCGGCGCGGCGTCTTTCCCCTTCATCGCACCCGTCTTACCCGCCGTACGCGCGGTGGTTTATGCTGTCGGCTTGGTCGCACCGATTTCGCCGACACTGTGTTCTCCACCCGTCCTTTTCGCCTTATTCCGCTCGCATGAATGATCTGTTGCGCTCGTTCGGACGCGCGCTCGCGAGCGTGTTCCATCCCGCCATGCTGCTCCTCACCTTCGTGCCATTTCTCGTGGCGGCGGCGGTGTGGGGCGCCGTGCTCTATGTGTTCTGGCAGCCGCTGCTCGACCTCATGCGCGGCGCGCTCGCGAACTGGTCGTCCACGGCCTACCTCTACCATCTCTTCGACGCACTCGGCTTTGGCTGGCTGCGCGCGACGATCGCGCCGTTTCTGGTCATCATCCTGACGATTCCGCTCATCGTGATTTCGGTGTTGCTGCTGATCGTCGCGATTTCGATGCCGCGCGTGATCGGCCATCTTTCGAAGCGCCAGTATCCGATGCTCGAGATGCGGCGCGGCGGCAGCTGGTACGGCAGTCTGTTCTATTCGCTCGTCACGACCCTCGTCTGCCTGATCGTCATGATCGTGACGCTGCCGCTCTGGCTCATCCCGCCGTTCTTCGCGCTCATTCCGCCGCTCTTGTGGGGCTGGCTCACGTATCGTGTGATGACCTACGACGCGCTAGCGCTGCACGCAACCGTCGAGGAGCGCCGCGCGCTGGTGCGCAGCCACCGCTTGCCGCTGCTCGTGATCGGCGTGGTGAGCGGGCTGCTCGGCTCGTTGCCCACGGCGATCTGGGCCGTCTCCGCGTGGCTGCTGCTGTTCTTTCCGGTGCTCGCGGCGGTGACCATCTGGATTTACGCGTTCATTCTGGTGTTCACGGCACTCTGGTTCGGGCACTACTGTCTGCGCGCGCTTCAGCGCATGCGCGCGCATGAAGTGCAGCAGGCATCCGGTGACGTGACGATCGTGCACTAACACGCTCCACACTCAAGACAATTCAGCGAGGCGACACATGGCATTTGGCGTCATCATCATCGGCGACGAGATTCTCTCGGGGCGCCGCTCCGACAAGCATCTGCCGAAGGTCATCGAATTGCTCGGCGCGCGCGGCCTCTCGCTCGAGTGGGCCCAGTACGTGGGCGACGACCCCGTGCGCATTACCGAGACGCTGCGGCGCTCGTTCGCTTCGGGCGACATCGTATTTTCGACGGGCGGCATCGGCGCGACGCCGGACGACCACACGCGCCAGTGCGCGGCCGCGGCGCTGGGCGTGCCGCTCGCGCTGCATCCGGATGCCGAGGCGGCGATCCGCGAGCGGATTCGCGACATGCACACGGGCGCCGATCCCGTGAACTTTCAGTCGCCCGAGAATCTGCATCGCTTCCAGATGGGCACGTTCCCGCAGGGCTGCGAGATCATCCCGAACGGCTACAACAAGATTCCGGGATTTTCGATCCGCGATCATCACTTCGTGCCCGGTTTCCCCGTGATGGCCTGGCCGATGATCGAGTGGGTGCTCGACACGAAGTACGCGCACCTGCATCACCAGACGCCGCACGCCGAGAAGTCGCTGCTCGTGTTCGAGTTGCCGGAGTCGACGCTCACGCCGCTCATGGAGTGCATCGAGCGCGATTTTCCGGGCGTGCGGGTGTTCAGCCTGCCGAGCGTCGGCGATACGGAGCGCGGCGGCATTTACGCGCGCCGGCATATCGATCTGGGTGTGAAGGGCGAGCCCGAGGCCGTGGCGGCCGCCTTCGTGAAGCTGCGCGAAGGCGTGCACGAACTGGGCGGCGATGTGGTCGAGCCGCCGGCGCCGGGCGAGGGCGCGCCCGATCGCGAGCGCCGCAGCGGGCCGCGCGCCGGTTTTTGAGTCAGCGAGTCAAGGTGCGCCGCGTAGCGCGGTAGGGCTGGCGGCGCATCATCGGCGTGTCACACGGGGCGCTCAGAGTGGCCCGTTGGGTTGCAGCGGGCCAGTTTCAGGGCTTTATGCGCCGATCCACGGCAAGCCGCGGAAGCACCAGCCTGTGACGGTTTTGCGGTGTCCCTGGCCGTCTTTGTCGCCTTCGAAACCTTCGAGCAGGTCATAGGCTTTCGTGAAGCCGGCCTTTGCGGCTTCGATGGCGGCGAGCTTGGAGCGTGCGGCGCTGCGGCACAGGAACAGCACGGGTGCGTCGGTTTCCACGGCGCTCTTGAGCTGGGTGAGGAACTCGGCGTTGGGCACGCCTCCCGGATAGCGGGTCCATTCGACGTGCGAGTATTGGCCGTCGCCCACGACGGGACGGCCGACCCAGTCGAGTTCAGCGCGCGTGCGCACGTCAACGAGGCGCGCACGCGGGTCGAGCTGCAGAAGCTCGAATGCCTCTGCGGGCGATACCGCGCCCGCGTAGGGCAGCTGGTTCTCGACGCGGCGCTTCTCGGCCTGGGCGTACAACTGTTCGAGCGTACTCATGACAACGGATCTCCTGTTTCGCGTTGGACCAAAAAACCATTCTAGCGCGTGGGGACGGAGCGAGGCGGCCAGTCCGGGCAACGCAAAACCGCAACCGCGCGGTGCTTGACCAACATAAAGGGCGGAATGCATTAAGTTGGTGCATGCGAGGCGTTTTGCACCATAATAAAGAGAGATTCGCGCGCCAAATTCGGGATTGCACGAATTTGGTGCCGATGAGTCGCCACCTTGGTGGCTCCACAAAAGCGCGGCGCACGATTTTTGATTGCAAGTGTGTGTCGCGAAAGGGATTTGCGCCACGTTGGCGCATGCATGGCACGGAAGCTGCTTTATATGTCTCGATCGATTCGCAGCCGGCCAGTCGAGGTCAGCAGGACGGACCTGGGAAGGAGGCGGCCGGCGAGGATCAACAAGATTGGGACGGCGGCAGCGTTCGCCGAAATCGTTAATCAGGAGAATAGGTTATGAGTAAATCCGTGGCCGACGTCATGCAACTCGTCAAGGACGAAGACGTCAAGTTTGTCGACTTCCGCTTCACGGACACGCGCGGCAAGGAGCAGCACGTTTCGGTTCCGCTGTCGGCATTCGACGAAGACAAGTTCGAGTCGGGTCATGCGTTTGACGGTTCGTCGATCGCCGGCTGGAAGGGCATCGAAGCCTCGGACATGCTGCTCGTGCCGGACCCGAACACGGCCTTCATCGACCCGTTCTACGAAGAATCGACGCTGGTCCTGACCTGCGACGTGGTTGAGCCGGCCGACGGCAAGGGCTACGAGCGCGACCCGCGCTCGCTGGCAAAGCGCGCTGAAGCCTATCTGAAGAGCACGGGTCTCGGCGACACCGCCTTCTTCGGTCCGGAGCCGGAATTCTTCATTTTCGATTCGGTCCAGTGGAACACGGATCAGTCGGGCTGCTTCGTGAAGATCGGCTCGGATGAAGCACCGTGGTCGTCGGGTCGCGAAATCGAAGGCGGCAACACGGGTCACCGTCCGGGCACGAAGGGCGGCTACTTCCCGGTCGCGCCGGTCGACACGTTCCAGGACATCCGTTCGGAAATGTGTCTGCTGCTCGAGCAGATCGGCATTCCGGTCGAAGTGCACCACCACGAAGTGGCGGGCCAGGGCCAGAACGAAATCGGCACGAAGTTCTCGACGCTGGTTCAGCGCGCGGACTGGACGCAGCAACTGAAGTACATCGTCCACAACGTGGCGCACACGTACGGCAAGACGGCGACGTTCATGCCGAAGCCGGTCGTTGGCGACAACGGTTCGGGCATGCACGTTCACCAGTCGATCTGGAAGGACGGCCAGAACCTGTTCGCGGGCAACGGCTACGCAGGCCTGTCGGAATTCGCGCTGTTCTACATCGGCGGCATCATCAAGCACGCTCGCGCGCTGAACGCCATCACGAACCCGGGCACGAACTCGTACAAGCGTCTCGTTCCGCACTTCGAAGCGCCGGTCAAGCTCGCTTACTCGGCACGCAACCGTTCGGCGTCGATTCGTATTCCGCACGTGTCGAACCCGAAGGGCCGCCGTATCGAAACGCGCTTCCCGGATCCGCTCGCCAACCCGTACCTGTGCTTCTCGGCACTGATGATGGCAGGTCTGGACGGCGTGCAGAACAAGATCCACCCGGGCGAAGCCGCCGACAAGAACCTGTACGACCTGCCGCCGGAAGAGGATGCAAAGATCCCGACCGTTTGCGCCGGCCTCGACCAGGCGCTCGAAGCGCTCGACAAGGATCGCGAGTTCCTGACGCGCGGTGGTGTGTTCACCGACGGCATGATCGACGCGTACCTCGCGCTGAAGGAAAGCGAACTGCAACGCGTGCGTATGACCACGCACCCGGTCGAGTTCGAACTGTACTACTCGCTGTAATTGGCGATGGCGCTTCGCTGCACGCTGTACAGCGAAGCGCCGGTTCAGTTTGTACGACTCGCAGGACGCTTAGGCGTTGGTCTCCAAGGGACGGCGGTGCCGTCCCTTTTTCGTTGGGCGCTTGATGCACGCCGACCCGCTCATTGAACAGTACTAACGACCAGGACCGTAGCCGGTGCGCCGCGTGGCGGCCGGCCTGAAACATGGTGCTCAAGAATCTGATCAAGGCAAGAAAGGGCCACGCCGAACCGCTCTCCGGCGACGCGCCGCTCATCGAGTCGGGCCTGTTGCCCGGCTTCGAGGCGCTGCCCACGGTCGTGCTCGTGCTCGACAAGCGCACGCTGCGTGTCGCCTTCGCGAATCCTTCGGCGGAGGCGATGCTCGATCTCTCGCGCCGTCAACTCGCGCAGATGGCGTGGTCGGATCTCTTCTCGAACGCGGACGAATTGCTTTCGACGATCGCGTCGATCGCCGAGCATCGCTTTCACGCAACGCGGCTCGACGCTTCGCTAGAACGCCTTGGCCGCGAGCCGCTGAACGTGCATGTGGTGGTGGGCTTTCTCGAAAGCGCGCCCGACTATGTGTTGCTCGAACTGTTCGAGAACGAGCGGCATCTGCGCAGCGATCGCGAGGAGCGCATTCACGACCTCACGGCCGTGAACAAGCATTTGATTCGCAATCTCGCGCACGAGATCAAGAACCCGCTCGGCGGCATTCGCGGCGCCGCGCAACTGCTCGAATTCGAGCTTGGCGCGCTGGAGCGCGACGAATTGCGCGAGTACACGCAGGTGATCATCAAGGAGTCGGACCGCCTGCAAACGCTCGTCGACCGGCTGCTGGAGCCGCACCGTCATCCGCATATCGTGGGCGACGTGAATATTCACGAAGTGTGCGAACGCGTGCGCGCCGTGATCCTCGCGGAATTCCCGCGCGGCCTCACGATCGAGCGCGACTACGACGTGAGCGTGCCCGACCTGCGCGGCGACAAGGAGCAGCTGATCCAGGCACTGCTGAACATCGTGCGCAACGCGGCGCAGGCGCTGCGCGAGCGTATCTCGCAGGGCGACGCGCGCATCGAATTGCGCACGCGTGTTGCGCGCAAGATCACGATTTCGAAACGCCTGTGCAAGCTGGCATTGGACTTGCATATCACTGACAACGGACCCGGCATTCCCGAAGATATTCGCGACCGCATCTTCTATCCGCTCGTTTCCGGACGCGAGGATGGCAGCGGTCTCGGCCTTACGCTCGCGCAGACGTTCGTCCAGCAGCACGACGGACTCATCGAAGTGGATAGCCGGCCGGGCCACACCGAGTTTCAGATATTGCTGCCGCTTGATAGTTGAACAAACAACGACTCAAGTTGTTAACGGATTTACCGATACCGCACGCCACCAGGACTTCTGACCGATCTTATGAAGCCGATCTGGATAGTAGACGACGACCAATCGATACGCTGGGTGCTCGAAAAGGCCCTTGCCCGCGAGAACTTCGCGACCCGCAGCTTTTCGAACGTGCGCGAAGCCGCGAGCGCGCTCGATCACGACAGCCCGCAGGTGCTCGTCTCCGACATCCGCATGCCGGGCGGCTCGGGCCTCGAGCTGCTGCAAACGGTGCGCGAGCGTGTGCCGGGGTTGCCCGTCATCATCATGACGGCGTTCTCGGACCTCGACAGCGCGGTCGCCGCGTTTCAGGGCGGCGCGTTCGAGTATCTCGCCAAGCCTTTTGACGTCGACAAGGCCGTCGAGCTGATTCGCCGCGCCGTGGACGAAAGCATGCGCGGCGAGCAGCAGTGGGACGAGCGTCCCGCTGAGGCGCCCGAGATGCTCGGCCAGGCGCCGGCCATGCAGGACATGTTCCGCGCCATCGGACGGCTTTCGCATTCGGCGGCCACCGTGCTCATCACGGGCGAGTCTGGCACCGGAAAGGAGCTTGTCGCGCGCGCCTTGCACCGACATAGCCCACGCGCGAACGGTCCGTTCATTGCGCTGAACACTGCCGCCATTCCGAAGGATCTTCTGGAATCCGAACTGTTTGGCCACGAGCGCGGTGCGTTCACGGGCGCGCAGGCCATGCGCCAGGGCCGCTTCGAACAGGCCGAGAACGGCACGTTGTTCCTCGACGAAATCGGCGACATGCCGTTCGATCTGCAAACGCGCCTCTTGCGTGTGCTCTCGGACGGGCAGTTCTACCGCGTGGGCGGACACAATCCGCTGCGCGCGAACGTGCGCGTGATCGCCGCGACGCACCAGAATCTCGAAACGCGTGTGCGCCAGGGCCTCTTCCGCGAGGACTTGTATCACCGGCTCAACGTGATTCGCCTGCGTTTGCCCGCGCTGCGCGAACGCAGCGAGGACATTCCGTTGCTCACGCGCCACTTCCTCCAGAAGAGCGCGCGCGAACTGGGCGTGGAGCCCAAGCGCGTCTCCGACGAGGCGCTTGCCTGGATGTCCGCGCTGCCGTTTCCGGGCAACGTGCGCCAGCTCGAGAATCTCGCGAACTGGCTCACGGTGATGGCGCCCGCGCAGACCATCGAGATCAAGGATCTGCCGCCTGACCTCGTGCCTGCGCACGGCTCTGCGAGTGCGGCGGCGCATCTCGGCGATGCCGCGGCCGAAGCCAGTGCGGCGGCCAATGGCGCGAGCGCTGCATCGCCCGTTGCGGGTGCTTTGGCGGGCGCGGGCTTGCCTGGCGCCATGGGCGGCGTCTCGGGCGGCGTGGTGTTCGGCACGCCTGCGTTCGGCGCGTCTAACGGTGCCGCGGCTGCCGTGGCGACGCTGAGCGTGTGGGAGAGCGGTTTGCGCACGGAAGTCGCGCGTCTCTTGCGCGAGAACAGCGCCGACGTGATGGACGAACTCTCGCGGCGCTTCGAAGCCGCCGTGATCCGCGAGGCGCTGGATTTCACGCGCGGTCGCAAGGTCGAGGCCGCCGAGCGTCTTGGCATTGGACGCAACACCATTACGCGCAAGATCCAGGAACTCAATCTGGAATGAGCGTGCGTTAGCATGTGGCAACGGGCCGGCCTCGCGCAATGCGAGCCGGCCCGCTGCGCAGTGCGCCGGTGCGCACACAGGGCATAATCGACGCTGTTTTCCTGTCGACGACCGATCATGCCCGTGACTTCTCCCTGGCCCGCCGAGGCCGACCCCTTCCTTTCGCTCGAATCGCTCGACGACCCCGCCGTCATGGCCTGGGTCGAGTCGCAGAATGCGCGCACGCGCGCCGCGTGGCAGGGCGGTGCGCGTTTCGAGGCGCTGGAAAAGCGCCTCGCGCAGGCCTACCTGCCTCGCGAGCGGCCCGTGATCCCGAGCCGCTGGCAGCAGTGGGCCTACGACCTGTGGGAGGACGAGGACAATCCCAAGGGCCTGTGGCGCCGCGCGCTCTGGGCCGACTGGCGCGCTCACAAGCCGCAGTGGCAAACGCTCATCGACTTCGACGCGCTCGGTGCGAAAGAAGGGAAGCCATGGGTGTGTGCGGGTATCGACGTCCTTTACCCGGACGGCGACCGTGCGCTGATCCAGCTCTCCGATGGCGGTTCCGACGCAGTCATCGTGCGCGAGTTCGATATCGTGAAGCGCGAATTCGTGAGCGATGGCTTCGCGATTGCGAAGGAAGGCAAGCACATCATTTCGTGGATCGATCGCGATACCGTGTACCTGGGCTGGGATGCGGGCGGCAAAGCCGGCAAGAAGATGCTCACGCGCTCGGGCTACCCGCGCGAGGTGCGCCGCTGGACGCGCGGCACGGCGCTCGCGGACGCGCCGGTGGTATTCAGCGGCGAGTTCGACGACATCAGCGTCGAGGGCGACTACGACCCGGTTGAAAAGCGCCACGACGTGGTGCGCAGCGTCGACTTCTTCGATTCCTATACCTATCGCCTGGATGAGCGTGGCGACTGGCAAGTGTACGACGTGCCCACGCATGTCTCGGTGGGCGCGTGGCATGGCTGGCTGCTGCTCGAACCGCGCCTCGACTGGACCGTTGCGGGCGTGACGTACAAGGGCGGCGCGTTGCTCGTGATTCGCGAGGACGCTTTCCTCGCAGGTGACCGCGCCTTCACGGCGCTCTTCACGCCGACTCCCGTTACGTCGGCATGCGACTGGACCAATACGCTAAACGTCCTGATCGTCTCCTGGCTCGACGACGTGGAGAGCCGCACGATGCTCTGGCAGCCGCGGCAGGAGGATGGCGCGTGGCGCTGGGAGTCTCGCGTGTTTCCCGCACGTGCGAGTTCGCAGGTGGACGTCTCGCCCATTGAAGACACGCTCAACGACGAGGTATTCGTCGACGTCGACGATTACCTGCTGCCGCCCGAATACTGGTTGGCCGATCTCGCGCAAACCGATCTCCAGCAGTGGGAATTGCTCGACCGCTGGCCCACGCAGTTCGATGCCGGACCGCTCACGGTCATTCGCTCGCACGCGCGCTCGGCCGACGGCACGAGCGTACCGTTCACCGTGATTGGTCCGAAGGCCGTATTGGACGCCGGTTCCCGCCAGGCGTCGCCGTGCCTGCTCACGGGCTATGGCGGCTTCGCGATCGCGCTCACGCCGCAATATCTGGTGGGCTCGGGCATCGGCTGGCTGGAGCAGGGCGGTGTCGTGGCGATCGCGCACATTCGCGGCGGCGGCGAGTACGGCACGGCCTGGCACGTCGAGGCGCAGCGCGAGCATCGCCAGCGCTCGTTCGACGACTTCATCGCCGTGGCCGAACAGTTGATCGCCGATGGCTATACGAGCGCTGCGCAACTGGGTATCAAGGGCGGCAGCAACGGCGGACTGCTTGTGGGTGCGTGCATGGTGCAGCGTCCCGAACTGTTTGGCGCGGTGGTGTGCGAGGTGCCGTTGCTCGACATGCAGCGTTACCCGCTGCTGCATGCGGGCGCGTCATGGATCGACGAATATGGCGATCCTGAGGATGCCGAAGAATCGCGCGCACTCGCCGCTTACTCGCCTTACCACCATGTTAAGCCCGGTGTTGCGTATCCGCCGTCGCTGTTTACCACGTCGACGAGCGACGACCGCGTCCACCCCTCGCACGCGCGCAAGATGGTCGCGCGCATGGAGAAGCAGGGGCACGCGAACGTCTGGTATCTGGAGAACACCGAAGGCGGCCACGGCCCCGGCAGCGATTCGCTCGAGCGCGCAGAATATGACGCGCTCGTCTATCGCTTTCTGTGGACCACGCTCGCGGGAAGCTGGTAAGGCGGGCGTTTAGCCGGCGACATCGAGCGTGGCGATGACCGGCGTGTGATCCGAAGGCTGTTCCCACTTGCGCGGCACCTTGTCGACTTCACATGCGGTGAGGTGCCCCGCGAGCGCGGGCGAAAGCAGAATGTGATCGATGCGCAAGCCCGCGTTGCGGCGAAACGCGAACATGCGGTAATCCCACCACGTGAAGATCTTTTCGGGCTGCTCGAACTGGCGGAACGCGTCGACGAAGCCCAGTTCGATCAGCCGGCGGAACTGCGTACGTTCTTCGGGCGAGACGAGGTTCTGGCCTTCCCAGGCCTTCGGATCGTGCACGTCGCGGTCTTCGGGCGCGATGTTGTAGTCGCCGAGCAGCGCGAGCTTCGGGTAGCGCTGCATTTCCTGCGCGAGCCAGTCGTGCATGGCGTCGAGCCATTGCAGCTTGTACGCGAACTTCTCGGTGCCCGGCGCCTGGCCGTTCGGGAAATAGGCGCTCACCACGCGCACATCGCCGATGGTCGTCGCGATCACGCGCTGTTGCGGATCTTCGAAGCCAGGAATGTTGCGCACGACCGTGGCTTCGTCGACGAAGAGGCCTTCGCGCACGAGAATGCCCACGCCGTTATAGGTCTTCTGGCCCGCGAACCAGCTGCGATAGCCGTGCGCCTCGAGGTCGGCGCGGGGGAACTTGTCGTCGGTGAGCTTCAGTTCCTGGAGGCAGAGCACGTCGGTCTTGCTCTCGTTGAGCCAGTCGATGACGTGCTGCAGACGGACCTTGAGGGAATTGACGTTCCACGTTGCGATTTTCATGTGAGGCTCGATAGGGTGACGGTGTGCTTTCTGTGCACTTCGGCGCCATTATCGCCTGCGCCGATGACCGGTACGGCTTTCTTTGCATCATGGTGCTTGTCTCGCGCTCGTTGATGGCAGCCCGGTTTCCGGTATCTTAGGATGTCGGCGTGCGTGGGCAAAGCTGCGCAAATTTACATAGGGGAGACACAATGGGTGACGTCAACGTGCAGTTTCTGTTCGACTTCGGCAGTCCTAACGCGTATCTGTGCCATAAGGTGATCGGCGACATCGAGGCGCGCCAGCAGGTGCGTTTCGACTATGTGCCGATACTGCTTGGCGGCCTCTTCAAGCTAAGCGGCAACCGCTCGCCGGGCGAGGCGTTCGCGGGTGTCGAAAACAAGCAGAAGTTCATGATGCTGGAGATGCGGCGCTTCGTCGAGCGGCATGGACTCACGGCTTATCGGCGCAATCCGCACTTTCCGGTGAATACGCTGCAAATCATGCGCGGCGCGATTGCCGCGCAGCGTAACGGCACGTTCGAACGCTACGTCGACCGTATGTTCGCGCACATGTGGGAAGAGGGGCTCAAGATGGACGACGCTGCGGTGATCCGCACAGCGCTCCAGGCAGATGGTCTCGACGCCACCGCGTTTGAAACGGCGATTCAGGACGCCGACGTGAAAGCCGCGTTGCTGGCGAATACGCAGTTGGCGTTCGAGCGCGGCGCATTCGGTTCGCCGACGTTCTTTGTCGGTGACGAAATGTACTTCGGCAAGGATCAGTTGCGCGACGTCGAAGAGGAAATCGCGCGCGTGAAATTGCGCACATAACGCGCGCGCACAAGGCGCGCTGCTTCATGACGAAGCGAGGCGGGCGCGGCATGATCGCCCCCGCCTCGCGCCGCGCATCAAAGCGCGGCTTGCTCCTCGGCTTGCGGTGCGGTGGCCACGCCCAGACGCACGCGCGCTGCCTGATATTCGAGCTTCAAACGCTCGATGAGTTCGGCGGCCGGCACGACGCTCTTCACCGCGCCAATGCCCTGGCCCGAGCCCCAGATATCCTTCCACGGCTTCACGCGCGTCGAGCCGAAATTCATCGCCGACGGATCCGACTGCGGCAACGCTTCCGGATCGAGGCCGCTCGCGACGATGCTCTGGCGCAGATAGTTGCCGTGCACGCCGGTGAAGAGATTCGAGTAGACGATGTCGCCCGCGGCGCCGTCAACGATCATCTGCTTGTACGCGTCGACGGCATTCGCTTCATGCGTGGCGATGAACGCCGAGCCGATATAGGCGAGGTCTGCGCCTGCTGCCTGCGCCGCGAGAATCGCGTTGCCGTTGCCGATCGCGCCCGAAAGCAGCAGGGGGCCGTCGAACCATTCGCGAATCTCGTGGATCAGCGCGAACGGCGAGAGCACACCTGCATGGCCGCCGGCACCGGCGGCCACGGCGATCAGGCCATCCGCGCCTTTTTCGATCGCCTTCTTCGCGAACGTGTTGTTGATGACGTCGTGCAGCACGATGCCGCCCCATGCGTGGATCGCATGGTTGACTTCTTCACGCGCGCCGAGCGACGTAATGACGATCGGCACCTTGTATTGCGCGCAAACGCCCAGGTCGTGCTCGAGGCGGTCGTTCGACTTGTGCACGATCTGGTTCACGGCGAACGGCGCAGCCGGCGCGTCCGGGTGCTTCGCGTTGTATTCGGCGAGTTCGGTGGTAATGCGGTCCAGCCATTCACCGAGCACGGGCTCGGGCCGCGCATTGAGCGCAGGGAACGAGCCGACCACGCCCGCCTTGCACTGGGCGATCACGAGATCGGGATTCGAAATGATGAAGAGCGGCGAGCCGACGACCGGAATCGACAGGCCGCGGCGCAGCACGGCGGGCAGGGACATCCATATCTCCTTGACAGGGGCGGCGGCCGGGTGCGGCTGCCGTCGCGTGATTTGTTGCGTGACGCGTTGCAAGACGCGTTGCGCCGGCGTGGGCGCCGGCTGGCAGGCTTAAACATAGCAAAGCCGCCGAAACTATGCAACCAGTTGCATAGTGGAAAAATTCGATCCGCAACAGATCCGGCATGGGGTGGGGCGTGGTTTAGAATCGCCGCATGTCGACGCCCCACGCCATCCTCATCGCCTTGCTGGAGAAGCCTTCGTCGGGCTACGACCTCGCGCGCCGCTTCGATCGCGCGATCGGCTACTTCTGGCATGCCACGCATCAACAGATCTATCGCGAACTGGGCCGCATGGTCGAGGCGGGGTGGGTGTCGGTCGTCGAGGACGAGACGGCTGCCGCGTCGCGCAAGAAGGTGTATTGCGTGTTGCCGGTGGGGCGCGATGAGGTGGCGCGCTGGGCGCGCGAGACGGTGCTCGACCTCGACTCGCGCAACGTGTTCCTGCTCAAGCTGCGTGCCGATGCCGTGATCGGGCCGCTCGGCCTCGCCGAGGAGCTCGCGCGGCTCATCGCCGAAAATCGCGCGCGGCTCACGACTTATCGGGAGATCGAGCAACGCGATTTTGGATCGCCTTCGCTCACGCGCGGGCAGCAGTTGCAGTATGCGATCCTCAAGGCGGGCATTCACACGCAGGAGATGTGGCTGGCCTGGGCGGAAGAGGTGTGGCCGCTGGTGGAGCCTGCGCAGGCGTAGTCCAATTTGCCAGGGTGTCCGAAGCAATCGCGGTGTGACGAGCGCTCGCTCGATGATGGTCGAAGGCGTGATGTGTCACCTGAATGAAAAAGATGTTTGACGGAAGGCCTTCGATACCTTATACTTCTTTTCTCTGACGGACGCGGGGTGGAGCAGTCTGGCAGCTCGTCGGGCTCATAACCCGAAGGTCGTAGGTTCAAATCCTACCCCCGCAACCAAAGCCTAATCAGGCTTTTCGTACAAACCGTCACGCAAATGAACCCGCTCTTGAGCGGGTTTTTTGTTGCCCAGCGAAATCCGGTACGAACGGCTCCGCAGTCGTCGCCACTCACACATCTTCCTCGTATCGCAGGCGCGAAGCTTCCTCCGTAACCCGTTGCGGCAAGCCTTTGTGCCGATCCATGAAACCGCCGCGAGCGGTTTTTTCTACCTTACGCATCCCGCTCATCAAGACGGCCGACTCGCGCATAGTGACCACCATCGCTCGCATGACGTCAGCGCTCACAGGGTGGATTCATTCGACGTTTCCGGCGTGTCCGGGCCGACTTGACCGCTGACAAGTCGAGGCGACTTCCGACTTTGTCCGATGTCCAGCAGCCCTTAACCTTCTCTGCCTGCCGGCGCTTGCTGACCAGCCGACCGGCAGGCGGCAGCCTTTTCGTCTCTTGTCGCCCCCCGAACGTGCGTACCGTTTTGCCCGCAACCCCATGAAGAAACCCGTCACTTCCGATACCCATCAGTCGGCGCTCGAGCGCGTTCTGGATGGCTTCGTCGATGCGAGCGAGTCAGACATTGTGCTTCTGAGCGATCTCGTCAGCAGGATCCGCCCACGCCGCGCCTTCCATGGCGAGGCGGCCAGACATGCGGTCTACACGCTTTGCTTTCTGCTCGAGCACCGCAGCGACTATCGAGCCGCGCTGCGCGGCGCGCTGCGGCGCCTGCTGACCGAGCGCAAGCAGGTGGCACTGTATACGGACGTTGGCATTTTCCCGAACAACGGTTTTTTCACCGAAGTGACGCACCGGCTCGTTCGCAGCACGCTGCTGCCCGATTTGCTCGATCTGGGCCAGTTGCGCGATGTGATCGCCAAGGTCTTCGGGCGCGCAAGCGATCATCTGTGGGTGCGCGAGGTGGGTGTCGACGCGTGGACCGACCTGCTGCGCGCGCTGCGATTCGACGAAGACGCAGAGGAAGAATGCGCACGCGACGCGCCGGGCGCGGTGCAGCCTCTGCATCAAGTGCTCGAAGCGTTGCGCGTGCTGTCTTACCGGATTGCCGCCATTGGCCTCGAGCCCGAAATGCTGCGGCACGACCCGATGCTCGAATCGGAACGCTCGCCATTCATCGCGCAAAATCAGGAAATACTGGCCTACATTGCGAGCTTCGAGACGTCGCCCGCCCGCACCGCCGGCATCGACTCGCAACACGTTGCGGTGCTGCTGGATCAGTGCCGCGCCGTCGGCGACCGGATTCGCAAACGCGCGGCGCGCGCTGGCACCAGCGTCTCGCTGACATTGCATCTGCTGCGCTTGAACCAGCATCTCTCCCGTGCCGAAACGCTGATCGACCTGGTGGCGGCGCTGCGCGAGTCGCTCGAGGCCGATATCGTGCTGCCGATGATCGCCGACCTCGCATCCGGGCTCATTCAGGCGGAATGCTGCCGCAACAATTTGCGCGATTACTTCCGCCAGAATGTCGAGTTGATCGCACTGCGCGTGACCGAAAATGCCGGCCATGCGGGCGAGCACTATATTGCGGCAAGCCGCAAGGATTACTTTGCGCTGCTACGTTCGGCGCTGCTCGGCGGTTCCATCATCGGTTTCATGTCGGCGCTCAAGTTCATCATTGCCGGGTATGGCTGGACGCCGCTCAACGAATCGTTCGCCTTCGGGCTCAACTACGGGCTCGGCTTCGTGCTGATTCACATCCTGCGCGGCACCGTAGCCACCAAGCAGCCCGCGATGACGGCCCATGTACTGGCCGCGGCAATCAAGGACAGCAGCCGCAAGGGCGGGCGCGACCTCGAGCACCTCGTGACGCTGGTTGTGCGAACCATGCGCAGCCAGACCGCGGCGATCTTCGGCAACGTGGCGCTGGCCGTGCCGGTCGCGATGTTGATCGGGCTTGCGTACCGGTGGGCGACAGGGCATCCGCTGATCAGCGCCGCCAGGGCCACGGGACTGCTCAACGAGGTGGCGTTCAAACCGTCCACGCTGGTCTACGCAGCACTTGCGGGCGTCTGTCTTTTCCTTGCCGGTCAGATCAACGGCTACTGCGACAACCTGTGCATCTACGAGCGCATTCCCGAGCGGATTACACACATCCGCTGGGCGAGGCGTGTGTTCGGCGAGCGCAATCTGCAACGCATTGCCAACTATGTCAGAGGTAACCTCGGTGCGTTGATCGGCAACCTCGTATTCGGTTTCATGTTGAGCGCGGTATGGGTGGCCGGCATGCTGCTCGGGCTGCCGCTCGACATCCGGCACGTCGCATTTGCGTCCACGTACTCCGGTTTCGCGAGCGTTTCGCTCGATTTTGCGGTACCCCAGACCTTGCTCCTGGGCGCCATGGCGGGAACCTGGGCGATCGGCACGATTAACCTGTTCGTGAGCTTCAGTCTTGCGATGTGGGTCGCGCTGCGCGCGCGCAACGTCACCTTTGGCGAGACGCGCCGGCTGTTCGGCGACGTGTTGAGTCGCCTGCGCCGTCATCCCAGGGACTTCTTTTTCCCGCCGCGCACACATCTCGCAGCGGGTCATGATGTGCCAGGCGAGACAGGCGGTTAGCCCCCCAATGACCAATCCACCGCGGCCTGCGCATGTAACGCGGTGGTGTCGAATACCGGCAGGGTCGAATCTTTCGGGCCAATCAGCAGCGTGATTTCCGTACAGCCGAGAATGACGGCCTGCGCGCCGCGCGCGGCGAGGTCTTCTATGACGCGCTGGTAGACACGGCGCGATTGCGCATTCACATTGCCGTGACACAACTCGTCATAGATGATGCGATGCACATCCGCGCGATCGTGTTCGTTCGGTACGATCGCTTCGATACCGTGTGCTTCGCGCAGCCGTCCCACATAAAAGTCCTGCTCCATCGTGTAGCGCGTGCCGAGCAGCGCCGCGCGCGTGACGCCGGCGGCGCGCAATGCCTGGCCGGTCGGGTCCGCGATATGCAGGAAGGGAATGGAGATTGTCGCCTCGATCGCCGCGCATACGCGGTGCATGGTGTTCGTCGCGAGCAGCACGATGTCCGCGCCGCCGCGTTCGAGCTGGCGGGCGGCGTCGGCCATCTGCACGCCGAGCGCGTCCCAGTCGCCCGCGCGCTGGCGTTCCTCGACTTGCGCGAAGTCCACGGTCACCATCAGGCTGCGTGCGTTGTGATGCCCGCCCAGACGCGCTTTCGCATGGCGGTTCAGCAGCCGGTAGTACTCGGCCGACGATTCCCAGCTCATTCCTCCGATCACGCCGATCGTCTTCATCGATTTCCCTCTCACGCTCTTGGACTAGTCAGTCCGCACGAGTATAGGCGTGTCCGGCGCGCGGTACAGGTACGCTCGGGCCGATCCGACGCAGTACGGTCATGGGCGCGGCCCGCATACAGTCCGTTTGTTAAGTACCCGGACCGTGAAAGCGCATGCTTGCGACCTCGCGCCGCCGGTTACGGTGATGGCGGCGCTATTCTGGCGTCGCTAGAATCGAAGCGAAAGGCACTCGCCGCCCGACCAGAACAAGGAGCCGCAGATGGACCTGATCATTCGCCGCGCGGTGCTCGCGCATGCCCATCCCGCCGGGTATCCCACGGTGGATATCGGCATCGACGGCGGGCGCATTGCCGCCGTGGAACCGCATCTCGCGGCGGCGGCACGCGAGGAGATCGATGCGGCGGGTGCGCTCGTGAGCGCACCGTTCGTCGACGCGCATTTCCACATGGACGCCACGCTCTCGTATGGCCTGCCGCGCGTGAATGCGTCGGGCACGCTGCTGGAGGGCATTGCGCTGTGGGGCGAGCTCAAGCCGCATCTCACGCAGGAGGCGCTCGTCGAGCGCGCGCTTCAGTACTGCGACTGGGCCGTCGCGCGCGGGCTGCTCGCCATCCGCTCGCACGTCGATGTGTGCGACGCGCGGCTGCTCGCGGTCGAAGCGCTGCTCGAAGTGAAGCGCCGTGTCGCGCCGTATCTCGATCTCCAGCTTGTGGCGTTTCCGCAGGATGGCGTCTTGCGCAGCCCCGGCGCTTTCGACAATCTCAAGCGCGCGATCGCGATGGGCGTGGACGTGGTAGGCGGCATTCCCCACTTCGAGCGCACGATGGCGGAGGGCGCCGAATCGGTGCGCCTGCTCTGCGAGTTCGCCGCCGAAAAGGGCCTGCGCGTGGACATGCATTGCGACGAATCCGACGACCCGCTTTCGCGCCACATCGAAACGCTCGCGGCGCAAACGCATCGCCTGGGCCTGCACGGGCGCGTGACCGGCTCGCATCTCACGTCGATGCATTCGATGGACAACTACTACGTGAGCAAGCTGATTCCGCTCATGTGCGAATCCGGTGTCGCGGCGATTGCGAATCCGCTCATCAACATCACGCTGCAGGGGCGCTCCGATACCTACCCGAAGCGCCGCGGCATGACGCGCGTGCCTGAGTTGATGGCGGCAGGCGTGACTGTTGCATTCGGCCACGATTGCGTGATGGACCCGTGGTACAGCTTCGGCTCGGGCGACATGCTCGAAGTCGCGCATATGGGTCTGCACGTCGCGCAGATGACGGGCACCGACGCCTCGCGCGCCTGCTTCGATGCGGTGACCGTGAATGCCGCGACGATCCTTGGCCTTGAAGGCTATGGCGTGGCGCCCGGGTGCGCGGCGAACCTCGTCGTGCTCGACGCGCGCGATCCCATCGAGGCGATCCGGTTGCGCGCAGCGCGGCTCGCAGTCGTGAGCCGGGGCAGGGTGGTGAGCCGGCAACCTGCACAGCGCGCGGCGCTTTCGCTCGAGGGGCGGCCGGAAAGCGTCGATTTCAGGCTGCATCGATAAAACGCAAAGGCAACAAAAAACCGCGCATGGGTTGCACACCCATGCGCGGTTTTAGTTCGGATCGCTTACGAGCGAGTCACGTGATCATGACTGTGCCGGCGGCTGCTCCATGCCGTTGTGACGCAGCAGCGCGTCGATGTTCGGCTCGCGGCCGCGGAAGGCCTTGAACGACTCCATCGCCGGGCGGCTGCCGCCCACTTCGAGAATTTCCTTGCGGTAGCGCGTGCCGGTCGCTTCGTCGAGCACGCTCGACTTCGCGGCCTGCGCGGCTTCCTCGAAGGCTGCGTAGGCGTCGGCGGAAAGCACTTCGGCCCACTTGTAGCTGTAGTAGCCGGCCGCATAGCCGCCCGCGAAGATATGGCTGAACGTGTTCGGCCAACGCGAGAACGAAGTCTGCGGAATGACGTGATAGCGCTCGTTGATCTCGCGCGCCAGGTCGTTCGCGCTCTTGCCCTTCGAAGCGTCGAAGTCGACGTGCAGCGCCATGTCGAACATCGAAAACACGATCTGGCGCAGCGTGCCGAGACCGCTCTGGAAGTTCTTCGCGGCGAGCATCTTGTCGAAGAGTTCGCGCGGCAGCGGCTTGGCGGTTTCAACGTGCGAACTCATCTCGCGCACCACGTCCCATTCCCAGCAGAAGTTCTCCATGAACTGCGAGGGCAGTTCGACGGCGTCCCACTCCACGCCGTTGATGCCCGATACGCCCAGTTCATCGACACGCGTGAGCATGTGGTGCAGGCCGTGGCCGAACTCGTGGAAGAGCGTGATGACTTCGTCGTGCGTGAAGCACGCGGGACGGCCGCCCACCGGCGCCGAGAAGTTGCACGTGAGATACGCGACGGGCGTTTGCACGCCGTTGCCTTCGAGCTTGCGGCGCGAGCGTGCGTCGTCCATCCATGCGCCGCCGCGCTTGCCTTCACGCGCGTAGAGATCGAGATAGAACTGCGCGACGAGCGTGCCGTCCGCATTTTCCACGCGGAAGAAACGCACATCGGGATTCCACACCGGCGCGCTGTCTGCGCGGATACGCACGCCGAACAGCGTTTCCGTGACCTTGAACAGGCCCTGCAGCACGAAGTCTTCGGGGAAATATTGCTTTACCTCGTTCTCGGAAAACGAGTAGCGCTTCTGGCGCAGGCGCTCGGCGGCGAACGCCATGTCCCACGGTTCGATCTGCGCGAGGCCCAGTTCGCTCGCGGCAAATTCGCGCAGCTCTTCCCAGTCCTTTTCGGCGTGCGGGCGCGCGCGCGTGGCGAGGTCCTCGAGGAAGCTCATGACCTGGGCCGGCGTTTCCGCCATCTTCGGCGTGAGCGAGACTTCAGCGAAGTTGTTGTAGCCGAGCATCTTCGCTTCTTCGGCGCGCAGCTTCAGTTGCTCCTCGATGATCGCCGTGTTGTCCCATTCGGCCTTGCCGCCGCCGTAGACGGGACCGAGTTCCGATGCGCGCGTGACGTAGGCGCGGTACATCGTTTCGCGCATCGCGCGGTTTTCCGAGTACTGCAGCACCGGGAAGTACGAGGGGAAGTGCAGCGTGAATTTCCAGCCTTCCTTGTTCTCGCGCTCGGCGGCTTCACGCGCGGCGGCGATCACGTCTTCGGGCAGGCCCACGAGATCGGCTTCGCTCGTCGCGTAGAACGCGTACCCATTGGTCGCGTCGAGCACGTGGTCGGAGAAGGCTTTGGCGAGCGCGGCCTGGCGCTCCTGCAGTTCGGCGAAACGCGGCTTCTGGTCTTCGGGCAACTCCGCGCCCGAGAGGCGGAAGTCGCGCAGCGAGTTGTCGAGGATCTTCTTGCGCTCGCCCGAAAGCAGTTCGAACGAGTTGTGATTCGTGATGGCCTTGTACTTCTTGAACAGTTCGAGATTCTGGCCGACGCTCGACCAGAATTCGGTCACACGCGGCAGGTTCTCGCCGTGGGCGGCGCGCAGTTCGGGTGTGTCGGCGACGGCGTTCAGGTGACCGACTACGCCCCAGGCGCGCGAAAGCGGCTCGCTCGCTCGCTCGACCGGCTCGACCACGTCGCTCCATTGCGAGGGCGTCATGGGCTGCGCGGCGCGCTCCACCGCGGCCTTTGCGTTCGCGAGCAGCACGTCGAGCGCGGGCGTCACATGCTCGGGGCGGATTTCGCCAAAGCGCGGCAGGCCGGTGAAATCGAGGAGCGGATTGTCGGAGGGGGTAGTAGCCATGATGCTTCCTGTTCCTGTCTGTCGCGGGTTAGGGGACCGGGGCGCGGCATGCGCGCGCGTGCCCGATATTTCGGTTATTGGGGCGCCAAGTGCACTTTCCAACCGGGCTATCCGAGCAAATTAACAGATGTGGCGCAACGGCGGCGAAATCCCTGCCCGCGTGACGCGCGCGGGCGGTCGTCGCAAAAAGAAAGCGGCCCGTAATGGGCCGCTTCCGGAACGTCATGCTGTAACGCGCGCTCGCACAATGCTTATGCTGCGGCCGCGCGCTCCGCCGCTTCGATCGTGTTCACGAGCAGCATGGTGATGGTCATCGGGCCGACGCCGCCCGGCACCGGCGTGATGAAGCCGGCCACGTCCTTGAGGCCAGCGAAATCGACGTCGCCGCAGAGCTTGCCGTTGTCGTCGCGGTTCATGCCCACGTCGATCACGGTGGCGCCGGGCTTGATCATGTCGGCGGTCAGCACGTTGCGTTTGCCCACCGCGGCGACCACGACATCGGCGTCGCGCGTGTGCTTCGCGAGGTCGCGCGTCTTGCTGTGGCAGATCGTGACCGTCGCGCCCTTTTCGAGCAGCAGCAGCGCCATGGGCTTGCCGACGATGTTCGAGCGGCCGATCACCACGGCGTTTGCGCCTTCGAGTGGGATCTTGTATTCCTCGAACATCTTCATCACGCCATAGGGCGTGCACGGGCGAAAGAGCGGTTGGCCCGTCATGAGCGCGCCCGCGTTGGCGACGTGAAAGCCGTCAACGTCCTTCTCGGGCGCGATCGCCTCGATGACCTTGTGGCTGTCGATGTGCTTGGGCAGCGGCAACTGCACGAGAATGCCGTTGATCTTCGGGTCGCGGTTCAGTTCGTCGATGCGCTTGAGCAGGTCGGCTTCGGAAAGCGACTCGGGATAGCGGTCGTACGACGAGTAGAGGCCGTTGTCTTCGCAGGCTTTGACCTTGTTGCGCACGTAGACTTCGCTCGCCGGATTGTCGCCGACCAGCACGACGGCGAGTCCCGGCTGATGGCCGCGGGCGGTGAGGGCGGCGGCGCGCATGGCGACGTCGGCGCGCAGTTTCTTGGAGAGGGCGTTGCCGTCGATGATAGTGGCAGTCATGGTCGGTCGGGGTCGAGAGTGGGCAATGCGGGCTCGTGGGGGCGCGAGCGCTGGCGCGCGTGGGGTGCGGGCGAGCGGCATAGGGCGGGCGCCATTCGAAGGCCGACATTATACCCGCGCGCAGGGCGGGCTCTGACCTGAACGGGCGATGGGCGAAGCAGGAGGGTCGCGGCGAGACGCCGCGGGCTGCATTGGCGCGCTGAGGCGCGCGCCAATGCAGCGCGGGAAGGGGGCGCTTACTGCTGCGCCTGTTGCGGCTTGTTGGAGAGCGCGAGACGCAGCAGGTCGGCGACCGTGTTGACGTTGAGCTTCTCCATGATGTTGGCGCGGTGCGCCTCCACCGTTTTGATGCTGATGCCAAGGTCGTCGGCGATTTGCTTGTTCAGGCGGCCCGCGATGATGCGCTCGAGCACCTGGTGCTCGCGCGCCGTGAGCTTGCCGAGGCGTTCGGCGGCCGCGCGCTGTTGCTGCACGTTCGTGCTTTCGTTGCGCGCCTTGTCGAGCATGCGCTCCACGAGCTTGCGCAGTTCGGCTTCGTCGAAGGGCTTCTCGATGAAGTCCATCGCGCCCTTCTTCATGGTCGAAACGGCCATCGGCACGTCGCCGTGGCCCGTCACGAAGATGGTCGGCAGCGCGGCGTTTTCTGCGATCAGACGTTCCTGCAATTCGAGACCGCTCATGCCCGACATACGCACGTCGAGAATCAGGCAGGCGATCTGGCCGGCCTGTTGTGCCGGCTGGTAGGCCTCGAGGAACTCCTCCGCGCTATTGAAACACTGGACGCGGTAGCCGTTCGCTTCGAGGAGCCATCGCAGGGAGTCTCGTACGGCCTCGTCGTCATCGACAACAAAGACGGTTTCCTGGGTGGTGACTGGGCTGTTCATGGCTCTCCCGTAACGGTTTGTGGAGTCGGTTCGTCGGTGTTCCGCGAGGGGGTGTCCGATTCGCCGATGGGCAGACTGCAATGGAACGTTGCGCCGCTGATGTGGCCGTCGGATTCGACGTTGTTGACCACCCAGAGACGCCCGCGGTGCGATTCAATGATGGAACGGCAGATGTTCAGGCCCATGCCCATGCCGTCCGATTTGGTGCTGTAGAAGGGTTCGAAGAGGCGCTCGGCCGTGGCTTCGTCCACGCCCGGGCCCTGATCGACGACGCTGATGCACACGTTGCCGCCTTCGCGTTTCACGATCACGCGGATCACCGGGTCGATCGCATTCGGGCGCGCATCGGCCATGGCTTCTGCTGCGTTCTTCAGCAGATTGACGAGCACCTGCTCGATCAGCACCGGATCGACGTAGATCACGGGCATGCGCGAGCGCATGTCGGTCACGATGCGGATGCGGCGCTTGCGCGCCTCGATCTCGGCAAGACCTACCGCGTCGGCGACGATGTCGGCCACACGCGCGGCCTGCCGCTTCGGTTCGGAGCGCTTCACGAATTCGCGGATGCGCTTGATGATCATGCCGGCGCGCACGGCCTGCTGCGCCGTTTTTTCGAGCGCGGGCAACAGGTTCTCGGGCGCGCCGCGGCCCGACTTCACGAGCGCGACGGTGCCCGAGGCATAGTTGTTGATGGCGGCGAGCGGCTGATTCAGTTCGTGCGCGAGCGACGAGGCCATTTCGCCCATCGTCATCAGGCGGCTCGTGAACTGGAGCTTTTCGTCCTGCTGGCGGGCCAGTTCCTGCGCCTGCTTGCGCGTGGTGATGTCGGTCGCGATCTGCATCTGCGCGAGGTGGCCGTCGACCCACTGGATGTACTGGCGGCGCACTTCGAACCACTTCTGGATGCTCTCGACGTACACCTCCTGGGCATCCGCCGTGCTTTCGGTGAGCGCGGTGGCGGGCAGGCCGGCGAACGCGTCGACCATGTCGATCGAGTCCGAGGAAGCGCTGGCCGAATCGAAGCCGCCACCGCCCGCGAGTTCCAGATGGCCGTCCGGGCGGATGCCGAACAGGTGGCGGTAGTAGCGGTTCGCAAACAACAGTTCGGCTTCGTCGGCGGCGAGCACCGAGACGGCGGCGTCGAGGCTTTCCAGCACCGTGGTGAAGCGCTCGTGCGCGGCGGCGAGTTCTTCGCGTGCGCGCTTGGGTTCCGTGATGTCGGTCATCGACGACATCCAGCCGGTCTGGCGGCCTGAGCTATCGATGAGCGGCGAGACATAAAGCCGCGCGTGGAATTGCGAGCCGTCCTTGCGGCGCACGCGCAACTCGAAGCCTGAGGAGGGCGCCTTGCCGCGCAGCGTCATGTCGAGCTGGCGCTGCATTTCGGGGTAGGCGTCGCGCGGCCAGTAGGGGAACGGTGCGTTCTTGCCCACGAGGTCGCTTTCGTCCCAGCCGGTCATGCGGCAGAACGCCGGGTTCACGTGCGTGATGCGCCCATGCATGTCGAGCACACGCATGCCGATCAGCACCGAATTTTCCATGGCGCGGCGGAAGAACGCTTCCGCGTAGAGCGCCTGCTGCGCCTCGAAGCGCTGGCGCGTGTGCTTCCACAGGCTCCAGAGACTCCACAGCACGAAACACGACAGACCGGCAACCAGCCACACGAGCGTGTTGTTCGTGAAGTTGGTCATCTGCGGGTACGAGTACACGCGCACCGAAACGCCCTGGCCCGGCGGGTCGAGCGGCAGGTCGTAGTAGACGTCGCGCGGCAGGCGCGGGCGCGTCGAGGTGGTGGCGAGCTCGCGGTTGTTCGCGTCGAGAATCGAGATCTTGTACTTGGCCGACAGCTCGGGCGGGATGTCGTGCTTCAGGATGCCTTCGACTGAGAACACGGCCGCGATCGAACCAAGGAATTCCCGATCGCGGTATACCGGCGTTTGCAGCGTGATGTAACCGTTACCGACGTCGTCGTAAATGAGCGGCGAATACACCTGGCGGCGCGTGGCGCGCGCCTCGGCGAATGCGGCCTTCACGGCCTCGTCCATTTGCGCGTCGTTCGGCTTCGCGAGGCGCTGGCCGAATACCGGCATCGCCGTGTTGGGCCAGCGCGGCTCCTCCTGGCTCGTGTACCAGTTGAGATAGAGGATCTCGGGATGGCCCTGCATGATGTCCGTCGTGGACGTCTGGAAATACTGCGGGTCGCTATGCCCCGCGGCCAGGTCGCGAGCCAGCGCCTGCAGCTGCTCCTGCGCGCCTGTCATGGAAAGCCGGATCTGCTGCTGGGCCCACGCCACGTTGCGGTAGAGCGTGTCTTCCTGCTGCTGTTGCTCGCGGCGGTTCAGGCTCCACAAGATCAGGCTCATGACGATCAAAAACACGAGGATCGACAGGAGCGGCGTCAGCAAATAGGAATTCGACCACCAGGGTCCGTGGTGCCAGCGAGATGGCGACGACTCGCCGGGCGTTCCGGGCGGCCGCGCCGAGCGTGCGAAAAGCCGTTCGGTCAACATGGCAAGGATTGTAGCTCAGCGTAAGACGCCGAAATGCCGTGAAAAAAGCCGTAAATCGCCGATAAACGGGTGCAAACTGGCCGTTATCGGCACAGGGGCACGAACGATTAAGCGTGCGCTGCAGCAATTTTTCACATTATAAAATTGCATCTCGCAATTCGAAAATTTTGTTGCGCGATGGTCAGGGGGGTCATTACAATCGCCCCGAAGCTGCTGCGGTTGGCCCGGTCACGTCTTAAGCGTCGCCGCCCGCATGGTCCGATCAACAGCGTTCCCCTACATCCAGGAGACGAGCATGTCCGCTGTACCCGACGAAGTCCTCAAGTACGTTGCCGCCGACAAGGACGAGGATCCCCAGGAAACCGCCGAATGGCTCGAAGCGCTGGATGGCGTGATTTCGACGGTCGGCCCTGATCGCGCCCACTACCTGATCGAAAAGCAGATCGAATTCGCCCGCGTGCACGGCGAGCATCTGCCGTTCTCGGCGAACACGCCGTACATCAACACGATCCCCGTCGCCAACCAGGTGCAGAACCCGGGCGACCAGGACATCGAACACCGCATTCGCTCGTACACGCGCTGGAACGCCATGGCCATGGTGCTGCGTGCGGGCAAGCACACGAACGTGGGCGGCCACATCGCGTCGTTCGCCTCGGCGGCCACGCTTTACGACGTCGGCTACAACCACTTCTGGCGCGCGCCCTCGGCTGAGCATGGCGGCGACCTCGTGTTCGTGCAGGGCCACTCGTCGCCTGGCGTCTACTCGCGCGCGTTCCTGCTGGGCCGCCTGAGCGCGAACCAGCTCGACAACTTCCGTCAGGAAGTGGACGGCGGCGGCATTTCGTCGTACCCGCACCCGTGGCTGATGCCGGACTTCTGGCAGTTCCCGACCGTCTCGATGGGTCTCGGCCCGATCATGGCGATCTACCAGGCGCGCTTCATGAAGTACCTGCAGGCGCGCGGCATTGCGAAGACCGACGGCCGCAAGGTCTGGGCCTTCCTCGGCGACGGCGAGACGGACGAGCCGGAATCGCTCGGCGCGATCGGCATGGCCGGCCGCGAGCACCTGGACAACCTCGTGTTCGTCATCAACTGCAACCTGCAGCGTCTGGACGGCCCGGTGCGCGGCAACGGCAAGATCATCCAGGAACTCGAAAGTGAGTTCCGCGGCGCCGGCTGGAACGTCATCAAGGTCATCTGGGGCAGCCGCTGGGACGCCCTCTTCGCACGCGACAAGACGGGCGCGCTGATGCGCCGCATGATGGAAGTCGTCGACGGCGAATACCAGACGTACAAGTCGGAGTCGGGCGCGTTTGTTCGCGAACACTTCTTCAATACGCCTGAACTGAAGGCACTCGTCGCCGACTGGTCCGACGACGACATCTGGAACCTGAACCGCGGCGGCCACGACCCGCACAAGATCTACGCGGCGTTCCATCAAGCCCAGCACGCGAAGGGTCAGCCGACCCTCATCCTCGCGAAGACGATCAAGGGCTATGGCATGGGCGAAGCTGGCCAGGCCATGAACATCACCCACCAGCAGAAGAAGATGCAGGTGGATCAGCTCAAGAAGTTCCGCGACCAGTTCCGCCTGCCGATCACGGACGAGCAGATCGTCGACGTGCCGTACCTCACGTTCGAGGAAGGTTCGAAGGAACTGGACTACATGCGCCAGAAGCGCATGGATCTCGGCGGTTACCTGCCGGCGCGCCGCCAGAAGGCCGAGTCGCTGCCGGTGCCGGCGCTCGACGCGTTCGAGCCGCTGCTCAAGGGCACGGGCGAAGGCCGCGAGATCTCCACGACGATGGCGTTCGTGCGGATCCTGAACATCCTCTTGAAGGACAAGGCGCTCGGCAAGCGCGTCGTGCCGATCGTGCCGGACGAGTCGCGTACCTTCGGTATGGAAGGCCTGTTCCGCCAGATCGGTATCTGGAACCAGGAAGGCCAGAAGTACGTGCCGGAAGATTCCGACCAGCTGATGTTCTACAAGGAATCGCAGACGGGCCAGATTCTCCAGGAAGGCATCAACGAAGCCGGCGGCATGTGTGACTGGATCGCAGCCGCGACGTCGTACTCGACGCACGGCGAGATCATGGTGCCGTTCTACATCTTCTATTCGATGTTCGGCCTCCAGCGCATCGGCGACCTGGTGTGGGCGGCGGGCGACATGCGTTCGCGCGGCTTCCTGCTGGGCGGCACGGCTGGCCGCACGACGCTCAACGGCGAAGGTCTGCAGCACGAAGACGGCCACTCGCTCCTGTGGGCCGCTTCGGTCCCGAACTGCGTGAACTACGACCCGACGTTCGGCTATGAACTCGCGGTCATCATGCAGGACGGTCTGCGCCGCATGGTGCAGGAGCAGGAAGACGTGTTCTATTACATCACCGTGATGAACGAGAACTACGAGCACCCGGCGATTCCGCAGGGCGAGCACGTGGCGGCCGACATCATCAAGGGCATGTATGCGTTCCGCAAGGGCGCCGACAACGCCAAGGCGCCGCGCGTGCAGCTCATGGGCGCGGGCACGATCTTCAACGAAGTGATCGCCGCGGCCGACCTGCTGAAGAACGACTGGGGCGTCGAAGCCGACCTCTGGAGCGTGCCGAGCTTCACCGAACTCGCGCGTGAAGGTCACGAAGTCGAGCGCTGGAACCTGCTGCACCCGAGCGAGCCGCGCCGCGAATCGCACGTCGAGAAGCTGCTCAAGGACACGCAAGGTCCGGTCATCGCTTCGACTGACTACGTGCGTGCGCTGGTCGACCAGATCCGTGGTCTCGTGCCGCGCAAGTTCGTGGTGCTCGGCACCGACGGCTTCGGCCGCTCGGACACGCGTGAAAAGCTGCGTCACTTCTTCGAAGTCGATCGTTACTGGACCACGGTTGCGGCGCTCAACGCGCTCGCGGACGAAGGCAAGATCGAGCGCAAGGTGGTTGGCGAAGCCATCGCCAAGTACAACCTCGATCCGTCCAAACCCAACCCGATGACCGTCTAACCCATCACCCCTGTGCATGGCATGTGCGCCTCCCCGAAGCGGGGAGGCGTGTTGTATGCGGCCCCGGAGACACTAACAATGAGTCAAGCGATCGAAGTCAAGGTGCCGGACATCGGCGATTACAAGGACATTCCTGTAATCGAGGTGCTGGTGAAGGCGGGCGATACCGTCGAAAAAGAGCAGTCCCTCGTTACGCTCGAGTCGGACAAGGCGACCATGGATGTGCCGAGCCCGGCGTCGGGCACGGTCAAGGAAGTGAAGGTCAAGGTCGGCGACAACGTGTCGGAAGGCTCGCTCGTGCTGGTCCTCGACGGCGCTGGCGCCGCTGCGGCTCCTGCTGCCGCGCCTGCCCCGGCACCGGCTGCCGCTGCACCGGCTCCCGCCGCTGCACCCGCACCGGCCGCCGCACCCGCCGCCGCGAGCGGCGGCGTGCAGTCCGTCAAGGTCCCCGACATCGGCGACTACAAGGACGTACCGGTCATCGAGATTGGCGTGAAGGTTGGCGACCGCGTCGAGAAGGAGCAGTCGCTCGTCACGCTCGAATCGGACAAAGCGACGATGGACGTGCCGAGCCCGGTGGCTGGCGTGGTCAAGGAAATCAAGGTCAAGGTCGGCGACAACGTGTCGGAAGGCACCGAGATCGTCATCGTCGAAGCCGAAGGCGCTTCGGCTGCGGCCGCCGCACCCGCGCAGAAAGCGCCGGTCGAACAACCGTCCGACGCGCCACAAGCCGCACCGGCCAAGCCCGCGCCGGCCGCACCGTCGGCACTCGCACAGGCGCCGATCATTCCGGCAGGCGAAGGCGGCGCGCGCCGTCCGAGCCACGCTTCGCCTTCCGTGCGCAAGTTCGCGCGCGAACTCGGCGTGGACGTTGGCCGCGTGGCGGGCACGGGCCCCAAGGGCCGCATCACGCAGGACGACGTCACCGCGTTCGTGAAGGGCGTGATGACGGGCGCGCTGGCGGCACCGGCTGCGGCTGCTGCCGCTCCGGCGGGCGGCGGCGCGGGCCTGAACCTGCTGCCGTGGCCGAAGGTCGACTTCACGAAGTTCGGCCCGATCGACACGCAACCGCTCTCGCGCATCAAGAAGATCTCGGGCGCGAACCTGCACCGCAACTGGGTCATGATCCCGCACGTCACGAACAACGACGAAGCGGACATCACCGACCTCGAAGCGCTGCGTGTGCAGCTGAACAAGGAAAACGAGAAGGCGGGCGTGAAGTTCACGATGCTCGCGTTCGTCATCAAGGCCTGCGTCGCCGCGCTCAAGAAGTTCCCGGCGTTCAACGCGAGCCTCGACGGCGACAACCTCGTCTTCAAGCAGTACTACCACATCGGTTTCGCCGCCGACACGCCGAATGGCCTCGTCGTGCCGGTGATCCGCGACGCGGACAAGAAGGGTCTTGTCGACATCGCCAAGGAAATGGCCGAGCTCTCGAAGCTCGCGCGCGAAGGCAAGCTCAAGCCGGACCAGATGCAAGGCGGCTGCTTCTCGATCTCGTCGCTCGGCGGCATCGGCGGCACGCATTTCACGCCGATCATCAACGCGCCGGAAGTGGCGATCCTCGGCCTGTCGAAGAGCGCGATGAAGCCGGTGTGGGACGGCAAGCAGTTCGTGCCGCGCCTCACGCTGCCGCTGTCGCTCTCGTACGATCACCGCGTGATCGACGGTGCAGCTGCCGCGCGCTTCAACGCGTACCTCGCTTCGATCCTCGGCGATTTCCGCCGCGTGATTCTGTAAAACCGATCTGACCGGCTCGCGCTGCCGCGCCGCACGTTCATGACGTGCGCGCAGCGGCAGGCGCGGCCGGTCATCCTTTAGGGGTAGGGGACACCATGAGTCTCGTCGAAGTGAAAGTGCCGGATATCGGCGACTTCAAGGACATCGACGTCATCGAAGTCAACATCAAGGCGGGCGACGTCATCGAGAAAGAGCAGACGCTGCTCTCGCTCGAGTCGGACAAGGCCACGATGGAAGTGCCCAGCGACGTCGCGGGCACGGTCAAGGAAGTGAAGATCAAGGCTGGCGACAAGGCTTCGCAAGGCACGGTGATCGCGCTGGTCGAAGCCGCCGTTGGCGCGGCCGCGCCCGCGCCGAAGGCCGAAGCGCCCAAGGCCGCTGAAGCGCCCAAGGCTGCCGAAGCACCGAAGGCCGCAGCGCCGGCACCGCAAGCCGGCAGCTTCAGCGGCAGCGCCGACGTCGAATGCGACATGCTCGTGCTTGGCGCCGGCCCCGGCGGCTACTCGGCAGCGTTCCGCTCCGCCGACCTTGGTATGAAGACCGTGCTGGTCGAGCGTTATTCGACGCTCGGCGGCGTGTGCCTGAACGTGGGCTGCATTCCGTCGAAGGCGCTGCTGCATACGGCGCTCGTGATCGACGAAGCCGAAGCGCTCGGCTCGCACGGCATCACGTTCGGCAAGCCGCAGATCGATCTGGACAAGCTGCGCGACTTCAAGTCGGGCGTCGTCAAGAAGCTCACGGGCGGCCTCGCCGGCATGGCGAAGGCGCGCAAGGTCGAAGTCGTGACGGGCGTGGGCGCGTTCCTCGACCCGAACCACATGGAAGTGGTGGGCGAGAACGGCAAGAAGATCGTCAAGTTCAAGCAGGCGATCATCGCTGCCGGCTCGCAAGCCGTGAAGCTGCCGTTCATGCCGGAAGACCCGCGCGTGGTCGATTCCACCGGCGCGCTGGAACTGCGTCAGATTCCGCAGAAGATGCTCGTGATCGGCGGCGGCATCATTGGTCTCGAAATGGCGACTGTCTACGCGACGCTTGGTGCGCAGATCGACGTCGTGGAAATGCTCGACGGCCTGATGGCGGGCGCGGACCGCGATCTCGTGAAGGTCTGGGAAAAGTACAACGCGAAGCGCTTCGCGAACGTCATGCTCAAGACCAGGACCACGAAGGCCGAGGCGAAGGACGACGGCATTTATGTGTCGTTCGAGGGTGAGAAGGCGCCGGCCGAGCCGCAGCGCTACGACCTCGTGCTGGTCGCCGTGGGCCGCTCGCCCAACGGCAAGAAGATCGGCGCGGACAAGGCCGGCGTGGCGGTGACGGATCGCGGCTTCATCGACGTCGACAAGCAGATGCGCACCAACGTGCCGCACATCTTCGCGATCGGCGATGTGGTCGGCCAGCCGATGCTCGCGCACAAGGCCGTGCACGAAGGCCACGTGGCGGCGGAAGCGGCGCATGGCGAGAAGGCGTACTTCGACGCGCTGCAGATTCCGTCGGTGGCCTACACCGATCCGGAAGTGGCGTGGGCCGGCAAGACCGAAGAGCAGTGCAAGGCCGAAGGCATCAAGTACGGCAAGGCAGTGTTCCCTTGGGCCGCTTCGGGCCGCGCGATCGCTAACGGCCGCGACGAGGGCTTTACCAAGCTGATCTTCGACGAAGAGACGCATCGCGTGATCGGCGGCGGTATCGTCGGCCTGAACGCGGGCGACCTCATCAGCGAAGTGTGCCTCGCCGTGGAAATGGGCGCGGATGCGACGGACATCGGCAAGACGATCCACCCGCACCCGACGCTGGGCGAGTCGATCGGCATGGCGGCCGAGTTGTACGAGGGTGTCTGTACAGACCTCCCGCCGCAGAAGAAGAAGTAAGTTCGTGTCGCGCCGCTCGTTGCGGCGCGCACGAAGAAACGGCGCACTCCGTGAGGAGTGCGCCGTTTGCATTTTGGGGTAACGCTCAGTGCTGCGTGATGTTGCGAGAGGCGCCGGAGCGTAAAAAAGATTCCCGGTCGGCGACCGGGCAAGTGACATGCCGGGCGGCATGCCGGAGCGTTCAGGTCCGACGCACGGTGCGCCGCTGCTGCTGCGCGCGCACCGGTTCAATGTGCAACGTTCAGACCGTCTTCTTGGCCGAAGCGGCAGCCGAGCGCGACGCCTGGGCGGCAGCCTTGCTCGCAGCAGCGGTGGCGGCGTTGAAGTTGCTTTCCGCCATTTCCACGGCTTGCTTCGTAGCCTTGTGGACCGTTTCGTAGGTCGTGTTCGCGGCGTTGATGGCCGACTTGATCACGGCAACTGCGGTTTCCGAGCCAGCCGGTGCGTTCTTCGCGACGTTGTCGACGAGCGATTGAACCTTGCGGTTCTGCTCTTCGTAGTGGGCTTCGGCGACCTTCGCAAACTCAGCCTGGGTGGCCGAGGCGATTTCATACACATGACGGCCGTACGACAGCAGCTTTTCGGTCAGCGGCTGGGCATAGCTCGTTTGCAGGGCCAGGAATTCCTGCGCGTCCTTCACCGACAGTGCGCGCTGGGCGTGTTCCTGCGATTCCGCCAGATTCGAGCGGACAGCCTGAAGGTTCAATTCGACGAGCTTTTCCACGCCTTCGAATGCCTTGCCGGTGAGGCCGAACAGGGTTTCGAGGTTGGCTTTCTGGGCAGCGGCGAATTGCTCAGGGGTCAGCAGACTCATGTTTACGCTCCTGTATGTCGGCGGCCTTCGTGGGTCGCCTGAAGTAAGTGGCACGGCGCTGGTGCTCTGTCACTCGCTTTGTGCGTCGCAACATTGACTCGATTTTAGGATGCTCCGGAAGAAAGTCAAGGCTTTTTGGTGCGTCGCACAATGTCGATAATTTATTATTAAACAGTCACTTATGCCTCGCGCATGGCGCAGGTGCGACAACGGCGCCGACGCCCCAAGGCGCTAGCCCCACGGCGGGTTGCGGGCGGCGGCGGGCAGGGTGAGGCAAGCGCGGAAACGCGGCTTCTGGCAAGATGCGGCATGGATCACATGAACGCGCCTATGGGATTTGTCCTGGGTGCGTACACCAAATTCCTACATGGAACGTTAATGATCCATTGCGGTCGAACGCGCGTCGCGCGGCACGGCGGCACTGGTGGTCAGGCAATCTCACCCGTATTTTCCTCAGTTCAAGTTCCGTACGACGAACGCCGTTAACGCAGCAAGCGCACTGTGCGTGCGCCGCAAACGTTATCAGCAGGCGGCGCCGTGGCGAGAGGAGCGGCTTGGGCAATTGTCTGACTCCATCGAATGCGGGAAGTGCATTGGCCAGCTCAATCGAAGGTCATACTTCGGTTTAATGAGCGCCGATAAGTGCTTCAATTTGCGAATTTTTCGTGGTTTTACTACACTTGGCGAACGATCCCGCCGCTCCATCAAGAACACCAATGAAATCCGACAAGCTCCTGTCGTTCTCACTGATGCCGTCGTCGGTTATCAGCACCGCGTTGTCGGTTGCTATTTCCGTCGCGATCAGTGCGACGCTCGTGGCGCCTGAGGGCGCCTTTGCTGCGTCGCAAGACGCTGCACCGGCCAAAACGGCCAAGGCGAAAAAGGCCACCAAGAAGGTTGCGAAGGCTGAGCCGGAATCGGCAAAGGCCACCAAAAAGGCGGGCGCAACCCGTACCGTCGCCGCGAAAGACGACGATGCGCGTCCGGTGGCGAAAAAGCGCCGCGTCACTTATACGATGAACGGCCGCCATCATTCGGCGGTGCGCCGTGTCGCGTTCGAACCGCGCCAGCCGACCGTCGGTCAGGCGTTCGGTCTGCACGAGACGCCTGACTCGCTGATGCTGCGCTCGGGCGTTGCGTACGTGGTCGACCAGAACACGCTCGAGCCGCTGTTCGACAAGAACTCGCACGCCGTCGTGCCGATCGCCTCGATCTCGAAGCTCATGACGGCGATGGTCGTGCTCGACTCGAAGGAGTCGCTCTCGGAGCAAATCGAAGTCACGGACGAAGACCGCGACTACGAAAAGAACACGGGCTCGCGTCTTTCCGTGGGCTCGGTGCTCTCGCGCGAAGACATGCTGCACATCGCGTTGATGGCCTCGGAAAACCGTGCGGCGGCAGCGCTCTCGCGCTATTACCCGGGTGGCCGTCCGGCGTTCATCGCGGCGATGAACGCGAAGGCAAAGCAACTCGGCATGACCGATACGCACTTCGAGAATTCCACGGGGCTCACGAGCCACAACGTCTCGACCGCGCGTGACCTTGTGAAGATGGTGAATGCGGCCTACCAGTACCCGATGATTCGCCAGTTCTCGACCGACCGCAGCTACGACGTGTTCACGGGCAAGCGCAACCTCGCCTACAACAGCACGAACGCGTTGGTCCGCAATGCGTCGTGGGACATCGGCTTGCAGAAGACGGGCTTCATCAACGAAGCGGGTGAATGCCTCGTCATGCAGACGACGGTTCATAATCGTCCGGTGATCATGGTCCTGCTCGATTCGAGCGGAAAGTATTCGCGCTTCGCGGATGCAACGCGCGTACGCACGTGGCTCGACAATGGCGGCGCCGACCAGCAGCCGCGCATTACGAGCGCCGACGCAGGCGGTCCTGGCACCTGATCCCAGTCGTTTCCGATTTACCCGACAAACGCCCCGCAACTGCGGGGCGTTTTGCTTTCTGATGCGTGGTGGTCGTCCTATGACGATCGGCAGACTGTCTCGTCATTTGGTTCGTCGGCAACATTGCCCGGTAAGTACCTGGCGCCCATTCCCGCCTGGCTTTTGTGCCCGGTGATACGGGGTTTTGATGGTTGTCAATTGACAACCAATCCGACGATGCATACACTGAGTTTGTCGATGAGACGTTCGCACCCAAAGAAAGAGATCGAAGCCGTGCTTGCTTACGCCGAGAAACAAGGCTGGTTAGTTCAGCCAGGTAAAGGCCACGGGCACGCGTGGGGTCGCATGTACTGCCCATACAACGATGCCGCCTGTCGTTGCGGGGAATTCTGCATCACGAGCATCTGGACCACGCCGCGTAACGCGGGCAATCATGCCTATGTGCTCAAACGAGTGGTCGACAATTGCACGACCCATCGTAACAACGCGGCAGCCGCATGTGCGGCGGCCGTTGCGCCGGAGTAACGCATGGATTATCTGTTCACTCTCAAGTACCAACTGCCGGCCGAAGACAGCGATCACGAGGCGCTCGTGGAGCGCCTCGCCGTCGCAGGCTGCGACGACGCGACAATCGGCGTTGGGTTGCCAGGTCGAATCGCGCTGACGTTCATGCGCGACAGTGCGAATGCATGGTCGGCAATCTATTCGGCGCTGCAAGACGTCAAAAAGGCGGTGCCTGCCGCGCGCCTCGTAGAAGCCGCGCCAGATTTCGTCGGCTTGACCGATGCCGCCGACTTGACCGGCATGTCGCGCCAGAACTTGCGCAAGCTGATGCTCGGGCACGCGGCGGAATTTCCCCAGCCCGTGCACGAGGGCAATCCGTCGCTATGGCATTTGAGCGACATCCTGGCCTGGCTGACGGGTCGCGACGGATACAGCATCGACTCGGCGCTGCTCGAAACGGCGCGCACGGCGAAGCAGGTGAATCTCGCAAAAGAAGCGCGCCATCTCGATACGAAGCTGAATCGCAAGCTCGATGAACTGGTGGTGTGAGGACGGCGGCGAGCCAAAAAAAAAGCGGAGGGCACGCCTCCGCTCTTCTCGATTCTGCCTCGCGCTGACTTCACGCGGGCTGCGCGTTGCCTTCAGCGGGCTCCGCGTGATAGCCCAGCGACTCCGAAATCGTGAGCGCCGTCTTGCTCAATTGACCGAGCCACGAATCTTGCAACCGATCCGCGGGCGCGGAGAGCGAAAGGCCTGCTACGAGCTTGCCGGTATCGTCGTAGATGCCAGCGGCGATGCACCGTACGCCGAGTTCGAGCTCCTCGTTGTCACGTGCGCAGAACTGCTGGCGTACGTGGGCGAGTTCGCGCTCGAGGCGCCCAAGGTCGGTAATGCTGTTGCGCGTATGGCCCGAAAGGCCGGTGCGCGTGGCGTAGGCGCGCACGCGGTTCGCTTCGTCGGCGGCGAGAAAGAGCTTGCCGACCGAAGTGAGGTGCAGCGGGGCCCGGCCGCCAATGGCGCGCACCACCTGCATGCCCGAGCGCTCCGAGTAGGCGCGTTCGATATAGACGATTTCGTCGCCCTGGCGCACAGAGAGGTTGACGGTCTGACCCGTGAGGCGGTGCAGTTCGCGCATCGGTGTGAGCGCCGCGTCGCGCACGGAAAGGCGTGCCTTCACCAGGTTGCCGAGTTCGAGCAGCCGCATGCCAAGCCGGTAGGTGCCCGGGTCGGACCGGTCGACGAGCCGGCAGCTCACCATATCGTTCAGGATGCGGTGCGCAGTCGAAGGGTGCAGTTCGGTGCGCTGCGCGAGTTCCTTCAGGCTGACCGGGTCGCTGTGCGCGGCCAGCGCGTCGAGCAGGCGCATCATGCGCTCGATCACCTGAATCGAGGTCTTCGGATCTGGATGGGTGTCGCTCATGAGTTCAGATTCGTTTGACGCTTGAGGCGGAAATGCATTGTATCTCGTATTGTGAAAAAAGTAAGCGGTAGGGCGGAGGCTTGTGCTGCGCTGCGGCGGGCCGGCGAGGGTGATGCAGACCCGCGTTGGTCGTGGCGACGAAACAGCGGATAATCGGGGACGGTTTTAACGAGGAGTCCCCATGCGAGTCGGTTTGTTCGTCACGTGCCTCATCGACACGATGCGTCCGGAAATTGGCTTTTCGGCGCTCAAATTGCTCGAAGAGGCAGGCTATGAAGTCGTCGTGCCGCCTGCGCAGACCTGCTGCGGCCAGCCGGCCTACAACTCAGGCGAGCGCGCGCTCGCGCGTGATCTCGCGGAAAAGACGCTGCGCGAATTCGAGCAGTTCGACTATGTCGTCGTCCCATCGGGCTCCTGCGGCGGCATGATCCGCGTGCACTACGGCGACCTGTTCCGGGACGATCCGGAACTGATGGGGCGCTACGGCAAGTTGCGTGAGCGCGTCTACGAACTCACGGATTTCCTCGTCAACGTCGCGAAGGTCACGCTGCCGCAAGGGGAGTTCAGCGGGCCGGTGACCTACCACGACTCGTGCTCTGGCCTGCGCGAACTTGGCGTGAAGGCACAGCCGCGCACATTGCTCGCCCAGCGCGGCGTCGAAGTGCATGAGATGAAGGATTGCGAGCACTGCTGTGGTTTCGGCGGCACCTTTGCCGTGAAGTACGGTGACATTTCGACGGCCATTGCCGACGAAAAATGCGCAAATGTTCAGGCGAGCGGCACGGGCGCCGTGGTGCTCGGCGACCTCGGCTGCATGCTGAATATCGAAGGCCGCCTGCGCCGCACCGGCGACACCGCCACGCGCGTGCTGCACGTTGCCCAGGTGCTGGCAGGCGACGTGTGATGCGCCGCTGGTTGCCATCGCGCCTTTTGCGCGCAGTGCACGAATAGCCCCAGATCCTGCCGAACACCGCACAACATCGCCCACACGCCATGCAAGTCCAATCGATGCAGTTCAAGGCGCGCGCCGGTCAGAAGCTGGCCGATGAGCGCCTGCAGCACAACCTCAAGAAGCTCTCGACGAAGTTCGTCTCGGCGCGCGCCGAGGCGATCACCGCGATCGATTTCCCCGCCACGCGCGCCGCGCTCAAGGCGCGCCGCAACCGCGCGCTCGAGAATCTCGATGTCTGGCTCGAACAGTTCGAAACCGAGGCAACGCGGCGCGGCGTGACCGTGCTCTACGCGGAAACGGCGCAGGATGCGGCGAAGCTCGTCGCGGACATCGCGCGGCGCCACGACGTGCACAAGGTCATCAAGACCAAGTCGATGGTTTCGGAGGAAATGCGGCTCAATACGGTGCTCGCGGAAATGGGCGTGCAGTCCATCGAGACCGATCTGGGCGAGTACATCCTGCAGATCAACGACAACGAGCCGCCGAGCCACATCATTGCGCCCGTCGTCCACAAGGACAAGGATGAAATCGCCGATCTCTTCGCGAAAACGCACGACAAACCGCGTCTGACCGAAATCCCCGATATGACGCGTGAGGCGCGTGAAGTCCTGCGTCCGCATTTTCTCTCGGCGGATATGGGCGTGACGGGTGGCAACTTCCTCGTCGCGGAAACCGGCTCGGTCGTGCTCGTGACCAACGAAGGCAACGAGGGCATGTGCACGGTGATGCCGCGCGTGCATGTGGCGGTGACGGGCATCGAGAAGGTGCTGCCTACGCTTGAAGACCTCGCGACGGCCATGCGTCTGTTGCCGCGCTCGGCAACGGGGCAGGCCACGTCGAACTATTTCTCGGTTTTGACGGGCCCGCGCGGACCCGAAGACCAGGACGGCCCGGAGCATATGTACGTCGTACTCGTGGACGGCGGCCGCACTGGCCTGATTGGCGGGGAATTCCAGGAGATGCTGCGCTGCATCCGTTGCGGGGCGTGCATGAACCACTGCCCTGTCTATCAGAAGGTGGGCGGCCATGCGTACGGCTGGGTCTACCCGGGACCGATGGGCTCCGTGCTCACGCCAAGCTACGTTGGTCTCGAAAAGACGCTCGATCTTCCTCAGGCCGCTACGCTCTGCGGCGAGTGCAATAGCGTCTGCCCGGTGGGCATTCCGCTGTCGGATTTGCTGCGCAAACTGCGCGAGAAGCAAGCGGAGCGGCATCTGCGCCCGTGGCGCGAGCGTGCGGCGCTCGCCGCGTGGGGCTGGCTCGCGCTGCATCCAACGGCCTACGCATTGCTCACCAAACTCGGCGTGCGGATCCTGGAGCGCATGGGCGGCCAGGCCCGGCTCATTCGCAAGCTGCCATTTGCGCGTGGCTGGACCAACGGGCGCGACATGCCCGCGCCGGTCGGCCGCACGTTCCGCGAACTGTACGCGGCGCGGCACACGCATCTGGACACGACAAAGCGCCCCGAACAGGCCTGACGCGCGCCCATCGGTCAAGCTCAGGTCGCCGACTATTTAAGCTGGCGCAACAGTGTGTTCGTCCGGACCGGGTTTTTCCTGATTGCGACTCTCTATATCATCTCGACTGGCGATAGTGCGTCCGCACCTGTCGCTTCACAGTCGATAGAGAGTCGCATCATGAGAAAGAAAATAACGGTGTACTGGCCGCTGGCGCTGATCGTGCCGCTCGCGGTGATCGCATGGGTCCATGCATGGAAAACCGCCGAGCAGCAAATGCCGCTCGCAGCCGATCAGGTCACGGCGGAACTTGCGCGCGCGGTCTCGTATGGCCTCGTGGGCAGCGAAGGCAAGACGCCGGTGAAGGCAATGAACAGTATTGCGCCGCTGCCGCGAGCCAGCGCGATCTGACGATCCCGCTGGCGTCAACGCGCAGCGCGCACTTCGTGCGCTTTGTATAATTCAAGATTCGCCTGCGCGCACTGAACGCCGACCGCTGTTTCAGCCCCCACGAATGAAAAAGGTTTCCGTCTGCTTCGTTTGTCTTGGCAACATCTGCCGCTCGCCCACGGCCGAGGCCGTGATGTTGCGCCTCGTGGATGAAGCGGGGTTGGCGGGGCACGTCGAGGTCGATTCGGCGGGCACGGGTGACTGGCACATCGGCGAGGCGCCCGACGCGCGCGCGCAGCGGGCAGGCGGCCAGCGCGGCTACGATCTCGCGCCGTTGCGCGCCCGCCAGATCGCTGCCGAGGACTTCGGCCGCTTCGACCTGATCGTGGCGATGGACGACGCGAACGTCAGCGCGCTTCAGGATGTCTGCCCGGCGAGCGAGCGCGACAAGATCCGTTTGTTGATGGAGTTCGCACCGCAGGCGCAAGCGCGGGTGGTAGTCGATCCCTATTTCGGCGGCGACGCAGGCTTCGAAATGGTGCTCGATCAGTGCGAGGCTGCCTGCGCGGGTCTGCTCGCCGCATTGCGTGGGCAACTGGCGGACTGAGATGAGCGGCGTGGATCTGCCGGATGCAGAAATCGCGCCATTTTTGCGATTCGCAGCGCACCTAATAACCCAGATCGCGACGTTGATACTTGACTAAACTAGTCATGTATTTATACTTGACGAAAATTGTCGAGAATTGCGGTTCCCCTACATCATGAGACTCACCACCAAAGGCCGTTTCGCCGTCACGGCGATGATTGACCTGGCCCTGCGCCAGGAGCAGGGCCCGGTGACGCTTGCGGGTATCAGCCAGCGGCAGCATATCTCGCTGTCGTACCTCGAACAGCTGTTCGGCAAGCTGCGCCGTCATGAAATCGTCGAATCGGTCCGCGGGCCGGGCGGCGGGTACAACCTCGCGCGTCGCGCGGAGGATGTCACGGTCGCGGACATCATCATCGCTGTGGACGAGCCGCTCGACGCCACGCAGTGCGGCGGCAAGGGCGCCTGCGAGGGCACCAAGCAGCACGACGGCCACTGCATGACGCACGAACTCTGGTCGACCCTGAACCAGAAAATGGTCGAGTACCTCGATTCGGTGTCGCTCAAGGATCTGGTGGACAAGCAGCGCGCCCGCGAAGGCGCCGCGCCCGCCGTCCTGCGCGACCGCCGCGCCGAGGCGCCGCCGGTGGAGCCGGTCAGGGCGGTGCCGCTAGGTCCGAACTCGATCTTCAACATGGCGGGTTCGTAGCCCCTTCGAGCGCCGCCAGAACGCCGTAGTTGGCCGCAGTTGACAATACAGACAGTACAGCGCAGCACACAAGATTCCCCGGAGCGATAGATGAATAACGACATTCCCCACCTGCCCATTTACATGGACTACAGCGCGACGACCCCCGTCGACCCGCGCGTGGTGGACAAGATGATTCCGTATCTGCGTGAGCAGTTCGGCAATCCGGCGTCGCGCAGCCACGCTTATGGCTGGGACGCGGAGCATGCTGTCGAGGAAGCGCGCGAGCAGGTCGCCGCGCTCGTCAACGCCGACCCGCGCGAAATCATCTGGACCTCTGGCGCGACCGAATCGGACAACCTCGCAATCAAGGGCGCCGCGCACTTCTACAAGAGCAAGGGTAAGCACATCATCACGGTCAAGACCGAGCACAAGGCCGTGCTCGACACCTGCCGTGAACTCGAGCGCGAAGGCTACGAAGTCACCTATCTGGACGTCAAGGACGACGGCCTGATCGACCTCGACGTGTTCAAGGCCGCGCTGCGTCCCGACACGATCCTCGTTTCCGTCATGCACGTGAACAACGAGATCGGCGTGATCCAGGACATCGCGACGATCGGCGAGATCTGCCGCGAGAAGGGCATCATTTTCCACGTCGATGCCGCTCAGTCCACGGGCAAGGCGCCTATCGACCTGCAAAAGCTCAAGGTCGACTTGATGTCGTTCTCGGCGCACAAGACCTACGGCCCGAAGGGTATCGGCGCGCTGTACGTGCGTCGCAAGCCGCGCGTGCGCATCGAAGCGCAGATGCACGGCGGCGGTCACGAGCGCGGCATGCGCTCGGGCACGCTGGCGACGCACCAGATCGTCGGCATGGGCGAAGCGTTCCGCATCGCGCGTGAAGAGATGGCCACGGAAAACGAGCGCGTGCGCATGCTGCGCGACAAGCTCCTGCGCGGCCTGAAGGAAATCGAAGAAACGTATGTGAACGGCGACATGGAACAGCGTGTCCCGCACAACCTGAACATCAGCTTCAACTTCGTCGAAGGCGAGTCGCTGATCATGGCGGTCAAGGACGTGGCGGTGTCGTCGGGTTCGGCTTGCACGTCTGCGTCGCTCGAGCCGTCGTATGTGCTGCGCGCGCTCGGCCGCAACGACGAACTGGCGCACAGCTCGATCCGCTTCACGGTGGGCCGTTTCACGACGGAACAGGACGTCGATTACGTCATCAACCTGCTGAAGACGAAGATCGCCAAGCTGCGCGAGCTGTCGCCGCTGTGGGAAATGCACCAGGACGGCATCGATCTGTCGACCATTCAGTGGGCGGCGCACTAAGGCTTTCGCGGCGCAGTCAGCATCGCGCAGTTGCATCGAAAACGAACCGGCCGCAGCGCAATGAGCAGAGCACTGCATGCAGCGCGGCCAACGAATTGAAGGAGTGTGATCATGGCATATAGCGACAAGGTTCTGGACCACTACGAAAACCCGCGCAACGTCGGCTCGTTCGCCAAGGACGACGACGCGGTCGGCACCGGCATGGTCGGCGCGCCGGCGTGCGGCGACGTGATGAAGCTGCAGATTCGCGTGGGCGCGGACGGCGTGATTGAAGACGCAAAGTTCAAGACCTACGGCTGCGGCTCGGCGATCGCTTCGAGCTCGCTCGTGACCGAGTGGGTGAAGGGCAAGACGCTCGACCAGGCCCTCGACATCAAGAACACGCAGATCGCCGAAGAACTGGCGCTGCCGCCGGTGAAGATCCACTGCTCGATTCTCGCGGAAGACGCGATCAAGGCAGCGGTCGCTGATTATCGCCAGCGTCACACGACTGAAGCGAAGGCCGACGCGGCTTAAGCGCAGCAGCGTCGATGCAGGACGGCGCCGGACCATGGGGTGCGGCGCTCTGGGACTAACGATTTTGGATGCAGCAGGGTTGCGTCGCGACGCAAGGGAAGGCGAAAGCCGAACCCGGCGGCGCGAGGCGCGGCGAAGATGCTATGGCAATTACGTTGACTGAAAAAGCGGCACAGCACGTGCAAAAGTACCTGACCCGTCGCGGCAAGGGCGTGGGCCTGCGTCTTGGCGTGCGCACGACGGGCTGCTCGGGCCTCGCGTACAAGCTCGAGTACGTCGACGAGCTCGCGCCCGAGGACAACGTCTTCGAGAGCCACGGCGTGAAGGTCATCGTCGACCCGAAGAGCCTTGCCTATATCGACGGCACGCAACTCGACTTCGTGCGCGAAGGCCTGAACGAGGGCTTCCGGTTCAACAACCCGAATGTGAAGGACGAGTGCGGCTGCGGCGAGTCCTTCCGCGTTTGAGCCCGCGTCGAGCGGTGAAAAGGCGGCCTGTGCCGCCTTTTTGATTTTGATGGCCCTGATAGACCCACCCGAACGTTCCAGCCGATGAGCACGCCTTCCACGTCTACCCGATCGCTCTCCGACAGCCACTTCGTGCTGTTCGGCCTGCCCGAGCAGTTCGCGATCGATGCGAACGCGCTCGACCACGCCTACCGCACGGTGCAGGCACAGGTGCATCCCGACCGTTTCGCTGCGGCCGGCGAGGCGCAAAAGCGCATCGCCATGCAATGGGCGACGCGCACGAACGAGGCGTACCAGACGCTGCGCGATCCGCTCAAGCGCGCGAAGTATCTGCTGCATTTGCGCGGTATCGACGTGGGCGCAGAGAACAACACCGCGATGGAGCCCGCGTTCCTCATGCAGCAGATGGAGTGGCGTGAGGCGATCGAAGACGCGGTCGGCGCGAAGAACGTCGATGCGCTCGATGCGCTCGCGGGCGAGCTGCGCGACGACGAACGCGTGCGCTTCACGAAGCTCGCGGCGCTGCTCGACAGCGGCTCGAACCAGCCGGCCGCCGAGGCGGTGCGCCAGCTCATGTTCATTGAGCGCGTGGCGGGCGAGATCGACTCGCAGATCGAGCGTCTCGAAGGCTGAAGCGGATATCGGGCGCTCGCGCTCATCAGGTTTAAAGCAGGTTAAAAAGCAGATTACACAGATGGCATTACTGCAAATCTCCGAACCCGGCATGGCGCCGGCGCCGCATCAGCGGCGACTCGCCGTCGGCATCGACCTCGGCACGACGAACTCGCTGGTCGCAGCGGTGCGCAGCGGCGTGCCCGACGTGTTGCCCGACGAAGACGGCCACGTGCTGCTGCCTTCGGTCGTGCGCTATCTCGCGAATGGCGGCCGTCGGATCGGCCGCACGGCGAAGGCTGAAGCCGCCACCGATCCGCGCAACACGATCGTGTCGGTCAAGCGCTTCATGGGCCGCGGCAAGTCCGAAGTCGAAGGCGCGGCCAACGCGCCGTACGATTTCGTCGACGCGCCGGGGATGGTGCAGATCCAGACCGTGGACGGCGTGAAGAGCCCCGTCGAAGTTTCGGCGGAGATTCTCGCGACGCTGCGCCAGCGCGCCGAAGACACGCTCGGCGACGAGCTCGTCGGCGCCGTCATCACGGTGCCTGCGTACTTCGACGAAGCGCAGCGCCAGGCGACCAAGGACGCCGCGCGTCTCGCGGGCCTGAACGTGCTGCGTCTGCTCAACGAGCCGACCGCGGCGGCGATTGCCTACGGGCTCGACAACGGCGCCGAAGGTCTCTACGCGGTCTATGACCTCGGCGGCGGCACGTTCGACCTGTCGATTCTCAAGCTCACGAAGGGCGTGTTCGAAGTGCTGGCGGCCGGCGGCGATTCGGCGCTCGGCGGCGACGATTTCGACCACGCGCTCTTTGCGTATGCGCTGGAGCAGTCCGGCATCGAGCGCGCGAGCCTCGCACCCGAAGACGTGCGCCTGTTGCTCGACCGCGTGCGCGATGCGAAGGAGGCGCTCTCGTCCGCGCCCGAGGCGCGCATCGAGGCGAGCCTGTCGAACGGCAAGCAGATCGCGCTGACGATCGACGAGCCGCGCTTCGAAGCGCTCACGCAAGCGCTCGTGCAGCGCACGCTCACGCCGACAAAGAAGGCGCTGCGCGACGCAAAGGTGGCTGCGAAAGACGTGAAGGGCGTGGTGCTGGTGGGCGGTGCGACGCGTATGCCGGTGATCCGCCGCGCCGTGGAGCAGCACTTCGGCCAGGCGCCGCTTACGAATCTCGACCCGGACCAGGTCGTCGCGCTCGGCGCGGCGATCCAGGCCGACCTGCTCGCGGGCAACCGCGGCGGCGAGGACGACTGGCTGCTGCTCGACGTCATTCCGCTGTCGCTCGGTGTGGAGACGATGGGGGGCCTCGTCGAGAAGATCATCCCGCGCAATTCGACCATCCCGGTCGCGCGAGCGCAGGACTTCACGACCTTCAAGGACGGCCAGACGGCCATGGCGATTCACGTCGTGCAAGGCGAGCGCGAACTCGTTGCCGACTGCCGCTCGCTCGCGCGTTTCGAACTGCGCGGCATTCCGCCGATGGCGGCGGGCGCGGCGCGCATTCGCGTGACTTACCAGGTGGATGCGGACGGCCTCTTGTCCGTGTTCGCGCGCGAGCAGCTCTCGGGCGTGGAAGCGTCGGTGGTGGTGAAGCCGTCCTACGGTCTCGCCGATGACGACGTGGCCCGCATGCTCGAAGACAGCTTCAAGACCGCCGAAGTCGACATGCGCGCCCGCGCGCTGCGCGAGGCACAGGTCGAGGCGCAACGCATCATCGAAGCGACGAACGCCGCTTTGGGCGCCGATGGCGAACTGCTCGACGAAGCCGAGCGTGCGCAAGTCGACGCGCTGATCGCCGCGCTCGCGCAAGTCGCGCAGGGCGACGACGCCGGCACGATCGAAGCGGCGACGAAGGCGCTTTCCGAAGGCACCGACGAGTTTGCCGCGCGCCGGATGAACAAGGGCATCAAGCGCGCGCTGGCGGGCAAGAAGCTCGACGAGATCGGCTGAAGCCGCGGTTAAAAGCGTGGCTGAAACCTCAACAGCTTAAAGGTGAACGCGTCGTTAGCAAACGGCGCGCGCGTGCGTGCTTTCCCGATGTGGCGGAGCACGCACCGACAGTAGAATGGGCACATGCCGCCGTCGGAGGCGGGGCATGCGCCCGATATGAAAGTTATTGGATACGGAAATCACAATGCCTCAAATCGTGGTGCTGCCCCATGTCGAACTGTGCCCTGAGGGTGCGGTCATCGACGCCAAGCCGGGCGAGAGCGTGTGCGACGCGCTGCTCGAACACGGTATCGAAATCGAGCACGCATGCGAGAAGTCGTGCGCCTGCACGACCTGTCACGTGATCGTGCGCGAAGGTTTCGATGCGCTCGTGCCGTCCGAGGAAGACGAAGACGATCTCCTCGACAAGGCGTGGGGACTCGAGCCGACATCGCGGCTGTCGTGCCAGGCCATCGTGCCTGCGAACGACGATCTGGTGGTCGAGATTCCGCGTTACTCGATCAACCACGCGAAGGAAAACCACTGAGCCACTGAACATCAGGAGGAGCGCGCAGCCATGAAATGGACCGATACGCAGGACATCGCGATGGCCTTGACGGACACCCATCCAGAAGTGGACCCGCAGTACGTGCGCTTCACCGATCTGCACCGCTGGATCACGCAGCTCGACGGCTTCGACGACGACCCCGAGCGCTCGAACGAGAAGATTCTCGAGGCGATCCAGGCGGCGTGGATCGAAGACGCGGACTACTGATTCCCGGCACGCCCGCGAAGCAGACGAAAAGACGAGAAAAAGGCGATTTGCCCTTACGGCAAATCGCCTTTTTTATTGCGCAACTAGCTTCCCGGCGTCAGCGCAATCAACCCGCGACCAGCGTGCCGTTCTCCACGCGCACGCGCTCGCCCTGCTGGAACGGCGGCGCTTCGTGATACGTGAAGTAGCGCGTCTTGCCGTTCTCCATGCGCACGCGCACCGAATAGGTTGTCGTGCTGCGCAGGTGCTTTTCGACCGAGTTGCCCGCGAAGCCGCCACCGAGTGCACCTAGCAACGTCATGGCCGTGCGGCCGTTACCCGAGCCGAACTGGTTGCCGACCACGCCGCCGGCCACCGCGCCGCCCACTGCGCCGATACCGGTACCGTGGCCTTCTTGCTTTGCCTCGGAAATCGCGACGACCGTGCCGCACGTCGAACACGCGGGCTGGGCGGGCGGCGCTTCCTGTGCGTACTGCTGTTGCGAAGGCTGCGGCGGCTGGCCAGGCTGTTGACCATATTGCTGCGCAGGCGCGACGGGCACGGCCGCTGGCTGTTGAGCCTGTACCGGCGCCGGTTGCGTCTCGGTGGGCGCATTCTGGTCGTTCTGCGCGTATTGCGAAGCCTGCACCGGCCTCGTCGAGTCAACGACAGCCGGCTGTGAAGCCATCATCGACGTCTGGCCCGTCTGCACCTGAGCGCTTTGCTCGGTGGTGCTGGAGGCTTTCGGGAAAACGCCGGTGATGGCTGCGGTGGCCGCGAGGCTTGCGACGATGACGGCCGCCGCCGCGGTTGCGATCAATGGGTGGAGGCGGCGTTTCGGTGTGATTGGATCAGTTGTGTTCATGACAGGCTCCGTCTTTGGCAGAGTTGGCTCGCTTGTGAGACTTGTGAGACCCAGTGTGAGCCAATCCAATTCTGTGAGCGTTTCAATTTGTAACCCGGCGCATCGGCGGCATTGTGACGAACAGTGCGCAATCGTCGCGCAGCGTTGCACAGCGCGGTTTTCCACGCTGGCGCAATGGATGTGCCCGTTTCAGCCGTTGCGCTAGCCGGCAGATCTTACCGATGGTTACAAACCTGGGCGTTGAGATGCCATAAAGAAACGGGGCGCATGCGGTGTGAACCGCATGCGCCCCGTCATGTCAGGCAGAGCTTGCGCTTAGTCTTCGCGGCGCAGGTGCGGGAAGAGGATCACGTCACGGATGCTCGCGCTGTCCGTGAGCAGCATGATCAGGCGGTCGATGCCGATGCCGCAGCCGCCCGTCGGGGGCATGCCGTACTCGAGCGCGCGGATGTAGTCGGCGTCGTAGAACATCGCTTCTTCGTCGCCGGCGTCTTTCTGCTCGACCTGCTTCTTGAAGCGGGCGGCCTGGTCTTCCGGATCGTTCAGCTCCGAGAAACCGTTGGCGATCTCGCGGCCCGTGATGAACAGCTCGAAGCGCTCGGTAATGCCCGGCAGCGTGTCCGAGGCGCGAGCAAGCGGCGAAACTTCGACAGGGTAGTCGATGATGTAGGTCGGCTCCCACAGCTGCGACTCGGCGGTCTCTTCGAACAGCGCCAGTTGCAGCGAACCCACGCCCGCATTCAGGAACTGCGGCTGGTTTGCGTCCACGCCGAACTTCTTCAGTTCCGAGCGCAGGAAGGCGGCGTCGGCGAGTTGCTCGTTCGTGTACTGCGGCGCGTACTTCTGGATCGCCTGGACGATCGTCAAGCGATGGAACGGCTTCGAGAGGTCGAGTTCGCGGCCCTGATACGTCAGCACGGCGGTGCCGCTCGCGTCGATGGCGGCCTGGCGGATCAGCTGCTCGGTGAAGTCCATGAGCCACGCGTAGTCGGTGTACGCCGCGTAGAACTCCATCATCGTGAATTCCGGATTGTGACGCGGCGAAACGCCTTCGTTACGGAAATTCCGGTTGATTTCGAACACGCGCTCGAAGCCGCCCACGATCAGACGCTTCAGATACAACTCGGGCGCGATGCGCATGAACATCTGCATGTCGAGCGCGTTGTGATGCGTGACGAACGGCTTGGCGGCCGCGCCGCCCGGGATCGGGTGCAGCATCGGCGTTTCGACTTCCATGAAGTCTGCGTTCGCCATGAAGTTGCGCACCGACGAGATTGCCTTGGTGCGCGCCTGGAACGTCTGACGCGCTTCGGGCGTGACGATCAGGTCGACATAGCGCTGGCGATAACGCATTTCCTGGTCGGAGAGGCCGTGGAACTTGTCCGGCAGCGGACGCAGTGCCTTCGAGAGCAGGCGCAGTTCCGTGCAGCGGACCGAAAGCTCGCCCTTGTTGGTGCGAAACAGCACGCCCTTGGCCGCGACGATGTCGCCCAGGTCCCACTTCTTGAACGCTTCGTAGGTGGCTTCGCCCACGTCGGCGGGCGTGATGAAGAACTGGATCTGGCCCGAGCCGTCGCGCACCGTGGCGAAGCTCGCCTTGCCCATCACGCGCTTGAGCATCATGCGGCCGGCAATGGCGACTTCGAGCGGATTCGCTTCGAGCGCGTCCTTGTCGGTGTCGGCGTAGTCGCGCTGCAGGTCGGCGGCGTGGTGGGTGGGGCGGAAGTCGTTCGGATAGGCGACGCCTGCCTCGCGCAGTGCGCGCAGTTTCTCGCGACGCTCGGCGATGATCTGGTTGTCGTCGAGTTCGGGCGCGGCGCTGGGCGCGTTCTGCTGGGTCGGTTCGGTCATGATGGCTCGGAGTTCTTTGATTCGCAGGTGTTTCGGCGAGTTTTCGGGGCGGCGGCCCCGGTATGGTCCTTCGCGGGACACGGCGCGCACGGCGCGCAGATAAGCGGACTTCGGTTCCTGCTGCGCGCCGCATGCCTCGCAGTCGAGGCGGGCGGCGCAGCAGGAGAGGGCGGCATGCGGTGTTCTGCAGCGCCCGTGGCGTGCGGCAAGCTTACACGCCCTGTTTCAGGCTCGCGCTGATGAAGGCGTCGAGATCGCCGTCGAGCACGGCCTTGGTGTTGCTGATTTCGACGTTGGTGCGCAGGTCCTTGATACGGCTGTTGTCGAGCACGTAAGAGCGGATCTGGTGGCCCCAGCCCACGTCCGACTTGCCCGCTTCGAGCTTGTCCTGTTCCGACTGGCGCTTGCGCATTTCGGCTTCGTACAGGCGCGATTTGAGCATGGCCATGGCTTCGGCGCGGTTGCGGTGCTGCGAGCGGTCGTTCTGGCACTGCACGACGATGCCCGACGGAACGTGCGTAATACGCACGGCGGAGTCGGTCTTGTTGATGTGCTGACCGCCCGCGCCCGAAGCGCGGTACGTGTCGATGCGCAGATCGGCCGGATTGACTTCGATCTCGAACGAATCGTCGATTTCCGGATACACGAACACCGACGAGAACGACGTATGACGCCCGCCCGATGAATCGAACGGCGACTTGCGCACGAGGCGGTGAATGCCGGTTTCGGTGCGCAGGAACCCGTAGGCGTATTCGCCTTCGACCTTGATCGTCGCGCTCTTGATGCCGGCCACGTCGCCTTCGGACTCTTCGAGCACTTCGGTCTTGAAGCCCTTGCGTTCGCAGTAGCGCACGTACTGGCGCAGCAGCATGGAAGCCCAGTCGCACGCCTCGGTGCCGCCGGCGCCGGCCTGGATGTCGATGAACGCGTTGTTCGGGTCGGCCGGATTCGCGAACATGCGGCGGAACTCGACGTCGGCGACGCGTGCTTCGATCGCGTGAGTGTCGGTTTCGATGGCGACGAGCGTGTCCTCATCGCCTTCCTCGCGGGCCATCTCGAAGAGATCCTGCGTGTCGCGCGTGTCGTTCTCGATGCCGTCGAGCACGTGCACGACGCCCTCGAGCAGCTTCTTTTCCTTGCCGAGACCCTGGGCGTGCTTGGCGTCGTTCCAGACGTTGGGGTCTTCGAGTTCGCTGTTGACTTCGACGAGCCGTCGGGCTTTTACGTCGTAGTCAAAGATACCCCCGTAGCTCGCCCGCGCGCATGCGCAGGTCCGCCAAAAGGGCTTCGATCGCGTTGAGACGTTCCGCTTCCATTTGTGTCGTGATCCGGCGTGTAAAACATTGAATTATAGCCGATTGGACCCGGATCAAGGGCGGCGCGGACCATCTGGGGGCCCGCGCGTGGGCGCTCATGGCGCACTCAGAGCGCCGCGTGCTCCACGACGAGTTGCACGCGCGAGACGCCGTTCCAGGTGTCGCGCACGAGCCGGTAAGCGACCGTGGTGTGCTGCGGCAGCGACTCGGTGTGATTGAACCAGATCGCGTTGAAGCGCTGGCGCCCGCGCAGCAATTGCAGCTTGAGGTGCTTGTCTTTCACGAGCGCCTGCGAAGCCACTTCGAATTCTCCCGAAAACACGGGCGCCGGAAAGCCTTGGCCCCACACGGCGGCATCGAGCATCTCCACGAAATCGGGCGTGAAGTAGGCGTCTTCGAGATCGCCGTCAGTCTCGACGGTGCGGGCGAGCGCTTCTTCGGTGAGCCATTCGCGGCCCACGCGTTCGAACGCGGCGGCGAATCGCGGCACATCGGCGGCGGCGATCGTCATGCCCGCGGCCATGGCGTGGCCGCCGAACTTCTGGATCAGGCCCGGCTCGCGTTTGCTGATGAGATCGACGGCGTCGCGCAGATGGAAACCGGGGATCGAACGGCCCGAGCCCTTCACGAGTTCGCCGTCGTCGTCGGCCGGGGCGAAGGTGAACGAAGGGCGGTGAAAACGCTCCTTCAGGCGCCCCGCGACGATGCCGATCACGCCCTGGTGCCAGCCTTCGTTGAACAGCGTGAGCGTCGCCTTGCCTTGCGGATCGACATCGGCGAGATCGGCAAGCGCCTGCTGCTGCATGCCCGCCTCGATCTCGCGGCGCTCGCGGTTCATCGAGTCGAGCTGCTGGGCCAGTTCCCACGCGCGGCCGACGTCGTCGGTGGTCAGGCATTCGATGCCGAGCGACATGTCCGAAAGCCGGCCGGCTGCGTTCAGACGGGGCCCGAGCGCGAAACCAAAGTCGAAGCCCGAGGCGCTTTTCGCGTCGCGCCCCGCAGCGCGAAAGAGCGCTGCGATGCCCGGCTGCATGCGGCCGTTGCGCACGCGCTGCAAGCCCTGCGCGACGAGCACGCGGTTGTTGCAGTCGAGCTTCACGACGTCGGCCACGGTGCCGAGCGCGACGAGATCGAGCAGGCCGTCGAGGCGCGGCTCGGGCTTGCCGTCGCTGAACGCGCCGCGCTTGCGCAATTCCGCGCGCAGCGCGAGCAGCGTGTAGAACATGACGCCCACGCCCGCGATGCACTTGCTCGGAAACTCGCAACCCGGCTGGTTCGGATTGACGATGGCGCGCGCGTCGGGGAGCGTGTCGCCCGGCAGGTGGTGATCGGTCACGAGCACCTCGATGCCGAGCTCGTTGGCGGCTTCGACGCCTTCCACGCTGGCGATGCCGTTGTCCACCGTGATCAGGACGTCGGGTGGCCCGCCTTTGCGTTGGGCGGCGAGCGCGACGATCTCAGGTGTGAGGCCGTAGCCATACTCGAAGCGGTTCGGCACGAGATAGTCAATCTGCGCGCCGAACATGCGCAGGCCGCGTACGGCCACGGCGCAGGCGGTCGCGCCGTCGCAGTCGTAGTCGGCGACCACGAGCATGCGGCACTCCGCTTCGAGCGCGTCGGCGAGCAGCGTGGCGGCCTCGTCGATGCCCTTCATGCCCGTGGGCGGAATCAGGCGCGCGAGTCCGGTTTCGATCTCGTCAGGCTGGCAGACGCCGCGCGAGGCGTAAAGGCGTGCGAGCACCGGATGCAGGCCGTGGCGCACGAGCGCTTCGGTGTCGGCGGGCGAGCAGGCGCGGGTGACGATTCGGGTCATGCGTGAGTGCGGAAGAAAGAGGTCATTCGGGGATCATTCGATAAAGAGCGACGCGAACAGGCGGCGTCGCCAGAACTTGCGCAAATCGCCGCGCGTGATAGAGAGGGTGACCGAGCCGGTGTCGCCGCACAGCGTGAGGTCGAGCGCGGCGAGCGCGCCCGTTTGCAGCGCGGCGAGCGCGGGCGCGAACCAGTCGCGCTCCAGTTGCGCGAACGCGGCGTTCCAGCGGCCCCAGTCCTGCTGGATGAAGGCGGCTGAAAACGGATCGAGTTCGACGAGCGTCGCCCCCGTGCCCGAACCGTTGTTGAGCGAGGCTGCGAGCGCGGCGAAGGTCGCAGGCGCGGCGCTGACTTCCGACTTCGCGGCGAGTGCCAGGCCACGTGTGGCGGCTGCGTCGGAGCGCACGCGTGCATAAGGGCTCGTGACCGGGCGCAGCTCGCCTTGCGCGTGGAACCAGATCGAATTGACGGCGGGCAGACCGCGCGCCTCGCGCGCCTCGTTCACAGGATGCTCGAACCACGCCATCTGCACTTCGTTCTGCACCTTCATCCACGCGCGCGAACGCTGGCCCGACTGGGCCTCGTGCGGCAGCCAGATCTCGATGTTGCGGCCGCTCGCGCGCAAGGGCGAAGCGCCCGCGAGCGTGCCGAACGCTTCTGAGGAGAGGTACCAGCGCTGCGGAGTCGGAGCCTCGACGCGCACGCCCAGCTCTTCGATCAGCGGGCGGGCGACGGTGTAGAGCGTGGCGGCGTCGGCGTCGGCGAGTTCGAGCGAAGCGGGGTCGATCAGCACCAGATGGTCGTGCGCGATGCGCACGTGCACGGGCTGCACGCATGCCCACGTGGCGTTGCCTGGCGTGCCGCCATCGGCGAGCAGCATGTAGGGCGCAAGGGGCGCTTCGTCGTCGGCGGCCGGCGCGGGTCTTGCGTCGTTTGCGTTCGCGGCACCGAGCGCGCCGAACTGGCGCGCAACCCAGCGCTCGTGCGGCAGCGTGCGCTGGAAGTCCTCGCCGATCACTTGCTCGCCGAGTGTCGCGCGCGCAACCAGTTTCGCGAGCGCCGGGTATTCGAGGCCCGCAAGCGCGGTGGAGGCGGCCGCAGCGGACGGCAAGGCAAAAGGAACGAGGAGATGGAGTCGGTCGGCGGGCATGATGGTGCGCATTGTACTTCGGCGCCTGGCGCGCCGGGCGGCCCTCTGGCGTATCGCAACGGGCCCGCATCGCTCCGTTATGCTTGTGCGGCGGCACTTGTGGACGAAATGCGGCTCGAAGGAGAGGGCGGGCAAACGCCCGCGGGCCGTGCGTGTCGCAGGCGCGCAAGTTTGTGCGATCGCCGGCGAAAGTCGGTCGAATGTCCGTGGAGGGGCGCCAGTATGGCAAACTTCGCGGTTGATCGCCGCCCGACCCGGCACGATATTGTTCGGGCGTCCGGCGCACTGGCCCCAGGGTCACCCAGGGTCAATACGCGCCGCCGGAGCGCAACGAAGACGCAAAAAGGATTCGCTTGAAACTTCCCTACGAATGGCAGATAGGCTGGCGCTACACCCGCGCTGGCAAACGCACGACCGGCAACGGGTTCATCTCGTTCATCGCGCTCATCTCGATGTCGGGCATCGCGCTCGGCGTCGCGGCGCTGATCGTCGTGCTCTCGGTGATGAACGGCTTCCAGCGCGACGTGCGCGACCGCATGCTCTCCGTGCTCGCGCACATCGAGATCTTTTCGCCCACGGGCACGATGCCAGACTGGCAGCTCACCGCGAAGGAAGCGAAGACCAATCCGGAAGTGATCGGCGCGGCGCCTTACGTGGACGCCCAGGCGCTGCTCACGCGCGGTGACAGCGTGAACGGCGTCGCGCTGCGCGGTATCGAGCCTTCCGAAGAGCCGCAGGTGTCGGACATCGGCAAGGAGATGAAGGCGGGCAGCCTGAACGACCTCACGCCCGGCAGCTTCGGTATCGTGCTCGGCGCCGATCTCGCCGTGAACCTCGGCGTTACAGTGGGCGACAAGGTCACGCTCGTCGCGCCCGAGGGCTCGATCACGCCGGCCGGCATGCTGCCGCGCCTGAAGCAGTTCACGGTGGTGGGCGTGTTCGAATCGGGCCACTACGAGTACGACAGCACGCTCGCGCTCACCAACATCCGCGACGCGGAAGTGCTGTATCGCCTCGGCGCGCCAAGCGGCGTGCGTCTGCGCCTGAAGGACATGCAACGCGCGCCGGCGGTGGCGCGCCAGCTCGTGCATACGCTCTCGGGCGACCTCTATATCCGCGACTGGACGCAGCAGAACAAGACCTGGTTCTCGGCCGTGCAGATCGAAAAACGCATGATGTTCATCATCCTCACGCTCATCATCGCGGTCGCGGCGTTCAATCTCGTTTCGTCTCTCGTCATGACCGTCACCAACAAGCAGGCCGATATCGCGATCCTGCGCACGCTCGGCGCGCAGCCGGGCTCGATCATGAAAATCTTCGTCGTGCAGGGCGTGACGATCGGCTTCGTGGGCACCGGCCTCGGCATTGCGCTCGGTTGCCTGATCGCATGGAGCATTCCATGGAGCGTGCCGGCGATCGAGCATCTGCTCGGCATCCAGTTCCTGCCGCCTTCGGTGTATTTCATCAGCGAGCTGCCTTCGGAACTCGTGGCTTCCGACGTGATCCGCATCGGCGTGATTGCGTTCGTGCTGTCCGCGCTCGCCACGCTCTATCCGAGCTGGCGTGCGGCCAAGGTTCGTCCTGCGGAGGCGCTGCGCTATGAATGACCGTCAATCGCTCATCGCCGCGGCCGGCGACTATCCGTATGTGCTCGAAGCGCACGGCGTCTCGAAGGTGTTCGGCCAGGGCGCGCTTGCCGTGCAGGTGCTGCACGACACCGATCTCAAAGTGAAGCGCGGTGAAAAGCTCGCCGTGGTGGGCGCGTCGGGCTCGGGCAAGAGCACGCTGCTGCACGTGCTGGGCGGGCTCGATGAGCCGGGCGCGGGCAAGGTCTCGGTGCTCGGCAAGCCGTTCACCGAGCTTTCCGAGCGCGAGCGCAACGAGTTGCGCAATCGCGCGCTCGGGTTCGTTTATCAGTTCCACCATCTGCTGCCCGAGTTTTCGGCGCTCGACAACGTGGCGATGCCGCTGCGCATTCGCCGCATGACGCAGGAAGACGCGCGCGCCGAGGCGATGCAGATCCTGGAGCGCGTGGGCCTCTCGCATCGTGCGCGCAACCGGCCGGGCGAGCTTTCGGGCGGCGAGCGCCAGCGCGTGGCGATCGCACGTGCGCTTGTGACGAAGCCCGCGTGCGTGCTCGCCGACGAGCCCACGGGCAACCTCGACGGCACGACGGCCGATACCGTCTTCAACCTGATGCTCGAACTTTCCGACCAGTTCGACACGAGCTTCGTGATCGTCACGCACGATCCCGACCTCGCGGCGCGCTGCGACCGCATTGTGCGTTTGCGCGACGGCATGCTGCACGAGGAACCGGTCGTCCCGGTCTGAGCTTTCCCGCGAGCGAGCGCCATGTGGATCGACACGCACTGCCATCTCGATGCCGCCGAGTTCGACGTTGACCGCGACGCGGTCGCGTCGGCGGCGCAAGCGGTGGGCGTGTCGCGCATCGTGATTCCGGCGGTCGCGCGCGAGAACTTCTCGACGGTTCGCGCGCTCGCGCACCGCACCGCGGGCGCGGTCTACGCGCTCGGCATCCATCCGCTCTATACGCCGCAGGCGCGCGACGAAGACCTCGAGGCGTTGCGCCGCGAGATCGAAGCGAGTCTCGACGATCCGCGTTTCGTTGGCATCGGCGAGATCGGGCTCGATTACTTCGTGCCGGGCCTCGACGACGCACGTCAGCAGCACTTCTACGACGCGCAGCTGCGCCTCGCGCGCGAGTTCGGCCTGCCGGCGATCTGCCACGTGCGCAAATCGCAGGATCAGGTGCTCAAGGGGCTGCGCCGCAACGGCGTGAAAAGCGGGATCGCGCATGCGTTCAACGGCAGTTTTCAGCAGGCGCGCGCGTTCATCGATCAAGGCATGCACCTGGGCTTCGGCGGCAATCTGACGTTCGAGCGCGCGCTGCAGATTCGCAGGCTCGCGCAGCAGTTGCCGCTCGAGGCAATCGTCATGGAAACCGACGCCCCCGATATCTCGCCAGCCTGGCTTTATCGCGAGCGCAACACACCCGACCAGGTGCCGCGCATCGGTGCCGTGCTTGCGGGCTTGCGCGGCTTGAGTCCCGCGGAACTTGCACTTGGCACGACGGCTAACGCTGCGGCCGCGCTGCCGCGGCTCGCGCTTTCGTCTGCATAATCGTTTCCAGGGTGGCGGGTACGGCGCGCGGTGTGCGCGGCGTGATTGTTGCGGTCGGCGCATGTTGCCCCCTCGTTGCGAGGAGGCAGGATGCGGGCGATATGGTGCGGGTTTGCGCTGGGCGTGATTGCCTTGCAGCGGCAGGCTGCGCTACCGGGGTGGGGCGCGTGGGTCGGGCTCGTTCTGGCAATCGTGCTTGCAACCGGGTGGGCGGTTTGGGGGCTCGGCGCCCATGCGCAGGCAGATGACCCACGGATGTTCGGCACGTTTGGCGACCAACGCTGGCGCACGGCGAGCGGCTGGGCGGCGGTGTGGCTCGCAGCAGGCTGCGCAGGCTTTGGCTACTCGGCCTGGCGCGCCGAACTGCGGCTTGCACAGGCGCTTCCCGCCGCCTGGCAGACGCGCAATCTCGACGTCACTGGCTCTATCTCCAGCTTGCCTTCTTACGGCGAAAACGGCGCGAGCTTCCTCTTTCGCGTTGAATCCTGGGGGCCGCACGAAGAAACACACAAAGCCACGTCACGGCTGCCGCAATTGATCCAGTTGTCCTGGGTGGCGCGCGAAGCGCCGCTGCCGCCGCTCGTGCCCGGCGCGCGCTGGCGCCTTGCCGTGCGGCTCAAACGGCCGCACGGCAATGGCAACTTCGGTCTGCGCGACACGGAGGCCACACTGCTCGCGCGCGGCGTGCGCGCAACCGGCTATGTGAGCGATCCGGCGCGGGCTGTGCGATTGCCCGTCGACGCCTCCGGTGTCGGCGTGCGCATCGAACGGGCGCGCGCGGCGCTGCGTGCGCGCATCGACGCGGTGCTCGGCGATGCGCCGCATCGCGGCATCGTTATCGCGCTCGCGACAGGCGCGCAGGACGCGGTCAGCGACGCGGACTGGCGTCTCATGCGCAATACGGGCACGAGCCATCTGGTGGCGATTTCCGGGCTGCATCTTGCGTTCGTCGCGGGGCTCGCGGGGTGGGTCGTCGGTGCAATGTGGCGGCGCGCGCGCTGGCGCGGCGTCGAGGCGCCGCTCTTTGTGCCCGCGCAGAAGGTTGCCGTTGCGGGCGCGTTGCTCGCGGCGGGCATCTATGCGGCGCTCGCCGGCTTCAACGTGCCGGTGCAGCGAGCGCTCTGGATGCTGGCGGTCGTGGCCCTCGCGCTATTCGCCGGGCGCGAAGTCGCGCGCTCGCACGTGCTGGCGTGGGCGCTTGGGCTTGTCCTGCTGCGCGATCCATGGGCAGTGACGGCCGCCGGCTTCTGGCTCTCGTTCTGCGCGGTCGGGGCGATTCTGTTCGCGGCGAGCGGCGTGCCCCGTTTGTACAGGGAAGCGCCACAGGATTTATCGGCTGACGAGATCGATCCGATGCGCGACCGAGCCGAACCACCCGCAGAGCCACCCGCGCGCGACCGCTGGCTTCGGCGTCTCGCCGCCATGGCCTTTCCGCGAGGCGGCTGGCGTGAGGCGATGCGACGCATTGCCTCGCGCGTGGGCGATAGCGCTCGCGTGCAATGGGCCGTCACCCTGGCGCTCGCGCCGCTCACGGCTTACTGGTTCGCGCAGATCCCGCTAATCGGACCGTTCGCCAATGCGTTTGCCATTCCCTGTGTGAGCATGCTTGTCACGCCACTGGTCATCGGGAGCGCGGCGCTACCCGCACCAATCGACGCGTTCGCGCTACGCGTGGCGCATAGCTGCCTCGACGGGTTGGCCGCAACGCTGGGCGCACTCGAAGGCCTGCCGTGGGCGGTACTGCGATTGCCGCAACCCGGAGCGTGGCCGCTCGCCTGCGCGGCCGTGGGCGTCGCCTGGTGTCTTGCGCCGCGCGGCTGGCCGCTGCGCTGGCTCGCGCCGTTCACGTGGCTGCCGTTACTGGTGCCCGCGCCCACAGGGCCGCCGCCGGGCGCTTTCCGGCTCACCGCGCTCGACATCGGGCAGGGTACGTCGGTGCTGGTCGAAACCGCGCATCATCGCCTGCTTTTCGACGCGGGCCCAGGGCCCGAATCGACGCAGGCGGGCGAGCGCATCGTCGTGCCGTATCTGCAGGCGCATGGCATAGGGCACCTCGACGCGCTGATGATCAGCCACGACGATTCCGACCATTCCGGCGGCGCGCAAGCCGTGCTCGATGCCCTTGATGTGGGGCAATTCGTGGCAGGCATTCTGTCCGCGCATCCGCTCTGGGCGAGCGCGCGCGCAAAGGGCGCGCAGACCGTGCAGTGCGCCGCCGGCCAGCGCTGGCGGTGGGACGGCGTCGACTTCGAGGTGCTGTGGCCCGACCCCGGGCCGCTCGCGGGCAAACCCAATGCGCATTGCTGCGTCCTGCGGGTGACAACGGCGGCGAGCGCCGCGCGCGAAACCCAGGCGGGCCCGGTTTCCGCGCTGGTCGCCGCCGACATCGAAGCGGGGGTCGAGCGTACGCTGCTTGCGCGCGACCCCGCGCGGCTGCGCGCGCAGGTGCTCGTCGTGCCGCACCACGGCAGCCGAACCTCGTCGACTGAACCGTTCCTCGACTCTGTCCGGCCGCTCGCCGCGATATTTCAGGTAGGCTATCTGAACCGCTTTCATCACCCGCATCCGGGCGTCTACGCGCGCTACGCGGCCCGTCACATCGTGCTCGCGCGCAGCGACGCCCACGGTGCCGTGCGCGTCGAGGCAGGACCCGGCGCGCTCGCCGTGGAGCGCTATCGCGATACACAGCGGCGCTACTGGATGGACCCGCCCACGCAGGACTGACGCGCCGGGCCGGCAGAGGCAGGGACGCACGCGCGATAGACGAAAGAGATCAACAAAATAGAGAGACAAGCCGCCTTTGAAAAACGTCATCCATTTCTCGCACGCAAACGGCTTTCCGGCCTCGATCTATCGCACGTTCTTCGCCGAACTGGGCGATAACTACGAACTGCGTTACATCGAGCGCATCGGGCACGACGCGCGCTTTCCCGTCACGCGCGACTGGCCGCATCTCGTCGAACAACTGCTCGACGACATTGGCCGCACCTACGAGGAACCCGTATGGCTCGTCGGCCATTCGCTCGGCGGCTACCTCTCTCTTATGGCCGCGCTGAAAAAGCCGCAATGGGTCAAAGGCGTCGTGATGCTCGATTCGCCGGTGATCGCGGGCTGGCGCAGCAGCATGCTGCGGGTTTCGCAGTGGACCGGCCTCGACGAACGGCTTTCACCGGCCGCCGCCACGCGCACGCGCCGCACGAACTGGGCGAGCCGCGACGAGGCCTGGCGGCATTTCCATTCGAAGGCGGCGTTCGCGCGCTGGGACGAGCGTGTGCTGTCCGACTATGTCGACTTCGGCATTCCTCAGACCTCGGTTGACGGCGGCCGCACGCTCGCCTTCGACCGCCAGACCGAATACATGATCTACCGCACGCTGCCGCATACGCTCGGCGCGCGGCTCGCGCACGGCTCGCCCGTGCCGGTGAGCTTCGTCGCGGGCACGCAGTCGCGCGAAGTCCGCCAGGTCGGGCTTGCGGCAACCCGGCGCATTGCGGGCGAGCGTTTTGAGTGGATCGAGGGCAGTCATCTGTACCCCATGGAGCGTCCGATCGAGACCGCGCGCGCGGTGCAGCGCATGCTTTACGCCATGGAAAACGGAGCCTGAGCGCCGGCTTTCCGGCGCTGTTGCTTGCGGGGCAGGGGAGCACGCAGGGCGACACACTACGCCTCGCATTCGACCCACATTCGGCCCGCTCAAAATTCAGGGTTAGCCCTTGCTTTCAGGTATAATCCGTTTTTCCCGCGAGCATTCAGCGATGACCAAATATGTTTTCGTCACCGGCGGCGTAGTTTCGTCCCTTGGCAAGGGTATTGCCGCCGCCTCCCTCGCCGCGATCCTCGAATCGCGCGGTCTGAAAGTCACCCTCCTCAAGCTCGATCCCTACATCAACGTCGACCCCGGCACGATGAGCCCGTTTCAGCACGGCGAAGTGTTCGTGACGGAAGACGGAGCGGAAACCGACCTCGACCTCGGCCACTATGAGCGCTTCATCACCACGAAGATGCGCAAGGCCAACAACTTCACCACGGGCCAGATCTACGAATCGGTGATCCGCAAGGAACGCCGCGGCGACTATCTGGGCAAGACCGTGCAGGTCATTCCGCACATCACGAACGAAATCCAGGCGTTCGTCGAACGCGGCGCCGCATCGGCGACGTGTGGCGAGCCGGACGTCGCGATCGTCGAAGTGGGCGGCACGGTGGGCGACATTGAGTCGCTGCCGTTCCTCGAGGCCGCGCGTCAGATGAGCTTGCGCCTTGGCCGCAACAGCGCGTGCTTCGTGCACCTCACGCTCGTGCCGTTCATCGCCACGGCGGGTGAGCTCAAGACCAAGCCCACGCAGCACAGCGTGCAGAAGCTGCGCGAAATCGGTATCTATCCGAACGTGCTGCTGTGCCGCGCCGACCGCCGTATTCCCGACGACGAACGCGCGAAGATCTCGATGTTCTCGAACGTGCCCGAAGACGCCGTGATCTCGGTGTGGGACGCCGACAGCATCTACAAGATTCCGCAGATGCTGCATGACCAGGGTCTCGACTCGATCGTCTGCGACGAGCTGAAGCTTTCCGCCAAGCCCGCAGATCTGTCGATCTGGTCGGAAATGGTCGAAAAGCTCGAGCACCCGAAGCACGAAGTCACGATCGGCATGGTCGGCAAGTATGTCGACCTGACCGAGTCGTACAAGTCGCTCATCGAAGCGCTGCGCCACGCGTCGATCAAGACGTCGGCGAAGGTGAACATCGAGTACATCGACTCCGAGCAGATCGACGAAGAGGGTGTCGAGAGCCTCAAGCATCTCGACGCAATCCTCGTGCCGGGCGGTTTCGGCCGTCGTGGCACCGAAGGCAAGATCAAGGCGATTCAGTACGCTCGCGAAGCGAAGGTGCCGTACCTCGGCATCTGCCTAGGCATGCAGCTCGCCGTGATCGAATTCGCGCGCGACGTGGTGGGCCTGAAGCACGCGAACAGCACGGAATTCGATCCGGACACGCCTGACCGCGTCGTCGCGCTCATCACCGAATGGGCCGACCGCGAAGGCAAGGTCGAGAAGCGCACCGAAGACTCCGACCTCGGCGGCACGATGCGCCTCGGCTCGCAGCGCTGCCCGATCAAGCCCGGCACGCTCGCGGCGGAAATCTATGGCAAGGATGTGAACGAGCGTCACCGTCACCGTTATGAAGTCAATAACGGCTACGTGCCCAAGCTCGAGGCGAACGGCCTTATCATCAGCGCCCGTACGCCGTCGGAAGATCTGCCGGAAATGATGGAACTGCCGCGCGACATGCACCCGTGGTTCGTCGGCGTCCAGTTCCACCCGGAATTCACGTCCACGCCGCGTGACGGCCATCCGCTCTTCAAGGCGTATGTCGAAGCGGCAGTCGCGCACCATGAGGCGCGCGCCGAGGAGAAAGCATGAATCTGTGCGGTTTCGAGGTCGGTCTCGACAAGCCGTTTTTCCTGATCGCAGGCACCTGTGTCGTCGAATCTGAACAGATGACGATCGACACGGCGGGCCGCCTGAAGGAAATCACGTCGAAGCTCGGTATCCCGTTCATCTACAAGTCGTCCTACGACAAGGCCAATCGTTCGAGCGGCAAGTCGTTTCGCGGCCTCGGGATGGACGAGGGCCTGCGCATCCTCTCCGAAGTGAAGCGCCAGCTCGGTCTGCCCGTGCTGACCGACGTGCACTCGGAAGAAGAGATCGGGCCCGTGGCGTCGGTCGTGGACGTGCTGCAAACGCCTGCGTTCCTGTGCCGCCAGACCGACTTCATCCACGCGTGCGCGCGCTCGGGCAAGCCGGTCAACATCAAGAAAGGCCAGTTCCTCGCGCCGCACGACATGAAGAACGTGATCGACAAGGCGCGCGAAGCCGCGCGTGAGGCGGGTCTTTCCGAAGACCGCTTCTTCGCCTGCGAACGCGGTGTTTCGTTCGGTTACAACAACCTCGTCTCGGACATGCGTTCGCTCGCTATCATGCGCGAGACCGGCGCACCGGTCGTGATGGACGTGACCCACTCGGTGCAGTTGCCGGGCGGGCAGGGCACGAGCTCGGGCGGTCAGCGCGAATTCGTGCCGGTGCTTGCGCGCGCGGCCGTTGCCACGGGCGTGGCGGGTCTCTTCATGGAGACGCACCCGAACCCTGCGCAGGCCAAGTCCGACGGTCCGAACGCCGTGCCGCTGAACCGCATGGCCGATCTGCTCGAAACCCTCGTGACGCTCGACCAGGCGGTCAAGCGCACGCCGTTCCTTGAGAACGACTTCAGCTGAGTTGGGAATTACGTAGTACGGCGCGCCGCTTCGATTGCATGAGCGGCGCGATGGAGGAGCAGCGCGGCGCAGGACCGCGCGCATGGCAAATGTCACGTAACGACATCATGCTGTGCGCAGCGGCGCCAACGCACCGCGTTCGATGTACAAGGCAGCGTGGCAGCGTCTCGGTCACTGGAGCGTGACCGACGCGCTGCGGCAAGTTGAACCTGGCGAGCACGCAGCCTGTCCCATGTGACGGTGTGCCCCGAGCGAGCATAGAAACTGTGCCTCGCGGGCCGATGCAGCAGGCGGCGCAGCTCGCGCAAGAATTACTGTCATTTCCTGAGGAAACCATGAGTGCAATCGTAGATATCATCGGTCGCGAGATTCTGGATTCGCGCGGCAATCCCACCGTCGAATGCGACGTGCTGCTCGAATCGGGCACGATGGGCCGCGCAGCGGTGCCGTCGGGCGCGTCGACCGGTTCGCGCGAAGCGATCGAACTGCGCGACGGCGAAGCCGGCCGCTACAACGGCAAGGGCGTGCTGAAGGCCGTTGAGCACATCAACACCGAAATCTCCGAGGCGATCATGGGCCTCGACGCGTCGGAACAAGCCTTCCTCGACAAGACCCTGCTCGAGCTCGACGGCACCGACAACAAGTCGCGTCTCGGCGCCAACGCCATGCTGGCCGTGTCGATGGCCGTCGCGAAGGCCGCCGCTGAAGAAGCCGGCCTGCCGCTGTACCGCTATTTCGGTGGTTCGGGCGCAATGCAACTGCCGGTGCCGATGATGAACATCGTCAACGGCGGCGCGCACGCGAACAACAGCCTCGACATTCAGGAATTCATGATCGTGCCGGTGAGCCAGCCGACCTTCCGCGAAGCGCTGCGTTGCGGCGCGGAAGTGTTCCATGCGCTCAAGAAGATCCTCTCGGATCGCGGCATGAGCACGGCAGTGGGCGACGAAGGCGGCTTCGCACCGAACTTCGGCAGCAACGACGAATGCCTTTCGACCATCCTGCAAGCGATCGAAAAGGCTGGCTACCGCGCCGGTGAAGACGTGCTGCTCGCGCTCGACTGCGCCGCGAGCGAGTTCTACCACGACGGCAAGTACCAGCTCGCGGGCGAAGGCCTGCAGCTGTCGTCGGCCGAGTTCGCCGACTACCTGGCAACGCTCGCCGACAAGTTCCCGATCGTCTCGATCGAAGACGGCATGCACGAGTCCGACTGGGCCGGCTGGAAGCTGCTGACCGACAAGCTCGGCAAGAAGGTCCAGCTCGTCGGCGACGACCTGTTCGTGACCAACACGCGCATCCTGAAGGAAGGCATCGACAAGGGCATCGCCAACTCGATCCTCATCAAGATCAACCAGATCGGCACGCTGACGGAAACCTTCGCGGCAATCGAAATGGCCAAGCGCGCCGGCTACACGGCCGTGATCTCGCACCGTTCGGGCGAAACTGAAGACTCGACGATCGCTGATATCGCCGTGGGCCTGAACGCGGGTCAGATCAAGACCGGTTCGCTCTCGCGTTCGGACCGCATCTCGAAGTACAACCAGCTGCTGCGCATCGAGGAAGATCTCGGTGATATCGCCAGCTACCCGGGCAAGTCGGCGTTCTATAACCTGCGTTAAGCGGAACCTGCGCCGGCAGCAGCCTTGCTGTCACCCTTCGTCATCTCTCTCCGCCGCCCTGCGTATAGCGCAGGGCGGCGTGTATTTATCCGGCACCTTTCATGCGGCTTGTCACTGTCGTTCTGATCATCCTGCTTGTGCTGATTCAGTATCCGTTCTGGTGGGGCCATGGTGGCTGGCTGCGTGTGCACGAACTGCAGCAGCAACTCGCCCAGCAGCAAAAGCAGAACGACGACGAGAAACTGCGCAACGAGCGCATTGCGGGCGAAGTGCAGGATCTGCAGAGCGGCACCGCTGCTGTCGAGGAGCGTGCGCGCTACGAAATGGGCATGGTGAAGGACAGCGAGGTGTTCGTGCAGTTCGTCTCGCCGAACCAGACGCCACCTGTGACGCCGAGCGGTTCGTCGAATACTTCGACGCGCGGCGAGATGTCGGCGGCGCCGGTGAGGGTGGTGCCGAACCCCGTTTCGCGTGTTCCTGAGAAGCGGCACGGGCACGGGAAGGAAGCGAAGAAGGCGGGTTGAGTGCGCCGCTTGTTCTGAGCACGCGGGCAAGCAAAAAGGCGCGGCATTGAGCCGCGCCTTTTTTCGTTTACGCGTTCGCGCTGGAAAGCTGCGTGATTACCAGCCCCAACCCGGATAGCCGTAGCCAATACCCGTGCCCCAGCCGTGCCCCCAACCGCCGCTGTAATAGCTGCCGTAGACCGTGACGGGCGGCGCATAGGCCCGCGACCACGCCTGTGCGGCAGCTTCCGCTGCCATGGCGTTGTCCTGTTCCGCGAGCACCTGGCGGTCGATTGCGTCGTAGCGCGCTTTTTCGTCGGGCGTGAGCACTGGCGCGGCGGCGGGAAGGCCGGACTGCGCCGCGGGCAGCCGGCTATAGATCGGCGATGGGCCGGGCGGGTCCATCATGCAGCCGCTCGTCGATGCAACGGTCGCGCCGAGTGCAGCCAACACGAGTAGCGCGCCCACGCGCGGCGTGCGGTCGCGCAACGGAAGTGCGAAGCGTTTGTTCTTGATCATGCTTCTCTCCATCTATCGGACGCCTAAATAATTTGAGATGACGGCCGGCCCGCATTTTGGTTCGGACATCCGTCTACGCGCTGCTGTACAGGGCGGCGGCGCAACACGCGTTGCGCCGCATAGGCGTTATCGGCTCAGTGTGCCCTGGTGCGCTTCGGCGCGCCTCAGTGGCGACGCTCGGCAGCGGGGCTCACGCTTTCTGAGAGCCCCGTCACGGCAAAAAGTTGCGCGACATCCACCGGGTCGAACTCATAGCGCTGGTTGCAATAGTCGCAATGAATCTCGACATGACCGCGTTCTTCGATCACGCCATCGACTTCGTCGCGGCCCAGCATCTTGAGCATCGCGCCCACCTTCTCGCGCGAGCACGAGCACTGGAAGCGCGGCGCAAGCGGCTCGAAGTGACGCACATTTTCTTGCCAGAAGAGGCGGCGGAACAACGTCTCGCCGTCTTCCGTGAGCATTTCGTCACGCGTGAGCGTGCCGCCGAGCGTGCAGACGCGCTCCCAGGTATCGAGGTCGTGCTCGCCCTGATGCGGCACGATGCCGCCGTCGCCCGGCAGCTTCTGAAGCAGCATGCCGACCGCGCGGTCGTCGTTTGCGGCGAGCCACAGGCGCGAGTCGAGCTGTTCCGAGTGATGCATGTAATGCTCGAGCACGGCGGCGATCGACTTGAGCGGGCTGCCGTCTTCGCCGTTCAGCGGCACGATGCCCTGGTAGGGCTGCTGGCCCGGCTGCTTTTTCGCCGGGTCGAGCGTGATCACGCAGCGGCCCTGGCCGTCCGGATTCACGAGGTCGGCGAACGTGAGTTCTTCGCTGAGCGGCAGGGCGTTTTCGCCCGTGAAGTCTTCTCCGAGCCGCGCGGTGGCGCGCATTGTCAGATCCGAGCCGCACTGCACGACCAGCATCTTCACGGGGCCGTCGCCGAAGATCTGCATGATCAGCGTGCCGTCGAACTTGAGATTCGCCGAGAGCAGCGCGCACGCCGCCATCATTTCTCCGAGTACGGTGCGTACCGGCGTCGGATACTGGCGGCGCTTGAGCACTTCCTGCCACGCGTTGCCCAGCGAGACGATCTCGCCGCGCACCGGGGCGGCGCTGAACATGAATTTTTGCAACTGGTCGTTCACAATCTTTTCCTTCGTTTGAATCGGGGCGGCGCGGCCCGCGCCGCACGGCGAGAGCTTGTCACTCTCACCTGCGGCTCTCAGCCGATGCGCACGAGCTGCGCCTTGAAAAATTCGCGACGCTGCGCGTAGACATCCGCGTTGCGCTTGAGGCCGGCGATGTCGGCCTCGGTCAGCTCACGCACGACTTTGGCCGGCGCACCGAGAATCAGCGAGTTGTCGGGGAACACCTTGCCTTCCGTGACCACCGCACCCGCGCCAACCAGACAGTTGCGGCCGATTACCGCGCCATTCAAGACCACGGCCTGAATACCGATGAGCGCGCCTTCCTTCACGGTGCAGCCGTGCAGCATGGCCTGATGGCCTACCGTCACGTTCGCTTCGAGCGTGAGCGGGTAGCCGGGGTCCGTGTGGAGTACCGCGCCTTCCTGAACGTTGCTGCGCGCGCCGACGGTAATCGGCTCGTTGTCGCCGCGCAGCGTTGCGCCAAACCAGACGCTCGAGTCTTCGGCCAGTTCGACCTTGCCGATGACGGTCGCGTTGTCCGCGACGAACACGCTTTCGTGAATGGTCGGTGCGGCTTCGCCAAGCTTGTAGATGGCCACGGTGTCGAGTCTCCTGATATTGGGGGCTGCTGCCGGTCCGCGGGCGTCACGCAATGGATGCGGACGACGCGAGGCAGGTGAATCGCGTATTGTAAACGGTTGCGTGCGCGGTCCGCTTGGGGCAGGTTTGGGCGGCTTCGCACAAAGGTTGGGTGCTCCCCGTTTTTCGGTCCCTGTTTCTTCTGCCGATGAATTCCGTTTTCTCCGCTGCCAGCGCAAGCGCTGACGTCTCAACTTCACTGGGTGACGCGTCCACCTGCTGGCGCCTCGCCGCGCTCGCCGCGCTGCGCGAGTGCGACCCGGCCGCCAAGGCCGACGCGGTCCGCGCGCTGCACGCGCAAAGTCAGGCTCACGCCGCGGCGCCGCGCTGGGAGCCGCAACGCGACATTGCGACGCCGGCCGGCTTGCCTGGCCGCCCGAGCGAGCCGCCGCTCGTCGAGCCGCGCGAACTGCAACGCCGCAGCATGAGCACGCCGCAGGGCCGCGTGGTGCTGCTGCACGCGCTGGCCCACATCGAATTCAACGCGATCAATCTCGCGCTCGACGCCGTGTGGCGCTTCCCCGCCATGCCCGACGCTTTCTACGCCGACTGGCTCAAGGTCGCGGCGGAAGAGGCGTATCACTTCTCCCTGCTGCGCGCGCGCCTCGCCGACTATGGTCACGCGTACGGCGACTTCCCCGCGCACAACGGCCTGTGGGAGATGTGCGAGCGCACAAGCACCGACGTGCTCGCACGCATGGCGCTCGTGCCGCGCGTGCTGGAGGCGCGCGGGCTCGACGCCTCGCCGCCCATTCGCGCGCGCCTGAAACAGGCCCGCGACGACGAGTCGGCTGCGATCCTCGACATCATCCTGCGCGACGAAGTGGGGCACGTGCGCATCGGCAACCATTGGTTCCGCCACCTGTGCGAGTCGCGCGGTCTCGACCCGCACGCGGCGTGGCTCGCGCTCGCCGAGCAGTACCACGCGCCGCGCATGCGCGGGCCGTTCAACTTCGAAGCGCGCCGCTCGGCGGGCTTCGACGAGGCCGAACTGGCTTCGCTGGCGGCCCAGGATGCGGCGGAGCAGGCCGCCACGCGGCAGTCAACGGAACGTTACTCGAACGAATGACCTGGCGCAGACGCTCAGCGCCTATATAATCGAACGATCATTCTTTTTTGCGGCGGCGCAAATGAATCAATCCCGTTCCGAATTCGTCGATGTCAATGGCATCCGGCTGCACGTGCGCCGCTGGGGTGAAGAGAGCGCACCCGCGCTCTTCATGCTGCACGGCTGGATGGACGTGGCGGCGTCGTTCCAGTTCGTCGTCGACGCGCTCGACACACGCGGCGGCAACTGGCAGGTGATCGCGCCCGACCTGCGCGGCTTCGGCCTCTCCTGCTGGCCCGTCGCGCAGGGGCAGGGCAGCAATTACTGGTTCCCCGACTACCTTGCCGATCTCGATGCCCTGCTCGCGCACTACGCGCCAGAGGGCCAGATCGATCTCGTCGGACACAGCCTTGGTGCGAACATCGTTTGCCTGTACGCGGGCGTGCGGCCCGAACGCGTGCGACGCGTGGTCGATCTGGAGGGTTTCGGCCTGCCGGCGACGTCACCGAGACAGGCGCCGGCCCGCGTGCGCGAGTGGCTCGACGAGGTCCGTACGCCGCCGCAACTGCGTACCTACGCGTCGCTAGACGACGTAGCCGCGCGGCTCGTGAAGACGAACCCGCGTCTGATCGCGCCCCGCGCGCGCTTTCTTGCCGAACACTGGTCGAAGCCGGACGGCGAGGGCGGCTACGTGCTGCTAGGCGATCCGGCGCACAAGATGCGCGGGCCGCTGCTGTATCAGCTCGACGAAGTGATGGCGATCTGGTCGAAGGTGAGTGCGCGGGTGCTGCACGTCGAAGCGGCCGGCTCCGAAACGCTCGCGCGGCTCGCGGGGGCGGTGCCCATCGACGAATTCAAGAAGCGCTTCGAGGCGTTTCCCGATTGGCGCGAGCGGATCGTCGACGGAGCGGGGCACATGGTGCACCACGACCAACCTGAAGAGGTCGCGCGCCTGATCGAGGCGTTCTGCGCCTGAGTGCCTGGCGCATCGAGCGTTGTGCATCGAGTGTTCATTCGGGCGACGTCGGCGCGCAAGGCGCCGCCCGACGACTTCACTGCGTTGCAGTAAAATGAGCGTTCACCCTTTTCGCACACGCAATGAACGCCGATCTCCACTGTCACTCGACTGTCTCCGACGGCCAACTGGCCCCCGCTGCCGTCGCGCAGCTGGCGAAAGCAGGCGGCGTGAACCTGTGGGCGCTCACCGATCATGACGTGCTCGGCGGCCAGCGCGAAGCGCGCGAGGCGGCTGAAGCGCTCGGCATGCGCTATTTGTGCGGCGTCGAGATTTCGGTGACCTGGGCGTCGCGCACGGTGCACATCGTTGGCTTGCATGTGGATACCGAGTGCGCCGCGCTCGTCGACGGACTCGCGCGCACGCGCGACGGCCGCGCGGCGCGCGCCGAAGCGATTGGCGAGCGGCTCGGCGAACTCGGCATTCCCGATGCGTACGAAGGCGCGCTCGAGTACGTCTCGAATCCCGACCTGATCTCACGTACCCACTTCGCGCGCTTTCTTGTGGAAAGCGGTCGGGCGCAGAACACCCAGGACGCGTTTTCTCGCTGGCTCGGGGAAGGTAAGCCCGGTTACATCGCGCACCGCTGGGCGAAGCTCGCCGACGCCGTCTCGTGGATCAAGGCGGCCGGCGGCGAGGCGATCATCGCGCATCCGGGCCGCTACGCGTACACCCAGCTCGAATTCGACACGCTTTTCGGCGAGTTCATCGATCTGGGCGGCAAGGCCATCGAAGTGGTCACGGGCAGCCATACGCCCAGTCAGTACGGCGAGTATGCGGCCGTGGCGAGGCGCTTTGGTTTCGAAGCGTCGCGCGGTTCGGACTTCCATGCACCCGGGCCCGACGCGATCGAGCCGGGCACGCTGCCGCCGTTGCCTTCCGATCTCAAGCCTGTTTGGGAGCGATGGCTGTAGGCCGCGCATGGCGCGTGGCCCACTGACCCGTCCCTTTGCTGCAAGGCGCTTCGCGCCGGTCAATCCCGCTTTGTCGTCACTTTGTGGTACTACGTGCAGTTGCCTGCCGTTTGCGCGCAGCGCATCGCAGTTTTTCACCACCGCCGTTTTTCTTCGCCATTCGTTAGCTGATTACTGCCATGTCCCAGTTCTTTCGGCTTCATCCAGAAAACCCGCAGCCGCGCCTCGTCAAGCAGGCGGTGGAGATCATCCGCGACGGCGGCGTGATCGCGCTGCCCACTGACTCGAGCTACGCGCTCGCCGCGCGCATCGACGACAAGCACGCGGCCGAGCGTTTGCGCCGCATCCGCGGGCTCGACGAAAAGGCGCTGCTCTCGCTGATGGTGCGGGACCTGTCGGAACTCGCGAACTTCGCCATGGTGGACAATCGCCAGTACCGGCTCATCAAGTCGGTGACGCCGGGACCGTACGTCTTCGTGCTGGTGGCGACGAAGGAAGTGCCGCGGCGTCTGTCTCATCCGTCGCGCAAGACGATCGGCCTGCGCGTGCCCGGTCATCCGATTCCGCTGGCGATTCTCGAAGAACTGGGCGAGCCGCTGCTTGCCTCCACGCTGATCCTGCCGCCCGACACCGAGCCGCTCAACGACCCCGAGGAGATTCGCGAGCGCCTCGAAAAACAGCTCGATCTCGTGATCGACGGCGGGGCGTGCCCGTGCGAGCCGTCCACCGTAATCGATCTCACCGGTGAAGAACCGGTGCTCGTGCGGCCGGGGCGGGGCGCGCTGGCGCCCTTCGGCATCGAAGAGGAAGAGGCATGACGCAACATGCACGGTATGAACGCGGCCAGAGCGCATTGACGCATTGATACAATAGCCCGCCATGGAAGCCAATCTGATTCAGACGATCGTCGTCTACGCGTTGCCGGTCATCTTCGCGATCACGCTGCACGAAGCTGCGCACGGCTACGTCGCGCGCATGCTCGGCGACAACACCGCGTACGTGCTCGGTCGCGTCTCGTTCAACCCGATGCGCCACATCGACCCGATCGGCACCATCGCGATGCCGCTCGTGCTGTATTTCCTGACGAATGGCGCGTTCGTGTTCGGTTACGCGAAGCCCGTGCCGATCGCCTTCAGCAATCTGCGCGATCCGCGCTGGGGCACGCTGTGGGTCGCGGCAGCCGGGCCGCTGTGCAACTTCGTGCAGGCCATCGTATGGGGCGTGTTCGGCGTGGCGCTCGCGGTGCTCGGCGTGGACGAGCCGTTCTTCACGCGCATGGCCGCTGCCGGCGTGGGCGTGAATCTCGTGCTTGGCGTGCTCAATCTCTTTCCGTTGCCGCCGCTCGACGGCGGCCGCGTGCTCGGGGCGCTGTTGCCCACGCGTGCGAGCATTGCGCTCGCGCGTATCGAGCCCTATGGTTTCATCATCGTGATGGGGTTGCTCGTGAGTGGCATCTTCACGCGATTCTGGCTGCGCCCGCTCGTAAGTCTAGGTTACGCCGCGGTCACCGCCATCCTTACCCCTCTTGTGTCGCTCTTTTCATAACATCATGTTCCCAGACCGTATCTTCTCCGGCATGCGGCCCACCGGGTCGCTGCACCTCGGCCACTATCACGGCGTGCTGAAAAACTGGGTGCGCCTGCAGTCCGAGTATCCGTGCTTCTTCTGCGTGGTCGACTGGCATGCGCTCACCACGCACTATGAAACGCCGGATGTCATCGAGAAGAACGTCTGGGACGTGCTGATCGACTGGCTCGCCTCGGGTATCGACCCGAACCAGGCCACGCTCTTCATCCAGAGCCGCGTGCCCGAGCACGCCGAACTCGCGCTGCTGCTCGGCATGAGCACGCCGCTGTCCTGGCTCGAGCGCGTGCCGACCTATAAGGAGCAGATCGAGAAGCTGCGCGACAAGGACCTCGGTACCTACGGCTTCCTCGGCTACCCGGTGCTGATGGCCGCCGACATCCTGCTGTACCGCGCGTCGCTCGTGCCGGTGGGCGAGGACCAGGTGCCGCACGTCGAAATGGCCCGCGAGATGGCGCGCCGCTTCAACTACATGTACGGTCGTGAGCCGGGCTTCGAAGAGAAGGCCAACGAAGCGGCGAAGAAGCTGGGCGGCAAGCGCTCGAAGCTCTATCACGAACTGCGCAATGCCTATCAGCAGGAAGGCAACGAAGAGGCGCTCGAACAAGCCCGCGCGATGCTTTCGGAGTCGCAAAGCCTCTCGATGAGCGATCGCGAGCGTCTTTTCGGCTACCTCGAAGGCTCGCGCAAGATCATCCTGCCGGAGCCGCAGGTGCTGCTCACGGAAGCTTCGCGCATGCCGGGCCTCGACGGCCAGAAGATGTCGAAGTCGTACGGCAACACCATCGGCCTGCGCGAAGACGCCGAGTCGATCACGAAGAAGGTCCGCACCATGCCGACCGACCCCGCACGCGTGCGCCGCACCGATCCGGGCGATCCGGACAAGTGCCCGGTGTGGCAGCTGCACCAGGTCTACACGGACGAGCAGACGCACGACTGGGTGCAAAAGGGCTGCCGTACGGCGGGAATCGGTTGCCTGGAATGCAAGCAGCCGGTGATCGAGGGCATCCTGCGTGAGCAGCAGCCGATGCTCGAACGTGCGCAGAAGTACATGGACGACCCGTCGCTGCTGCGTGCAATCGTTGCGGATGGCTGCGACAAGGCGCGCAAGTTCGCCAACGAAACGATGCGCGATGTGCGCGAGGCCATGGGCCTCTCGTACAGCTGATCGCGCTGATGACGTCGACGCCTGCCGCCGGTTCGCTGGCCCACGGGCTCTCCGAGCCTTCGCGCTGGGTGCGCCGCTGGGCGCACCTGATCGCACCCGGCGGCACGGTGCTCGATGTGGCCTCAGGCGCGGGCCGGCACACCCGCTGGCTCGCGGGGAAGGGCCATCCGGTCACGGCGCTCGACCGCGATGCCGCCGCGCTCGCCACGCTGCATGATGTGACGGGCGTTGCGACATTAGAGTGCGACCTCGAAGGCGCGCCCTGGCCGCTCGCGGCGGATGCCCGTTTTGCCGCCGTGGTCGTCACGAACTACCTGCACCGCCCGCTCATGCCGCGTCTCATTGACGCGCTGGCGCCGGGCGGCGTCCTGATCTACGAAACCTTCGCGCAGGGCAACGAAACGGTCGGCAAGCCATCGACCCCCGCTTTCCTGCTGGCTCCCGGCGAGTTGCTGGCGGTCTGCACGCCCGCGCTGCGGGTAATCGCCTATCAGGACGGATTTCTTTCGCAGCCGCGTGAGGCGTATATTCAGCGCATCTGCGCGGTACGGGAAAAAACGACCTCAGCGTCCCCCGAAAGAGCCGGTAATGTTCCCGAGAACCAGGTCCTACCCGTAACGCGTTACGATCTGACCGGCTAATCCGCTACAATCGCGGTTTAACCGACTCATTTTTCTGGCGTTTCATGGCTAACGGCACTCAGGACGGCATTACGCTGCAAGGCAGCATTCCCGCGATCGTCACCCCCATGCACGAAGACGGCAGTCTCGACCTGCCGGCATTCCGCAAACTGATCGACTGGCACGTAGAAGAGGGGACGGATGCCCTCGTCGTCGTTGGTACGAGCGGGGAGTCCGCCACGCTTGACGTCGAAGAGCACATTCTGATGATCAAGACGGCGGTCGAGCACGCTGCCGGCCGTATGCCGATCATCGCGGGCGCCGGCGGCAATTCCACCGCCGAAGCCATCGAACTCACGAAGCACGCAAAGGAAGTCGGCGCGCAGGCGTCGCTCCAGGTCGTGCCCTATTACAACAAGCCGACCCAGGAAGGCATGTACCGCCACTTCGCGAAGATCGCGGAGGACGTGGACCTGCCGGTCATCCTCTACAACGTGCCGGGCCGTACGGTCGCGGACATGGCGAACGAGACCATCCTGCGTCTGGCCGAAGTGCCGGGCATCATCGCGGTGAAGGAAGCGACGGGTAACATCGACCGCGCCGCGCACCTCATCAAGCATGCGCCGAACGGCTTCAAGATTTTCAGCGGCGATGATCCCACGGCGATCGCGCTGATGCTGCTCGGCGGCCACGGCAATATTTCGGTAACCGCGAACGTTGCGCCGCGCCAGATGAGCGACCTGTGCAAGGCCGCGCTCGCCGGCGACGTCAAGACGGCGCGTGCGATCCATATGAAGCTGTTGTCGCTTCACAAGAACCTGTTCATCGAATCGAATCCGATTCCGGTGAAGTGGGCGCTGCAGGAACTCGGCCGCATCGAAGGCGGCATCCGACTGCCGCTCACGCCGCTCGACGCGCGCTACCACGACGTGGTGCGTGCCGCGCTGCGCGAAGCCGGTCTGGCTGGCTGATCCGATCAGCCAGTCGCCGATTTTTCAACCGACGCCGCCACGGCCCAACCGCCCAATCACTGAAAGACCTCGGACCGACCTCGGACCCACCGTCTCGCAGAGCAAGGCTTAGCGTTCCCGTATCACACGAAGGCCCACATGAAACGTTCCGCTTTTTCCCTCCACGCAACCCGCATGGCGGTGCTGGCGCTTGCACTCGGCTCGCTCGCAGGCTGCGAGTCGCTGAACGACATGTTCGCGTCCGATCGCGTGAACTACAAGGACACGCCGACTGCGCCGCCGCTGAACGTGCCGCAGGATCTGTCGTCGGCGCCGAGCGACCAGAAGTACGTCGCGCCGCCGCCCACGGTCACGCTTGGCGGTGCTGCCCAGCGCACGGTCACGCCGGCCGGCAACGCCACGCTCGGCGTGCCGAGTACGCAGGATCCGTTCGGCATGCACGTCGAGCGCGACGGCGACCGCCGCTGGCTCGTGGTGGACGGCCGCTCGCCGGACGACGTCTGGCCGCAGCTGCAGGAATTCTGGACGGAAAACGGCTTCACGCTGACGACCGACTCGCCGTCCACGGGCATCATGACGACCGATTGGGCGGAAAACCGCGCCAACATTCCGGACGACTGGTTCCGCCGCACGATTGGCCGCGTGATCGACTTCGCGTACTCGTCGGGCACGCGCGATCGCTTCCGCGTGCTGGTCTCGCGCGGCCCGGACGGTCAGACGGATATTTCCGTCACGCATAACGCGATGGAAGAAGTGCTGACGGGCCAGGACAAGACCGGCTCGAAGTGGGTGGAGCGTCCGCGCGATCCGGCGCTCGAAGCCGCGTTCCTCGCGAAGATCATGCAGAAGTTTGGCCTGACCGACGCGCAATCCAAGCAACTTTTGACCGATGCGCGTCCGTCGACGGCGGGCGTCAAGGTCGCCGCCGGTCCTGACGGCACGACGCTCGATCTGCCCGAAGCGTTTGACACCGCGTGGCTGCGCGTGGGCCTTGCGCTCGACCGCACGAACTTCACGGTCGACAACCGCGACCGCGAGAAGGGCCTCTACTACGTGCGCTACGCCGACTCGATGCAGGAGCTCAAGGGCGACGGCCTGCTCGGCAAGCTTTTCTACAACCCGAAGAAGGCTGCGAAGGATCAGGGTCCGGAATACGTCGTGGCGGTTCGCTCGACGGGCAATTCGACTCAGGTTGCCGTGGTCGACCAGACCGGCCGCATCGACACGTCGTCGGACGCGCAACGTATCGTTTCCGCGCTCCATGCGCAGCTGAACTGACGTGCGCTGATATGCGATTTGCGAGCCTCGGCAGCGGCAGCGAGGGCAACGCACTGGTCGTAGAAGCAGGCAGCGGCACGACGCCCACGCGCGTGCTGCTCGACTGCGGATTCTCAGCGAAAGAAGTCGAGCGGCGCCTCGCCCGCGCGGGGCTGGCCGCCGACTCGCTCACCGCGATTCTCATTACCCACGAACACAGCGACCACATCGGCAGCGCACTCACGCTGGCGCGCCGCTGGTCGATTCCGCTTTACATGAGCTGGGGCACGGCGCAGGCCGTCGGCGCCGACGATGCCGCAGGCGTCGAACTCAACGTGTTGTGGGGCGATGAAGCAGTCGAAATCGGCGAACTTGGCGTGTTGCCCTACACGGTGCCGCACGACGCCCGCGAGCCGCTGCAGTTCGTGTTCGGCGACGGGGCGAGCCGGCTTGGCGTGCTGACCGACGTCGGCGAATCGACGTTGCATATCAGCAGCGTGCTGAGCGGTTGCGACGCACTCGTGCTCGAATGCAACCACGACCTCGAGATGCTCGCGGCGAGCCGCTATCCCGCATCGCTGAAGGCGCGTATTGGCGGGTCCCATGGTCACCTGAACAACGAGGCGGCCGGCGACATCCTCGCGGGGCTCGATCGTACGAAGTTGCGGCATTTGATCGCCGCGCACCTGAGCCAGCAAAACAACACTCCCGAGCTTGCGCGCGCGGCGATGGCCGCGGTTCTGGGAAACGCCGCAACGGAAATCGGGGTCGCCTCGCAAGCCGAGGGATTTGACTGGATCGCGCTCTAAGTCCTGCGCCCGCCTGGCAACCAAACGAGTGGACGAAAAAAAGCCCATGACGAAAGTCATGGGCTTTTTGCATGGTGAGGCCGGCGATCTGTCGATCCGGCCCCGCCAGGGATTGGTTGCGTTTTAGTTGCGATTGCCGCCGAAGATGCCGAGGATGGCGAGCAGGTTCGTGAACACGTTATAGAGGTCCAGATAGATCGCGAGCGTCGCCGAGATGTAGTTCGTCTCGCCACCGTTCACGACGCGCTGCACGTCGAACAGCATGTAGGCCGAGAAGATCGCGATGGCGAGCACCGAAACCGTCAGCATCAGCGCGGGCAGCTGCAGGAACATGTTCGCGACGCCGGCCAGCAGGATCACGATTACGCCCATGAACAGCCACTTGCCGAGGCCCGAGAAGTCACGCTTGCTGACCGTGGCGATGGTGGCCATGGCGGTGAAAATGATGCCGGTGCCGCCGAATGCGAGCATGATGAGCTGCGGGCCGTTCGAGAAGCCGAGGATGAACGACAGCAGGCGCGAAAGCATCAGGCCCATGAAGAACGTGAAGCCGAGCAGCACGAACACGCCCACCGAGCTGTCCTTGGTGCGCTCGATTGCGAACATGAAGCCGAAAGCGATCGCGAAGAACGCGAGCAGGCTCATGGCCGGGCTGGTGGCAGCAAAAAGCGAGAAGCCGGTCGCGACGCCCACCCACGCGCCGAGCACCGTCGGCACCATCGACAGCGCGAGCAGCCAATAGGTGTTGCGCAGCACGCGGTTGCGGGTCTCCGCCGAGGTGACGGTGCCGCCGCGGCCGAAGTTATAGGGATACTCGTTCATGCTTTCTCCTTGCGTGAGACGCGTGGGTGAGGGTGCGCAGGTGCGCGGTCCGCTCCCCCATAAGATAAGTGTGCTGACCCAGAGTTTCAACGGGTTGCCACACAGTTTCCGTTATGTTTCTACAGCGCTTGCGTACAGACTATGCCGCCAATCTTAAGCCTCTCTGAAACCTGCGGCGGCGCGGCGCTCGTGTCTGGATTGCGCTCATTAGCGCCGGTTTGCCGGACTATGAGGGTTCAATCGCAATCATACATGGGAACATGCTACAATTGCGGATTCATTTGAATCTGTAACCTCTTAATTTTTTGGAGCTTTTATGGCGATCGAACGCACCCTGTCGATTATCAAGCCGGACGCAGTGGCAAAGAACGTGATCGGCCAGATCTACAGCCGCTTCGAAAACGCTGGTCTGAAGGTCATTGCCGCCCGCATGGTCCACCTCTCGCGCGCTGACGCCGAGAAGTTCTACGCTGTTCACGCAGCGCGCCCGTTCTTCAAGGACCTCGTGGACTTCATGGTCTCGGGCCCGGTGATGATTCAAGCGCTCGAAGGCGAGAACGCCATCCTGAAGAACCGCGATCTGATGGGTGCAACGGACCCGAAGAAGGCTGACAAGGGCACGATCCGCGCTGATTTCGCCGACAGCATCGACGCGAACGCCGTGCACGGTTCGGACGCCGCTGAAACGGCTGCCGTGGAAATCGCGTTCTTCTTCCCGCAAGTCAACGTCTACTCGCGCTAAGCACAGCGCGGGCAGATTGCAGTAGTAGCATAGGGTCGCGAACGGCGATGACGCTCACCGTCCAGTTCCCGGTGCCGCGCAAGTGCGCAGGCAGCTGGGCAACGCGGGCGGTGGGCGCGCTCTCGCACTGAAATGGCAGGATTCGATATGACGAGCAGTTCCACCGTCAACCTTCTCGATCTCGACGCCCAAGGGCTCGTCGCCTATTGCGAGAGCCTGGGCGAGAAGCCGTTTCGCGCCAAACAGCTTCAGCGCTGGATCCATCAGTACAACGCCGCCGACTTCGACGGCATGACGGATCTCGCCAAATCGCTGCGCGAGAAGCTCAAAGGGCGCGCCACCATCGGCATGCCCGGCATCATTAGCGACAACGTTTCCTCCGACGGCACGCGCAAATGGCTCGTGGACGTCGGCAACGGCAACGCGGTCGAAACCGTGTTCATCCCCGAAGACAACCGCGGCACGCTGTGCGTGTCGTCGCAGGCGGGATGCGCGGTCAATTGCCGGTTCTGTTCGACCGGCAAGCAAGGTTTTTCACGCAATCTCACCACGGCCGAAATCATCGGCCAGCTGCGCATGGCGGAATTCGCCCTGCGTGCTTCCCTTCTGGGTGAAGCGGGCGGTCGCGCGACCGGCGGTGACGGCAAGGGCGAACGCGTCATCACGAACGTCGTGATGATGGGCATGGGCGAGCCGCTTCTGAACTACGACGCGGTCGTGCCGGCCATGCGCCTGATGCTCGACGACAACGCCTACGGCCTGTCGCGCCGGCGTGTCACGCTCTCCACCTCGGGCGTTGTGCCGATGATGGACCGTCTTGGGGCCGAACTTCCCGTGGCGCTCGCCGTGTCCTTGCACGCACCGAACGACGCGCTGCGCGACGAACTCGTGCCGCTCAACCGCAAGTACCCGCTGCGCGAGTTGATGGCGGCTTGCCAGCGCTACCTGGAAGTCGCGCCGCGCGACTTCATCACGTTCGAGTACTGCATGCTCGACGGCGTCAACGACACCGAAAAGCACGCGCGCGAATTGCTCGCCGTCACGCGTGACGTGCCGTGCAAGTTCAATCTGATCCCGTTCAATCCGTTCCCCGAGTCGGGCTTGCTGCGCTCGAAATCGGACCAGATCAAGCGCTTTGCGCAGATTCTGATGGATGCGGGCGTCGTCACGACCGTGCGCAAGACCCGCGGCGACGACATCGACGCGGCCTGCGGCCAGCTCGCCGGCGAGGTGAAGGACCGCACGCGCCTTGCCGAGCGCATGAGCCGGGACACGGGCAAGGTCATCGAAGTACGGCCGGTTCGGCACTGAGCCGGCATGAGGAGGGCCCACGGCGGCGTGCGGGGGAAACGCGCGGCCGTAGGCGGTAGTAAAGAAACGTTGCAGAAGCGATCGCAAGCGGCCAAAGGTTTTACAACGTGGCCGCGCATTTTGTTATAAACGGTCTGCGAATCGGGTAGACGCGGGGCGGGACGTGCCCCACCGGTTCCAGTATTGAAAAGAATCGACGCAAGGACTTTGGGATGAGCGAGCCGCAGCACCCTTTCGGGACAGACGGAACTGACAGCAACGCAGGTCGTTCGGCGCCGGGCGCGTCGCCCTCGCCGGTGCAGGCCGTGCCCGACACACTGGCTGCGGCCGGCGCGCGTCTTGCACAGCTGCGCGAGGCCAAGGGTTGGGCGATCGAAGATGTCTCGGCGCGCCTCAAAGTGGCGGTGTCGAAGCTGCGCGAACTCGAAGCGGGCGATCTCAGCCATCTGCCGGACACGACGTTCGCGCTGGGCGTGGTGCGCGCCTACGCGAAGCTGCTCGGCACCGATCCTGCGCCGTTCACGCAAGCGCTGCGCCGCGAGCGCGGCATTGCGCAGCCGGATCTGTCGATGCCCGCTTCTGCCGGCTCCGATCTGCCGCGCGGCCGCGTTTCCCTCTCGCTCGGCGGCGGTGGCGCACGTGCGCCGCGCCGTCGCGCCTCGTGGCTGTGGGGCGTGGCGATCATCGTGGTCGCGGTGCTCGCACTTTCCATGTGGCACACGAATAGTGGCGAATCGTCGGCGTGGTTTGCTCGCCTGAAGGCGATGGCAAATGGCGCGAGCGTGCAGCCGGGTGCGTCCTCGCCCACGGTGACGCAGGGCGTTGCGACCGGCAGCGAAGGCGCTTCGGCCGCCGAGGGCGCCGATCAGCCGGCTACGCCGCAAGCCGGCGACGCAAACGATGCGGGCGACAACGCCAATGCCGCGCCCGATCAAGGCGCAGGCGCGAGCGCGCCGCTTGCGGCGCCGCAAGCTACGCAACCGGCGCCGCAGGCGACGCAGCCGGCAACGCAACCGGCGCAACCTGCGGCTCAGCCGGCGCCCCAGGCGGCGAAGCCCGCCGCTGCAAGCGCAGCGCCGGCGGCTGCCGTTGCCAACGCGGCAAGCGCAGCGCACGCTCAGGCGGCGAGTGCAGCGGCCGCAGCGGCAGCGCAGAACCCGGCAGCCGACAACGGCGCGGACACTTCGACGTTCGCGATTCGCGTGACGCAGGACACCTGGGTCAGCGTGCGCCAGAAGGATGGCAAGGAAGTTTTCTCGGGCATGATCCACGGCAGCGACGCGCGTGAGATCACCGGCACCGAGCCGCTCAAGGTCACAGTGGGCAACAAGGCCGGCATCGAGTCGATGACCATCGACGGCCAGCCGGTCGACACGTCGAAGTACGCGTCGGCGCGCGGCAACGTTGCGCGCTTCGTGCTGCCCTGATCAAGACATGGCACGCGTCGCGGCCGGGCAAGTCTTCTTGCCTGCCGCGACGCTTTTTCAATTCACGCAGTGCCGTCGCCAACTAGCTGGCGATAAGCGCGCGTGAGGCGTAAATGGGTTTTTCGATGCAAAGCGAAACGCAATCCTCGACCAGCAACAGTCAGATCTGCTCGACCGAGCCGGTCCTCGGCGGCCACGCGCCGCGCCGCAAGTCGCATGCCGTGCATGTGCGCTGGGGCGGCCAGCTGGTGACGATCGGCGGCGACGCGCCGGTGCGCGTGCAGTCGATGACCAACACCGACACCGCGGACCCCATCGGCACCGCGATCCAGATCAAGGAACTCGCGCAGGCGGGCTCGGAACTCGTGCGTATCACGGTCAACACGCCGGAAGCCGCGGCGGCCGTGCCGTACATCCGCGAGCAGCTTGACCGCATGGGCGTGATGGTGCCGCTCGTCGGCGACTTCCACTACAACGGCCATCTGCTGCTGCGCGACTATCCCGCTTGCGCGGAGTCGCTCTCGAAGTACCGTATCAACCCGGGCAACGTGGGTCAGGGCGCGAAGCGCGACACGCAGTACGCGCAGATGATCGAGGCGGCCATCAAGTACGACAAGCCGGTGCGTATCGGCGTGAACTGGGGCAGCCTCGACCAGGACCTGCTCGCGCGCATGATGGACGAGAACGGCGCTCGCAAGGAGCCGTGGGAAGCGCAAAGCGTGATGTACGAAGCGCTCATTCAGTCGGCCATCGGCTCGGCGGAACGCGCGGTCGAACTCGGCCTTGGCCGCGACAAGATCATCCTGTCGTGCAAGGTGAGCGGCGTGCAGGACCTGATCGCCGTCTACCAGGAACTTGCAAAGCGCTGCGACTTCGCGCTGCACCTGGGTCTCACGGAAGCGGGCATGGGCTCGAAGGGCATCGTCGCTTCGACGGCGGCGCTTTCCGTGCTGCTCCAGCAGGGCATTGGCGATACGATCCGCATCTCGCTCACGCCGGAACCGGGCGGCGCGCGCACGGGCGAAGTCGTGGTCGGTCAGGAAATCCTGCAGACCATGGGCCTGCGCTCGTTCACGCCGATGGTCATCGCTTGCCCCGGCTGTGGTCGCACGACCAGCACGCTGTTCCAGGAACTGGCTTCGCAGATCCAGGGCTATCTGCGTGCGCAGATGCCGATCTGGCGCGACGAGTATCCTGGCGTCGAAACGATGAACGTCGCCGTGATGGGCTGCATCGTGAACGGCCCGGGCGAGTCGAAGCACGCGAACATCGGCATCAGCCTGCCGGGTTCGGGCGAGAACCCCGCGGCGCCGGTCTTCATCGACGGCGAAAAGGTGAAGACGCTGCGCGGCGAGCGCATCGCCGAAGAATTCCAGCAGATCGTGAGCGACTACGTCGCGCGCAAGTACGGCAAGGCCGAAGCGACGAACTGAGCAGGGCGGTCGATCCGCTCGTAGTTCGCTTGTGGCCGCTTGTGGTCACGATACGCACAACCGAATAAAGCCAATACGCAACGCAATGACTGAACAGAAACGCAAGCCCGAAAAGCTCACGGGCGTGAAGGGCATGAACGACATCCTGCCGCAGGAGGCAGGGCTGTGGGAATTCTTCGAAACCACGGTCAAGTCCATGCTTCGTTCGTACGGCTATCAAAATATCCGCACGCCGATCGTCGAGCATACGCAGCTCTTTACGCGCGGCATCGGCGAAGTGACCGACATCGTCGAGAAGGAGATGTACAGCTTCACCGACGCGCTCAACGGCGAGAATCTCACGCTGCGCCCGGAAGGCACGGCTGCCGCCGTGCGCGCGTCGATCGAGCACAACATGCTCTACGACGGTCCGAAGCGCCTGTGGTACATCGGCCCGATGTTCCGTCACGAGCGTCCGCAGCGTGGCCGTTATCGTCAGTTCCATCAGGTGGGCGTCGAGGCGCTCGGTTTCGCGGGTCCCGATGCGGACGCGGAAATCATCCTGATGTGCCAGCGCCTCTGGGACGATCTCGGCCTCGCCGGCATCAAGCTCGAGATCAACTCGCTCGGCGTGGCCGAAGAGCGTGCGGCGCATCGTGTCGAACTCATCAAATACCTTGAGCAGCACGTCGATCTGCTCGACGAAGACGGCAAGCGTCGCCTCTACACGAACCCGCTGCGCGTGCTCGACACGAAGAATCCCGCGCTGCAGGAGATCGCAGACAAGGCGCCGAAGCTGATCGACTTCCTCGGCGAGGCTTCGCTCGCGCACTTCGAAGGGCTGCAGCGCATTCTCAAGTCGAACAACATTCCGTTCAAGATCAACCCGCGTCTGGTGCGTGGTCTCGATTACTACAATCTGACCGTGTTCGAATGGGTGACCGACAAGCTCGGCGCGCAAGGCACGGTCGCAGCGGGCGGCCGCTACGATCCGCTGATCGAGCAACTGGGCGGCAAGCCGACGGCGGCGTGCGGCTGGGCCATGGGCATCGAGCGCATTCTCGAATTGCTCAAGGAAGAAGACCTCGTGCCGGAAGAAGAAGGTTGCGATGTCTACGTTGTCCACCAGGGCGACGCCGCGCGCGAGAAGGCGTTCATCGTGGCGGAGCGTCTGCGCGACACGGGCCTCGACGTTATTTTGCATTGCAGTGCCGACGGTCAGAGCGCGAGCTTCAAGTCGCAGATGAAGCGCGCAGATGCGAGCGGCGCGGCGTTTGCCGTGGTACTCGGCGAGGACGAAGTGGCCAAGGGCGAGGCCGGTGTGAAGGCGCTGCGCGGCACGGCCGCGGAGGCCCGCAGCGAGCAACAAACGGTAGCGCTTGAGGACTTGACCGAATATCTGATCAATGCGATGGTTGCATCCGCCGAAGACGGCGACGACTAACAGGGCCGCCCCAAGGGGCTGCCCGGTTCGCTGCGCATTCGAAAACAGGCTTCAGAATAAACGAGGAATCGCTACGCGATGAGTTACCACGACGAACAGGAATCGATCGAGAGCTTCAAGGCATGGTGGGGGCAGTGGGGTAACGCCGCTACGTGGGTCGTGCTGATCGTTCTGCTCGCGCTCGCTGCGTGGAATGGCTGGAACTTCTGGCAGCGCCGCCAGGCGGCCGAGGCCGCCGTGCTGTACGACCAGGTGCAACAGGCCGCGAACAGCAGCGACAAGTCCATGCTCATGCGCGTGGCGACCGACATGGAAGATCGCTTCGGCGGCACGGCGTACGCGCAGATGACTGCGCTTGGCGTGGCCAAGGCGCTCTACATGGCGGGCGACACGGCCGGCGCGAAGGCGCAGCTGCAATGGGCCGCCGATCACGCGAAGGACGACGAATTCCGCCAGATCGCGAAGCTGCGTCTCGCTTCGCTTCTGCTCGACGAAAAGGCCTACGATCAGGGCCTCGCGCTGATTCCGCAACCGGATTCGGGTCCGTTCAAGGGCATCGTGGCCGACGGCCGTGGTGATTTGCTGGCTGCGGCCGGCAAGCGCGACGACGCGCGCGCGTCCTACAAGCTGGCCCTCGACAGCCTGCCGAAGAGCGACGCTTCCGAGCGTCAGCTGATCCAGTTCAAGCTGGATGCGCTCGGCGGCTAATTCGACGGCTAAGTTGCGAAGCGCGCCGTGGGTGCGCGCAGCATTGCGAAACTATTCAAACCAACTTCATTCATGCGTCGTTCACCGATGAATCTGCTGAAACGAACCGTTGTGCCCGTCGCTCTCGCGATGACCGTCCTGGCTCTCGCAGCCTGCTCATCGACGAAAGACGTGCGTCGCGTGCCGGTGCCGCTGACCGATTTCAAGCAGGCGCTGGATGTCCAGCAGGTGTGGAAGTCGAGCGTCGGCAAGGCCGGCCGCTATCTGTTCGCGCCGGTCGCGGTGGGCGACGCGATCTACGCAGCGGGCGAGAACGGCTCGGTCGCGAAGATCGACGCCGCGTCGGGCAAGGACATCTGGCGCACCAAGCTCAAGGACGACCTCTCGGCGGGCGTGGGCAGCGACGGCAATCTCACGGCGGTGGGCGGCCTGAAGGGCGATGTCTACGTGCTCGACTCGAACGGCAAGCTCTCGTGGCAGGCCAAGGCCCCGGGCGAAGTCATCTCGCCGCCGCTCGTCGGCAACGGCCTCGTGATCGTGCGCACGATCGACGGGCAGATCGTCGCCTTCAACGGCCAGACGGGCGAGCAGAAGTGGCTCTACCGCAACCGCGCCGTGCCGCTGAATCTGCGCGTGTCGGCGGGCATGACGTTCGCGGGTGACCAGGCCGTGCTGGCCGGCTTCCCGGGCGGCTCGTTCGCAGCGATCAACCTGCAAAGCGGCGACGCGTTCTGGGAAACGCCGGTCTCTTACCCGAAGGGCGTGACGGAAGTCGAGCGTATCAATGACGTGAGCGGTCCGCCCACGCTGGTGGGTGCCACCACCTGCGCGGTGACGTTCCAGGGTCAGCTTGGCTGCTTCGACGCCAATTCGGGCCGTCCGATGTGGCAAAAGGCGTTCTCGAGCACGAGCGGGATCGCTCAGGATGAAGGCACGGTGGTCGGTGGCGACGACTGGTCGGTCGTGAAAGCGTTCAGCGTGTCGACGGGCGAGCCGACCTGGACGAACGAGAAGCTCAAGAGCCGCGACGTCAGCGTGCCCGCATTGCTGGGCCATGCGGTCGTGCTGGGTGACTTTGAGGGTTATGTCCACTTCCTCTCGCTCGACGACGGCAGCTTCGTCTCGCGCGTGAAGACCGACGGCAGCCCGATCACGGCGGCGCCGGTGCTCGCCGGCAACACGCTGGTCGTGCAGACGAAGGACGGCGACCTGTACGGTCTGCGTCCGCACTAAGTGGCGCTGGCTGCGGTAGCGCCTTCGGGGCGCGCCGCAGAGACACATGACGCCGGCTCGCGCGGCCGGCGTGCAAGGCAAGAAACGCGCATCGACCCGCGCACTGCACGCATACGCAGTTGGCAGCGCCTCACGAGCGGCGCTCCGATGCATGCAGATGCTCGAGGTAGCGGAGCCGGCAGGTTCCGATGCCTAACCCGCTGGCCGGCTCAAGCCGGCCATGCGCATTTTGGGACGGCGGCGTGCACGACCTCGCCGTTCATCCGCTGTTCACCCGCTGTTCACCGTTACCGCCCCAGGCGGTTGCGCGGCGTCCAGCCCCGGTCGCGTTGCGCTTTCGGCTCGGGGACGCGGCCCTGCTCGTGAATTTCGTGATAATTTGCAACTGATGCAGCCCCGCAGGCGCAGGGCTTGCCGCGCAGCGCGCCGGACTCTCCGGCGCTGCGCCTTACTGTAGAAAAGATCAGATGAAACCCGTAATCGCCCTCGTCGGGCGCCCCAATGTGGGGAAATCCACGCTGTTCAACCGGCTCACGCGTTCGCGCGATGCGCTGGTGGCCGACCTGCCTGGCCTCACGCGCGACCGTCACTACGGTGAAGGGCGCGTGGGCGAGCGCCCGTATCTCGTGGTCGACACCGGTGGCTTCGAGCCGGTCGCGAAGGACGGCATCCTGCACGAAATGGCGCGCCAGACGCGTCAGGCTGTGGAAGAGGCCGATATCGTCGTGTTCATTTGCGACGGCCGTAATGGACTCGCGCCCCAGGACAAGCACATCGCCGATTATCTGCGCAAGACCGGCCGGCCGATCTTCCTTGTGGTGAACAAGGCAGAGGGCATGAAGTACAGCGCCGTGGCTGCCGACTTCTATGAACTCGGTCTCGGCGACCCGCGCGCGATTTCCGCGGCGCACGGCGACGGCGTGACGGAAATGATCAACGAGGCGCTCGAACAGGCGTACGCCGATCAGCCCGAGGAAAGCGAAGAGGACGCCGCCAAACACGGGATCAAGATCGCGATCGTCGGTCGCCCTAACGTGGGCAAGTCGACGCTCGTCAATACGCTGATTGGCGAAGACCGCGTGATCGCATTCGACATGCCGGGCACGACGCGCGATTCGATTTACGTGGATTTCGAGCGCGGCGGCAAGAAGTACACGCTGATCGACACGGCAGGCCTGCGCCGCCGCGGCAAGGTGTTCGAAGCGATCGAGAAGTTCTCGGTGGTGAAGACGCTGCAGTCGATCGCCGACGCCAACGTGGTGATTCTGCTGCTCGATGCGCAGCAGGAAATCTCGGACCAGGACGCGCATATCGCGGGCTTCGTGGTGGAACAGGGCCGCGCGCTCGTGGTGGGCGTGAACAAGTGGGACGGCATGGACGACCACGCGCGCGAGCGCACCAAGCACCACCTGCAGCGCAAGCTCAAGTTCCTCGACTTCGCGGAAATGCGCTTCATCTCGGCGACGGAGAAGTTCGGCATCGGCCCGCTCATGCGTTCGGTGGACGACGCCTATGCCGCCGCCATGGCGAAGCTGCCCACGCCGAAGCTCACGCGCGCGCTCATCGAAGCCGTGGAGTTCCAGCAGCCGCGTCGCCGCGGCCCGGTGCGTCCGAAGTTGCGCTACGCGCACCAGGGGGGACAGAACCCTCCGATTATCGTCATTCACGGCAACGCACTCGACGCCGTGACGGAAACCTACAAGCGCTATCTGGAGAACCGTTTCCGGGAAACTTTCTCGCTCACCGGCACTCCATTGCGCATAGAGTTTCGCTCCTCGACGAATCCCTATACCGAGAAAAACTAGGCTGTTGCTGAATAGCGTTCGCTACCCCGCAAAGGCCGCCTGGCCGAACCGCCAGGAACCGCGCGGGGGAACGAGAATCGGCTATAGTGTAGCGATTGGTGGTGGATTTCTTTTTCTTCATCCCAATATAAGTTAAACCTGCAAAAAAATACGGAGTTTGCTATGAGCAACAAAGGGCAATTGTTACAAGACCCGTTTCTGAACGCGCTGCGCAAGGAGCACGTGCCTGTTTCGATCTATCTGGTCAACGGCATCAAGCTTCAAGGGAACATCGAATCGTTCGACCAGTACGTCGTGTTGCTCCGTAATACGGTTACGCAAATGGTTTACAAGCACGCCATCTCCACGGTGGTTCCGGCCCGTCCGGTGAATTTCCACCCGGATACGGAAGCGTCCTGACCCATGACGCGGCCGGACCGGGGCGCCTCGCAGGCTGCTCTGGTCCGGCCGCTTTCATTTTGACATCCTCTAATTTGATCAACGCCGCACTCGTCGGCATCGACTTCGGCAAGACCGACTTCGAAGCCAGTCTCGAAGAACTCAGCCTGCTCGCTAAAAGCGCGGGCGCCACTCCTGCTGTCACGCTCACCGGGCGACGCTCCAGCCCCGACGCCGCCATGTTCATTGGTAGCGGCAAGGCCGAGGAACTGCGTCTCGCCTGCGAAGCGAACGACATCGAAATCGTCATCTTCAATCACGCGCTGTCGCCCGCCCAGCAACGCAATCTGGAGCGCGCGCTCAATCGTCGCGTGGTCGACCGCACGAGCCTCATTCTCGACATCTTTGCCCAGCGCGCCCGCAGCCATGAAGGCAAGCTGCAGGTCGAACTCGCGCAGCTGCAATACCTCGCCACGCGCCTCGTGCGCGCCTGGACTCACCTTGAGCGCCAGAAGGGCGGTATCGGCCTGCGCGGCCCGGGTGAAACGCAGCTCGAAACCGACCGCCGGCTGATCGGCGAGCGCATCAAGATGCTGCAGGGCAAGCTTGCGAAGCTGCGCCGCCAGCACGGCACGCAGCGGCGTCAGCGCGAGCGCACCCGCACGATGTCGGTGTCGCTCGTGGGCTATACGAACGCGGGCAAGTCCACGCTCTTCAATGCGCTCACGAAGGCGCAGGCCTACGCCGCCGACCAGCTGTTTGCGACGCTCGACACGACCTCGCGGCGCCTCTGGCTCGGGGACGAAGTGGGCCAGATCGTGCTGTCCGATACCGTCGGGTTCATCCGCGAGCTGCCTCACCAGTTAGTCGCCGCATTCCGCGCGACGCTGCAGGAAACGGTTCAGGCCGACTTGCTGCTGCACGTGGTGGATGCGTCGAGCGCCGTGCGTCTCGACCAGATCGACGAGGTGAACAAGGTGCTGCGTGATATCGGCGCGGACACGATCCGTCAGGTGCTGGTCTTCAACAAGATTGACGCGGTGCCGGAACTGGCGGCCCGTGGCGGAACGGTCGAGCGTGATGAATATGGTAATATTTCGCGCGTCTTTTTGAGCGCACGCACGGGCGTCGGACTGGATGCGCTGCGCTCCGCCATCGCCGAAATCGCGACTGCCGAGCCGCTTGCCGACGCGCCGCAGTCCCTGGCCGCAGACTGGAGCGCGGTGCAGGAAGAACCTCGCTGGGAACCCGAACACGAGCGCTGAAGCGCGCCCGGCATTGCCTCGCAAGCAAGGCCGGCCCCGCGGCTCCGATGGAATCCGCACGCAATTGACCCGCTGTCTACTCTGGTGAACGAACACAGGTGAACGATTACAACAAGCGGACTGGCTGGCAGCGCACGCGCGCCATTTTCTCGTTGAACGACCCGCGTTGGGGTCGAGGCGACGGCAATGGCCAGCGTTCTGACGACGGGCGTCGCCCGCCGGGCAACAAGGGTGACAACGGCGACAAGGGAGACGGTCCGCCGGATCTCGACGAAATGTGGCGCGACTTCAACCGCCGCGTGTCCGCTTTCTTCGGCCGCAAGGGCAAGGGGCCGGGTGGCTTCGGGCCGCGCCCGGACAACGGCCACGGCGCGCGCATCGGCGTGGGCATCGTAATCGGCGTGCTCATTGCGATCTACGTGGGCAGTGGCGTGTTCGTCGTCCAGGAAGGGCAGGCCGGCGTCGTGCTGCAGTTCGGCCAGTATCGCCACACGGTGGGTCAGGGCGTGCACTGGCGCATGCCGTATCCGTTCCAGACGCATGAAATCGTCAATGTCGGCCAGATCCGCACCGTCGAGATCGGCCGCAACAACCTCGTGCGCCCGGCAAACGTGAAGGACGCCGCGGTCATCACGCACGACGGCGACATCCTCAACGTGCGCTTTACCGTGCAGTACCAGGTCAAGCAGCCGACCGACTATCTGTTCCGCAGCGTCGATCCCGACCTCACCGTCACGCAGGCCGCGCAGGCGGCGGTGCGCACCGTGGTGGGCGCGCGCAGCACGAACGACATGCTTTACGCCGACCGCGAGCCAATTCGCGCCCAGCTTGCCGACACGATCCAGCACGCGCTCGACGAGTACAAGACGGGCCTCGGCGTGACCGGCGTGGCGATCCAGAGCGTCTCGGCGCCCGATCAGGTGCAGGCGGCACTCGACGACGAAGCCAAGGCGCGCCAGGACCGCGACCGCGCGAAGCGCGATGCCCAGGCCTATGCCGACCAGCTGCTGCCGCGCGCGCAGGCCGACGCGGCGCGTCTCATCGACGAAGCCAAGGCTTACAGCGAACGTGTGGTGTCGCAGGCACAGGGCGATGCGCAACGATTCACGCAGGTCTACGAACAATATGCGAAGGCGCCGGCTGTGATTCGCGAGCGCATGTATCTCGAGACGATGCAGCACATCTATTCGAATGCGACGAAGGTGTTCGTCGACAGCAAGTCGGGCAACAACGTGATTAATCTGCCGCTCGACAAGCTCGTCGACATGACACGTCAGCGCGCCGCCGTGGCTGCGGGCGCAACAGGCGCGGCTGCGGCCTCGGCTTCGAGCGCCGGTGCCGGTGCCGGTGCCGGTGCGGCAACGGCCGGCGCGGCTTCGGACGCCAACGCGGCCTCCGCTCCGGCAGCCGGCAGCGACTCACAGCAAGGCGCACAGCAGCAAGGTGCACAGCAGGGCGCCCAGCAGCAGGGCGCAGCTCCCGCAACTACGGCCAGCGACGCGGCAGCCGCCGCGAGCGACGCCTTCCGTTCGCGCGATGCGTTCCGCTCGCGCGGCCGCGAAAGCGACGTGCAATAAGGGGAGCGCCACTATGAACAAGATCATTGCGCTCGTCGTTGCCGTCGTGGTTGTCGTGCTGGTTGCGTCGTCGGCCGTCTTCATGGTCGATCCGCGCCACGTCGCCATCATTTCCTCGTCGGGCGGGGCCAACGCCACGCTCGCGGGTCCTGGGCTGCACGTGAAGCTGCCGCCGCCGTTCCAGACCGCCACGTTCATCGACACGCGCATTCAGGCGTTCGATGCGCCCGATGCCGACCGTTACACGACGTCGGACAAGACCGAACTGCTCGTGAACCCGGTCGTGCGTTATCGCATTTCCGATCCACTCAAGCTTTTCGCGGCCACAAAGGGCGATGCACAGACGCTTTCCGACCGCCTCGCGTCGCTGTCGCGCGACGCGCTCGGCGACGCGATCTCGAAAGTCACGCTCACCGAGGCGCTGGCGCAGCAGGAAGCCATTGCCAACGGCGCGCGCGACGCGCTCAGGCAAAGCGCGGCGCCGCTCGGCATCGACGTGATCGCGATCGAACTCACGCGCGTCGATTACCCGCCGGAGCTGGCGCAAACGATCTTCAAGCGCATGAGCGCCGCACGCGAGCAGGCCGCTGCCGAGATTCGCGAGAAGGGCGCGGCCGAGGCGCAGCAGATCAAGGACGACGCACAGCGCAAGCAGCAGGGCGTGCTGGCCGACGCCTATGCGCAGGCGCAAGCGATCAAGGGCGAGGGTGACGGCAAGGCCGCCGCGATTGCCGCCGAGGCGTTCGGGCGCGACCCGGACTTCTACCGGTTCTATCAAAGCATGCTCGCTTACCGCGAGAGCTTCCGGCCCGGCGACGTCATCGTGGTCGACTCATCGAGCGACTTCTTCCGCTTCATGCGTGGCCCGAACGGCGGCGCGAATGGCGGAGATAACGCATCGGCTTCCGCCACCCCGCGCAAACACTAGACAAAACGAGACACACGCGCCGCGCACTGCGCGGCGTCTTTCTTCGCATGGACATAGCTGGCTCCCTCTTGCTCGCGATCGCATTGATGCTGATTATCGAGGGCATGTTCCCGTTCGTTTTTCCGACGGCGTGGCGTGACACATTCCGTAAAATCGCGGAACGGCCGCCGCATCACATCAGGATTGGCGGGCTCATCGTGATGGGGCTCGGCCTCGTCCTGCTGATGCTGGCGACCTGACCGCATCATGCCGCCGCGGTTTTCAGATGCGGTGTGCGATGGGCGTTTTTTGACGGATTCCGAATTACCGGGCGGCGTGGCGTTTCGCCGCGCGTGGCCCTCATTGTGGTAGGACTCAACCGATGTCGACCTGGTTACTCCCCGAGAATATTGCGGACGTGCTGCCGTCCGAAGCGCGCAAGATCGAAGAGCTGCGCCGCCGCCTGCTCGATCGTTTCCGCGCCTATGGCTACGAAATGGTCATGCCGCCGTTGCTCGAGTATCTCGAGTCGCTGCTCGTGGGCAGCGGGCGCGACCTGAACCTGCGCACGTTCAAGCTCGTCGACCAGCTCTCGGGCCGCACGCTCGGCCTGCGCGCCGACATGACGCCGCAGGTCGCGCGCATCGACGCGCACCTGTTGAACCGCCAGGGCGTGACGCGCCTGTGCTATGCGGGCAACGTGCTGCACACGCGCCCGCGCGGCTTGCACGCCACGCGCGAACAGATCCAGACCGGCGCCGAAATCTACGGCCACGCGGGCCTCGAAGCCGACCTCGAAATCCAGCAGCTGATGCTCGATGCGCTGCGCCTCGCGGGCCTCGCGAAGGTGCGCCTCGACCTCTCGCACGCGGGCGTGCTCGCGGCGATCTTCGAAGCGGACCCGGCTGCGGCTGCACTCGGCGATGCCTTGTATGAAGCACTCGCTGGCAAGGACGTGCCGCGCCTCGCGGAACTCACGCAGAACCTCGACGCCGCCACGCGCGACGCTTTGCGCGCGCTGCCGTCGCTCTACGGCGACGCGAGCGTGATCGACGAGGCGCGCGCGCGTCTGCCGGCGCTGCCGGGCATTGCGCGAGCGCTCGACGACCTCGCGTTCCTCGTGCGCGAGATCGAGGGTGCGGAGCTGATGCTCGACCTCGCCGATCTCGGTGGCTACGCGTACCACAGCGGCGTGATGTTCTCCGCCTACGTGGACGGCGTGCCGAACGCCGTGGCCCGTGGCGGCCGTTACGACAAGGTGGGTGAGGCCTATGGCCGCGCCCGCGCGGCAACGGGTTTTTCGCTTGATTTGCGCGAAGTGGCGCGCATTTCCCCGGTCGAAGCGCGCAGCAGCGCGATCCTCGCGCCGTGGCGCCATGACGAGGCGCTGCGCGCCGCCGTCGCCGCGCTGCGCGATGCGGGCGAGGTCGTGATCCAGGCGCTGCCGGGCCACGAGCACGACATGGACGAGTTCGCCTGCGACCGCGTGCTCATCGAGCGCGACGGCGTCTGGGTCGTCGAAAAACACGCCTGATACTGCACCGGGGCGGCCATTCGCGCCGCCCGCGAAGCGGCCGCGCAGCCGTGCCAAAGCACGCTTCGCTTCGCGCATGCCGTTGAGTGCAAAAGGAAATTCCGCGAATTTCGGGAAAAAAAGGCGGCCTTGCCGCTGAACCCAGGTAAAATACGTTTTTAACCAGCTAACGAAACACCATGTCTGCCAGCGCAGTGAATGTAACCCCGGGACGCAATGTCGTCGTCGTGGGCACCCAATGGGGCGATGAAGGCAAGGGCAAGATCGTCGACTGGCTGACGGACCACGCGCAAGGCGTGGTGCGTTTCCAGGGCGGTCACAACGCCGGCCACACACTCATCATCGGCGGCAAGAAGACCATTCTCCGGCTGATCCCGTCGGGCATCATGCGTGCCGGCGTCGCCTGCTACATCGGCAACGGCGTGGTGCTCTCGCCCGAAGCGCTTTTCAAGGAAATCGGCGAGCTCGAAGAAGCGGGCATCGACGTCCAGAAGCGCCTGTTCATCTCCGAAGCCACCACCCTCATCCTGCCGTACCACATCGCCATCGACCAGGCGCGCGAAGCCAAGCGCGGCGCCGCGAAGATCGGTACGACGGGCCGCGGCATCGGTCCGGCCTACGAAGACAAGGTGGCGCGCCGCGGTCTGCGTGTGCAGGACCTGTTCGAGCCGGAAAACTTCGCCGCTCGCCTGCGCGAGAACCTCGACTACCACAACTTCGTGCTCACGCAGTACCTGGGCGCGCCGGCCGTGGACTATCAGCAAACGCTCGACACGATGCTCTCGTACGCCGAGCGTCTGAAGCCGATGGTCACGGACGTTTCGCGACGTCTGTACGACGTGAACAACGAAGGCGGCAACCTGCTGTTCGAAGGTGCACAGGGCACGCTGCTCGACATCGACCACGGCACCTATCCGTTCGTCACATCGAGCAACTGCGTCGCGGGTGCAGCTTCGGCCGGCGCGGGCGTCGGTCCGCAAAAACTGAATTACGTGCTCGGCATCACCAAGGCGTATTGCACGCGCGTCGGTTCGGGCCCGTTCCCGAGCGAACTGTACGACGCCGACAACGCCGATCGCCAGGAAGAAGTGGGCCTCACGCTCGCGAAGGTCGGCAAGGAATTCGGTTCGGTCACGGGCCGTCCGCGCCGCACCGGCTGGCTCGACGCTGCTGCACTGCGCCGCTCGATCCAGATCAACGGCGTGACGGGTCTGTGCATCACGAAGCTCGACGTGCTCGACGGTCTCGACGAAGTGAAGCTCTGCGTCGGCTACAAGGTCGATGGCAAGGACGTGGACATTCTGCCGCGCGGCGCCTCGCAAGTGGCCGCATGCGAGCCGGTCTACGAGACGTTCGAAGGCTGGAACGAAAGCACCATCGGCATCACGCAGTTCGACGCGCTGCCCAAGAGCGCGCAGGCGTATCTCACGCGCGTGCAGGAAGTCGCCGGTGTGCCGATCGACATGGTTTCGACGGGCCCGGATCGCGACGAAACGATCCTGCTGCGTCATCCGTTCAAGGTCTAAGTAGCAAGAAGGCAGAAGCAAAAATGATTCAAATGATGGACCCGCGCAACGACGACAAGAACCTGTGGGTCGGCTGGGATGAGTATCACCGGCTGATCGAACTGCTCGCGCTCAAGGTGCACGAGTCGCGCTGGAAGTTCGACCAGATCCTGTGTCTCGCGCGCGGGGGCTTGCGCGTGGGCGACCAGCTCTCGCGCATCTACGATCTGCCGCTGGCGATCCTCGCAACCAGCTCGTACCGCGAAGCCGCAGGTACGGAGCAGGGCGATCTCGACATCGCGCAGTACATCACGATGACGCGCGGTCACCTGGAAGGCAACGTGCTGCTAGTCGACGACCTCGTCGATTCGGGCGTCACGCTTGCCCGCGTGCAGGAGCACCTCAAGGAGCGTTACCCGGCTGTGACCGGCGTGCGCTCGGCGGTGCTCTGGTACAAGGGCTGCTCGAAGGTGACACCGGACTATTTCGTCCAGCATCTGCCGACCAATCCGTGGATTCACCAGCCGTTCGAGGAGTGGGACACGGTGCGCCCGCACAATCTCGGTGCGTGGATCAAGCGTGGTCTGCAGCAGGCGCAAGCGGCGCAGAAGTAAGCAGGGGTTATGCCGCCGTCAGGGTTTTCGGACCCGTGGCGCGCTGATCCAGAGACGGAGCCTTTATGGCTCCGTTTTTTTTTGCGTATCGCCCACGTTCCCTGGCGGCAGCGCAGGCGGGCAGACGTCATCTGGGGCCGGTGCTAAACTGCGCGGGGACAAGGGGATGTCGCAGTGCCGCGACGGCCGCTCGGTTTTGGCCACAGCCCGGTTTAGAATAGCGCTCGTTTTTTCCGCCTCGCAACGGATTACCGCGTATATGACAACTAGCACACACGTGGCCAAGCAGCCGCTACCTACTCTCGCCGTAGCGGCCATCGGCGTGGTGTTCGGCGACATCGGCACGAGCCCGCTGTATTCGCTGAAAGAGGCGTTCAGCCCTTCGCACGGCATTCCGCTCAACGACACCTCCATTCTCGGCGTCATTTCATTGCTGTTCTGGGCGATCGTGATCGTCGTCAGCGTCAAGTATGTCCTTTTTGTGATGCGCGCCGACAACAACGGCGAGGGCGGCGTACTCGCGCTCATGGCGCTCGCCATGCGCTCGTTCAACCGCAAGAGCAAGTCGGCAGCCTTGCTCACGGCATTGGGCATCTTCGGCGCGTGCATGTTCTACGGCGATGCCGTGATCACGCCGGCGATCTCGGTCATGTCGGCAGTGGAAGGCCTCGAAATTGCTGCGCCCAAACTCTCGCATCTGGTGCTGCCGTTCACGATGGTGATCCTGATCCTGCTGTTCTGGATCCAGCGGCACGGCACCGCGCTGGTCGGCCGTCTGTTCGGCCCGATCATGGTGCTCTGGTTCATCACCATCGGCGTGCTCGGCGTCTCGCGCATCGTGCAGGCGCCTGGCGTTATCGCGGCGCTCAGTCCGTACTACGCGGTCAGCTTCATGGGCGCGCACATGCTGCAGGCTTACGTGGTGCTCGGTTCGGTCGTGCTGGTGCTGACCGGCGCGGAAGCGCTCTATGCCGACATGGGCCACTTCGGCGCGAAGCCGATTCGCTGCGCCTGGTACACGCTCGTGATGCCCTCGCTCGTGCTGAACTACTTCGGCCAGGGCGCGCTCTTGATGCAGGACCATCGCGCGATCGAAAATCCGTTCTTCCTGCTCGCGCCTGACTGGGCCTTGCTGCCGCTCGTCGTGCTCTCGACGGTCGCCACCGTGATCGCCTCGCAGGCCGTGATCTCGGGTGCATACTCGCTCACGAGTCAGGCCATTCTGCTTGGCTACGTGCCGCGCATGAAGGTGCTGCACACGTCGGATCTCGCCATCGGTCAGATCTACGTGCCGGTCGTGAACTGGATGCTGCTCTTCATCATTCTGTGCATCGTGGTCGCCTTCAAGAGTTCGGACAATCTGGCCGCCGCCTACGGTATCGCCGTGACCGCGACGATGGTGATCACCACGGTGCTCGTCGCCGTCGTGATGACGAAGGTATGGAAGTGGAACAAGGCGCTCGTCGCCTGCATCATCTCGGTGTTGCTGGCCGTCGACCTGGGGTTTTTCGGCGCGAACCTGCTTAAGGTCGAAGAGGGGGGCTGGCTGCCGCTTGGCATCGGCGCGCTGCTGTTCTTCCTGCTGATGACCTGGTTCAAGGGCCGCATGATCGTGAAGGACCGCACGGCCGCCGACGGTATTCCGCTCATGCCTTTCCTGCAAGGGCTGCTCGCGCACCCGCCGCATCGCGTTTCGGGCACGGCCATCTACCTCACGGGCAGCGAATCGCTCGTGCCGGTCAGCCTGCTGCACAACCTCAAGCACAACAAGGTGCTGCACGAGCGCACGATCTTCCTCACGTTCGTGATCCGCGATATTCCGTATGTGGCTGACGCCGAACGCGTGTCGGTCAAGGATATCGGCGGTGGGCTCTATCTCGTGAAGGCCGATTACGGCTTTAACGAAACCCCCGACGTGCAAGCGGTGCTCGATGACATTTCGCGCACGCACAACATGACGTTCGAGATGATGGACACGTCGTTCTTCCTCGCGCGCGAGACGGTCGTGCCGACGCAACTGCCGGGCATGTCGATCTTCCGCGAACGCATATTCGCGTGGATGCATCAGAACGCCGCGAAGCCCACCGACTTCTTCAGCATTCCTGCGAACCGCGTAGTCGAACTCGGGACGAAGATCGAGATCTGATCACGGCGTTTCGACCAACAAAAAAGGCACCCGAGGGTGCCTTTTTTGTTGCGCATACAACGTAAGCCGTTGCGGCCCACGTGGCGTCATGCGGACATCAGCGTTGCTTGAGCTTCGCGAATGCCGCCGCCATTGCGCCTGCCGGTTCCGCATCGCGCGAACGCTGGCCGCCGCGATTGTCGCGATTGCCGCTGCCGCGGTTGTCACGATTGCCGGACTGGCCCGCGTTACCGCCGCTGCGTGAGCCGCCCGCGCTCATGGGGTCGTCGTCCAGACGCATCGTGAGCGCAATGCGCTGACGCTTCACGTCGACCTCGAGCACCTTCACCTTCACGACCTGGCCGGCCTTCACGACTTCGTGCGGGTCCTTGATGAACTTCGTCGACAGGGCGGAGACGTGCACGAGTCCGTCCTGATGCACGCCCACGTCGATGAACGCGCCGAACGCCGCCACGTTCGTCACGACGCCTTCGAGCAGCATGCCCGGCACGAGGTCGGACACCTTCTCGACGCCATCGCGGAACGTTGCTGTCTTGAACTCGGGGCGCGGATCGCGGCCCGGTTTTTCCAGCTCGCTCAGGATGTCGCGCACCGTCGGCAGGCCGAAACGTTCGTCCACGAACTCGGTGGGCGCGAGGCCCGACAGCGCTTCGCGGCTGCCGAGCACGTCGCCGATCGTGCGCTTGATCTTCGCAAGCATGCGCTCGACGACGGGGTACGCTTCCGGGTGCACCGACGAGCGATCGAGCGGATTGTCGCCGCCGTTGATGCGCAGGAAGCCTGCGGCTTGCTCGAACGTCTTGTCGCCCAGACGCGGCACCTTCTTCAGATGCTCGCGGGACGGGAAGGGGCCGTTCGCGTCGCGGTAATCGACGATATTGCGCGCGAGCGTGGAGTTCAGGCCCGACACGCGGGCGAGCAGGGCGACCGAAGCCGTGTTCGCATCGACGCCCACGGCGTTCACGCAGTCCTCGACGACAGCGTCGAGCGAGCGCGCAAGTTCGCGCTGGTTCACATCGTGCTGGTACTGGCCCACGCCAATCGCCTTCGGCTCGATCTTCACGAGTTCGGCGAGCGGGTCCTGCAGGCGGCGCGCAATGGAGACCGCGCCGCGCAGCGAAACGTCGAGCTCGGGGAATTCCTTCGCAGCCAGTTCGGACGCCGAATAAACCGACGCCCCGGCTTCGGAGACCACGATCTTCTGCAGCTTCAGTTCGGGATGCTTCGAGATCAGCTCGCTCGCGAGCTTGTCGGTTTCACGCGAAGCCGTGCCGTTGCCGATGCTGATGAGTTCCGCTTGCGTTTGCGCGGCGATGCGCGCGAGCTTTGCGAGCGAGCCGTCCCAGTCGCGGCGCGGTTCGTGCGGGTAGATCGTGTCGGTGGCGAGCAGCTTGCCGGTGCGGTCGACCACAGCGACCTTCACGCCCGTGCGCAGACCCGGATCGAGACCGATCACGGCCTTGGGGCCGGCCGGCGCGGCAAGCAGCAGATCCTTCAGATTGCGCGCGAACACGCGGATCGCTTCGTTTTCGGCCTGCTCACGCAGATTCGTGAGCAACTCGTTTTCAATATGCGGCTGCACCTTCACGCGCCAGCACCAGCGGCAGACGTCGGAGAGCCATTTATCGGCCGGACGGTTCTGGTTCGCAATGCCGAAGTGGCGCGCGATCATCGCTTCGCCCGGATGCGGCACCTGTGCGTCCAGTTCGCCGCCAAGGCCGAGCTTGACCATCAGCACGCCGGCGTTGCGGCCACGGAACAGCGCGAGCGCACGGTGCGACGGCACGGTCTTGATAGTCTCGGAGTAGTCGTAGTAGTCGCGGAACTTCTCGCCTTCCTCGCTCTCCTTGCCCTCGACCACGCTCGACATCACCACGCCCTGGTTGAACAGCCAGTCGCGCAGTTTGCCCAGCAGTTCGGCCGTTTCGCCGAACTGCTCGGAGAGGATGTCGCGTGCGCCGTCGAGCGCGGCCTTCACGTCCGCGACGCCCTTCTCGGCGTCCACGTACTGCGCGGCTTCCGTTTGCGGGTCGAGCAGCGGGTTCGCGAGCAGCGCGTCGGCGAGCGGCTGCAGGCCGGCTTCGCGTGCGATTTGCGCGCGCGTGCGGCGCTTGGGCTTGTAGGGCAGATAGAGGTCTTCGAGGACCTGCTTGCTGTCGGCGGCTTCAATGGCGATACGCAGCTCATCGGTGAGCTTGCCTTGTTCCTCGATGCTCGCGAGAATCGCCGCACGGCGGTCTTCGAGTTCGCGCAGATAGAGCAGGCGCTCTTCGAGCGTACGCAGTTGCGTATCGTCGAGATTGCCCGTGACTTCCTTGCGGTAACGGGCGATAAACGGAACGGTCGAGCCTTCGTCGAGAAGCTGCACGGCGGCTGCGACCTGGCGCGGCTGCACGCTCAGTTCAGTGGCGATACGCTGGACGATCTTGAGTGCTACGGTTTCCGTCATAGGGTCTGGATATTCCTGCGAGGATCGGTTTGCGGTCCGGCGGCCGGTGCGGGCTCGAGCGCCCGCAGTGCCCAAAAAAGGCACGTTGCCGGGTGCGCCGCCGGCCGGTGGAGCGGGGCATTTTGCCATAAATGGCCGAGCGCTCAACCCGGGGGGTGTTAGAATTTCAGCCATGTTCCGCTGCCCACAGAAGACGTTGACGACCTCCCGCTTCTCCCCCGATTTGCCCCTTGCCCGGTTTCGCGCGCCTGTTGGCGTCACTCGGCGGTTCCCCGCTCTTGGGGCAATTTGTGCCGTCGCGTTGAGCCTTGGTGCGAGCGTTCCGGCCCTCGCGCAGGCGGTCGGGGTATCGGGGCCGCTACAGCAGCAAGGTGCGGCAGCAGCACCGGTCATGAAGCCAGCGGCTTTGGGCAACGCGCCGCTCGCAGCGTCTGATGGAGGGGGCGCTGGCACGTCGGCGTCGCAGCAGAGCGATTTCGATCAGCGGCAACAAGTGCTGGACCGTCGGAGTGCGGAGAACGACTATCAGTTTGCCGTCGCGCAGCACAACTGCTACAGCACGTTCTTCGTGAATCATTGCATCGGCAAGGCGCGCGACAAGATGCGTGTCGTGCAGGCCGATATCCGCCGCGAGCAACTGGCGCTCGACGACGAAAAACGCGCCGCGCATGCGCAGCAGCGCGACCAGCAGGCCGCATTGAAGCGCGCGCAAGACGAAGCCAACGCGCCGCAGCGCGCCGCCAACGAAGCGGCGAGTGCACAGGCGTACGAACAGAAGCAGCAGCAACACGCGCTCGATCAGGCGCAGCGCCAGGCCGAAGCGCCGCAGCGTGCGGCGAACGAGCAGGCGTATCAGGAAAAGCAGCGCCAACATGCGTTGGCTCAGGCGCAACGCCAGGGCGAGCAATCGCAGCGCGACGCGAACCAGGCGGCGTACGATCAGAAGCAGTACCAGAACCAACTGGACGAAGCGCGCCGCCAGGGCGAGCAGAAGGGCCAGGAGCGTGCGGAAAAGGCCCAGCGCTACCAGCAGAAGCAGGAAGACGCGGCGAAGCATAAGGCCGATGTCGAAGAGCGTCAAAAACAGGCGGCCGAGAAGGCGCAGCAAAAGCAGCAACAAGAACAACAGCAGCAGCAACAACAAAAGCAGCAGCAGGAAGAACAGCAGGACCAGTAGCACGAGTAGCACGCTTTTTCAGCCGGACTGCAACCTCAGGCGCGTTGTCCTTCGCAAGCGCGCGCCGCATATGTCGAGGAGGCGAGCATGCGCGAGCATCGTGAAGTCAAGACCGAGGTCCTTCGTGACCGCATTCTGCAGCTGGAATCGGAACATGGCGATCTGGACCGCCTGATAGACAGGATGTCCGATACCCCGGACTATGACGATCTCGAACTGCAGAGGCTGAAGAAGCGCAAGCTCAAGGTCAAGGACAACATCCTCCTGCTGCAACTGCAGCTGGACCCCGATTCAACGAAGACTTCGGACGGGCACGCCTGATCCCGGGTCCTGGCAGGCGCCGGGGCGCGGCAGTCGGCGGGTTGCGCCCTTCCGGACCGAGCAGGAACCGCTTGCCTTGAATTCAACGACCGTTTCTCGTTCCCGGCCCGCGCGCGAAGGCGGCGCGCCGGAGGCCGACGCGCGTGCGACGCAAACAGCCGCAGCCCCCGTGTTGAGCGCACGCCGTGCCGCCGAGCTCGAGCAGCTCTTCGCGGCCGACGGCTTGCTTGCGCGTGAGATCGACGGCTATCGCCCGCGCGCGGCGCAGATCGAAATGGCGCGCGCAGTTGCGGCCGCAATGGAAGCCGCCGCGCAATCCCAGCCGGACCCCGCAATGTTCGAACTCCAGTCGCGCCCCGCGCGGCGGCTCGAGCGTGGGGCACCGGCACAGCCGGGCGCCGGGGAAGCGGCGAGCGCCGCCGCCGAGAACGGTGACAATACGCTCATCGTCGAAGCGGGCACCGGCACCGGCAAGACCTACGCGTACCTCGTGCCGGCCATGCTGTGGGGCGGCAAGGTGGTCGTCTCGACGGGCACGAAGCACTTGCAGGATCAGCTCTTCGCGCGCGACATCCCCACGGTGCGCGACGCGCTAGCGGTGCCTGTGAGCGTCGCAATGCTCAAGGGCCGCGCCAACTATCTGTGCCATTACTACCTGCAGCGCACGGCCGACAACGGCCGGCTCCCGTCGCGCCAGGAAACCGCGTATCTGCAGGAAATCGTGCGTTTCGCGAAGATCACGCGCTCGGGCGACAAGGCCGAACTCGCGAGTGTGCCCGAGACGGCTGCCGTGTGGTCGATGGTCACATCGACGCGCGACAACTGTCTTGGCCAGGAGTGTCCGCATTACAAGGACTGCTTCGTAATGCAGGCGCGCCGCGAGGCGCAGCAGGCCGATATCGTGGTGGTGAACCACCATCTGTTCTTCGCCGACATCATGCTGCGCGACACCGGCATGGCCGAACTGCTGCCGAGCGCGAATACGATCATCTTCGACGAAGCGCATCAACTGCCCGAAACGGCAACGCTCTTTTTCGGCGAAACCCTCTCGACTGCGCAGTTCCTCGAACTCGCGCGCGATTGCGTGGCCGAGGGCCTGAGTCATGCGCGCGACGCCGTCGAGTGGGTCAAGCTCGGCGCTGCGCTGGAGCGCGCGGCGCGCGACGTGCGGCTTGCGTTCAAGGAAGATTCGCTGCGGCTGTCGATCACGCAGTTGCCCGAAGACCATCCGCTCTTCGACGCGCTCGATGCGCTGCAGACCGAACTGGGCGCGCTTGCCACGGCGCTCGCGGGTCAGGCCGAACGCGCCGAATCGATCGGAGCCTGCTTGCGCCGCGCGCGCGAACTGCAAGGCATCCTTTCGGGCTGGACCGTACCGCAGAGCGGCGCCCCAGCGCACGAAACACGCAAGACCGATGCAAACGGCCAAGACGAAAACGCTCACGCTGCGGACGACGCGGACGAGAAAGTCCGCTGGGTCGAGGTGTTCTCGCACACGGTGCAGTTGCACGAAACCCCGCTTTCCGTGGCGCCGATTTTCGCGAAGCAACGCGCGGGCGTGCCGCGCACGTGGGTCTTCACATCGGCCACACTTTCGGTGCGCGGCGACTTCACGCACTACGCGGCGCAAATGGGTTTGAGCTCGCGCCGCTCGATGACGCTGCCAAGCCCGTTCGACTATCCCGCGCAAGGTCTGCTTTACGTGCCGCGCAATATGCCGCAGCCGTCGTCGCCGCAGTTCACCGACGCCGTGTTCGATGCGGCGTTGCCGGCGATCGAGGCGTCGGGCGGCGGTGTCTTCATGCTTTGCACGACGTTGCGCGCCGTCGACCGCATCGCGCAGAAGCTGCGCGACACGATCGAGGCGCGCGGCTGGAACACGCCGCTGCTCGTACAGGGCGACGCGAGCCGCACGGAGTTGCTCGAGCGTTTCCGCGCCTACGGCAATGCAATTCTCGTGGGCAGCCAAAGTTTCTGGGAAGGCGTGGACGTGCGCGGCGATGCGCTTTCGCTCGTGGTCATCGACAAGCTGCCGTTCGCGCCGCCCGACGATCCGGTATTGGCGGCACGGCTCGACGCGCTGGCGAAGAAAGGCCTGAGCCCGTTTGCGGTCCACCAGCTCCCGCAGGCGGTGATCACGCTCAAGCAGGGCGCGGGGCGGCTGATTCGAGCGGAAACCGACCGCGGCGTGTTGATGATTTGCGACACCCGTCTCGTCGACAAGCCGTACGGTCGACGTATCTGGCAAAGCCTGCCGCCGTTCAAGCGGACGCGGGAAATTGAGGTGGTGCAGGCGTTCTTCGAAGAGAAGAACGAGGAGGCAGGGGAGCAGGGCGAGGCACGTTAAGCCTCATGCGCACCGCATAACAAAAAAGCCACGAACGTGAGTTCGTGGCTTTTTCGCTTGCCCGCCGTATGTCTGAAGCGCGTTTGACGCAGGCAGCAGACCGTACGACGGTTCGCTGCGATGCTCGCCGGGACCGTGGTCTCCAGCGAGCGTCGCGCGAACGCAACTTACTGGCTTGCGCCCGAAGCAGCAGCCGGAGCCGAAGCGCCTGCGTCCGAAGCAGCAGCGCCAGCGTCCGAAGCAGCGGCGGTAGCCGAAGCAGCAGCGTCGCTCGCAGCAGCAGCAGCGCCCGAAGCAGCAGCAGCAGCGTCCGAAGCAGCAGCAGCCGGTGCCGAAGCAGCAGCAGCGTCGCTAGCCGGCGCAGCAGCTTGGTCGCTGCTCTTGTTGCACGCAGCGAGTGCAACAGCTGCCAGCAGGGATGCTACGAGGAGGGATTTCTTCATGATCACGTCCTTTTATGGTTAAAGGTAAGCAACAGCGCAAAATAATACCGGTAAATGTGCCCCAACACCGACCTGAGCCGCTGGTGGAGATGCACTGCAAGAGCGTGAATCTTCCCTACGGCCTGGCCGGAAATTATAGGCACTTTCGTATCGACCGTCGACAAATCCGGGGACAATACGTTGTCTTTCTCATACAAGCACTATTTTAGTACGGTATAACAGTCCGAAGCGCTTAGGCAAGCACCCCGGTCCGAATCCAGCCCGCACGATACCACTCGTGTAGCAACGCTGTCACACACGAATCGTGTGAGAGTGTTACAAAGCGTTTCCCGTCCATAGAGCGCCTGTCGGCCAGTGCCGGCAGCCACTTTCTTGCCTCTTTGAGCAAGTACTGTTCCCCGTTCAGGTAATACGACCGCGAATCGTAAAGCAGGATTGTCCTGCGGTCGAGTGTTATCCCATTTTTTGCCGCTTGCGCAACGAAACGGGCTTCGTCGAGCGGCTTTTCGGGGGCGTCGAATACGACATTGGCTTTCGGTTCGGACAGCCAGGAGCCTACGAACGAGGAGACATCGGCGTTGCTCCAGCGCACTTTAGCAAGCACGCCTCCAACACGCTCTACGAGTGCCGGGGGCAGCTGCGCGGGGTGCGCAACGGCCGGCTGGTCGGGGTCGCGATAGAGCGTGGGCTTGCCGTTGTCGTCGTTCGCGCCGCGCTCGGCGAGCCAGTATAGAAACTGGCTTGTCAATTCACTCGTGGAAGGAGAACGAAAGCCGATCGAGCACGTCATGCATTCGCCCTCGGCGACGCCGTCGTGCGCGATATGTGGCGGCAGGTACAGCATGTCGCCTGGCTCCAGCAGCCACTCTTCTTCAGGTTCGAAATTCGCGAGAATCTTGAGCGGCAAACCTTCCTGAAGAGAGAGGTCGCGCTGCGCGCCAATGCGCCAGCGGCGCTTGCCATGCACCTGCAGCAGGAAGACATCATACGAATCGAAGTGCGGGCCCACACCGCCGCCGTCCGACGCGTAAGAGATCATGAGGTCGTCGAGCCGCGCGTCGGGCGCGAAACGAAAGCGCTCGAGCAGGGCGCGCGCGCGGTCGTCGTGCAGGTCGGCACCTTGCACGAGCAGCGACCATTGGCGAGTCTTCGGCGTGGGCAGTTCGTCCGGCGAGAACGGACCGTGTTCGAGCGCCCAGCGGCGGCGAAAATGGGTGATGAGCCGCGACTCGACGTCGTCGCTGTCCGCAAGCGCGAAGAGTTCGTCGCGAGAGAGTGGCGCTTCGATCCCGGGAATCGCCTGGCGGATCAAGAGGGGCTTTTTCTGCCAGTATTTGCGCATGAACTGCGCCGGAGTCAGGCCGCCCAGGAGCGGCGTGGCAACATCGGGCGCGGGGCATGCCAGGGGGAGGGAGGCGCGCTGCTTGCGCGCGTCCACCGGGTGGTCTGGGGACCGCTTCGGCATCGTATAATGTGGTCTGTAATCTGGAGGAACGAATGAAAATTGCAAAGGACACCGTCGTGTCGGTCGCTTACAAGCTATCGGATGCGCAGGGCAATCTGATTGAGGAAAGCGACGAGCCGATGGTCTATCTGCACGGCGGCTATGATGGCACGTTCCCCAAGATCGAGGAAGTGCTGGACGGGCAGGAGCCGGGCTTCGAGACCCAGATCCAGCTTGAGCCGCAGGACGCCTTCGGCGAATACGATCCCGAGCTCGTGAAGATCGAGCCGCGCAACCGCTTTCCGGAGCCGCTCGAAGTGGGTATGCAGTTCGAAGGCACGCCCGAAGAAGGCGACGAAGACCTCGACGCGCTCATCTATACGGTCACGGACGTCGCCGAAGACAAGGTCGTGCTCGACGGCAATCACCCCCTGGCGGGCATGGCGCTGCGCTTCGCCCTGACGGTCAAGGAGGTGCGTGTCGCCACCGAAGACGAAATCGAACATGAGCACGCGCACGGCGCGGATGGCCTCGAAATCGTCGACGAAGACGAAGAAGACGACGGCGACGAAGGCGCCTCGAAACCCACCCTGCACTAATCGCCGATCAATGCGCGAAGCCGCCCGACGCCGGTGCGCCGGGTGGCTGCAACTGGCCGCCGCTATTCCCACCTTCCGGGCTGTTCTGCCCACTTGTACCATCTAGTCCATTCTGGCCACCCTGCGCGGGCCATACCGGCTTCGGCACGCCGTTTTCAGGCGCCGGCAAGCCTTGCGGCACGGCGGTTCCGGATGCGCCCGGCGTCACGGGCGCCACGTCGGGCGACTGCGGCATGCCCGGAATCTCGGTCACATCCGGCATCGACGACACTTCGGGCATTTCCGGCATCGCGGGCGACGCTACGCCTGGCAGATTCAACGACGGTGGTGTGGGAAGCACTGGCAGATGTTTCGGTACGTCGCGCACGCTCACGCGCAGAGGCGTACGGCGCGCCATGTCGGCGTCTACCTGCAGCCACTGCGTAAGTGGGTCGCGCAGCGAGAACGCGATGCGCGTGACGTTTTCTATCCTGGCGCCTTTGTCGTTACGCAGCGGCTGATCGATCGTGAAGCCGCGTGCGAGCTTCGAGTCGTCTGCATTCACGATGATGATCTGGCCGCGGAACGTTTCGGCGAGCTTCACGAGGCTGCGGCGCAACTCGAGATAGCCGTCGCGCGGCGCACGGTGAAAGCGCAGCCACGCGAAGCGATCCGGCCGCTCGTAATGCTCGGGCATCGCGTTGCCCTGCATGAAGATGACAATTGCGCGCGCGTTGCGGCGCTTCGCATATTCGGCCGCATGTTCGAGCCAGAAGCTGTTGGCGATCACGCGGTCTTCGAACTCGCCATTGCGCCCGCCTGCATTGAGATAGTGATTGTTCCCGTCCGGCACATTCAGCCCAATGAACACGGTGTCGCCAAGTTGCCAGCGCACGTTTTCCCGATACGGCCGGAAGCGCGAAACTTCGCTCTCGCGCGTGAGCGTCAAGGGTGTCTGACCGAGCGCATTGGGATCGGAGAAAAAGTTCTGTCGCAGGAAATCGAGTCGCTCTGCGGGATCGTAGGCACCCGAGCCATTCATGCCGCAGGTGACCCAGTCGCGCTCGCCTGGCACGAACACGAGCGGCGCACGTGACGCATCGAGAATGTCGTGACGCCGCTCGTAGAGATGGTCGGCGCAGGTCTCGCGTGCGCCTTTGAGATTGCCGTCGTAGACGATGAAGGCGATTTGCGGGTCGCGCCCGATGGCATCGATGAGCCGCTGCGCCGACGCTTCCTCGGACTGCGAGGTGAGTGCGTTCGCCACGACCGCGAAGGCATAGCGCGGCGCTTGTGCGAGCGCCGCGAGCGGCGAACCCAGCAACGACGCCAGCATCAACGCGCATGACACACGGCGCATAATTTTCAGATAGCGCGAACGGGGGCTGCCGCGGCCCGCCGGTTGCGGTGGCCGCGGCGGCGTCGCGAGGCGACGCTCAGCGCTTCGTGTCCGGCGCCGTGGCCAGCTCATGCAGTTCGTACAACAGGTCGAGCGCGTCGCGCGGGCGCAATTCGTTCGGATCGAGTGCGCGCAGCCGCTGTGCGACGAGCGACGCGCCCAGATCTTCCTCTGCGGCCGGCGCAGCGCGATCTTCCACGAACGGTGCTTCGTCGTCGTAGTCGGCGGCGGGCGCGGCGAACAGGTCGAGTTGCGGCGTGGGCTGTCCTGCCGATTGCTGCTCCAGATGCACGAGATGTTTGCGCGCCGCGCGGATCACGGCGGCGGGCACACCCGCGAGCTGCGCGACCTGCAGGCCGTAGCTCTGGTTCGCCGGCCCTTCCTGCACCGCATGCAGGAAGACGATGCCGTGACCGTGTTCGACGGCTGAAAGATGCACGTTCGCCGCTTGAGCAAATTCCGTCGGCAGTTGCGTGAGCTCGAAGTAGTGCGTGGCGAAGAGCGTGTGGCAACCGTTGTGCGCGAGCAGATGCCGCGCAATGGCCCACGCGAGTGCGAGGCCGTCGAACGTCGACGTGCCGCGCCCGATCTCGTCCATCAGCACGAGGCTTTGCGGCGTGGCGTCGTTGAGAATGGCGGCGGCTTCGGTCATTTCGACCATGAAGGTCGAGCGGCCGCCCGCGAGGTCGTCGGCGGCGCCGATGCGCGTGAAGATGCGGTCGATCGGCCCGAAGCTTGCGCGCTTCGCCGGCACGTAGCTGCCCACGTAGGCGAGCAGGGCGATAAGCGCGGTCTGCCGCATGAAGGTCGATTTACCGCCCATGTTCGGGCCGGTGATGAGCAGCAGCTTGCGCTCGGCAGAAAGCAGGCAGTCGTTGGCGATGAACTGCTCGACCTGTGCTTCGACCACGGGATGCCGGCCTTGCTCGATCTCGATGCCGGGGGCTTCCGTGAACGTGGGCGCATTCCAGTCGAGCGCGCGGGCGCGTTCGGCGAAGGCGGCCAGCAGGTCGAGTTCGGCGAGCGCGGCGGCCACGCGCTGGCAATCGGGAATGAACGGCAGCAGCGATTGCAGCAGCGCGTCGTAGAGCGCCTTCTCGCGCGAAAGCGCGCGTTCCTGCGCCGAGAGCGCCTTATCCTCGAACGTCTTGAGTTCAGGCGTGATGTAGCGCTCGGCGTTCTTGAGCGTTTGACGACGGCGATAGTCGTCGGGAACCTTGTCGGTCTGGCCGCGCGTGACTTCGATATAGAAGCCATGCACCTTGTTGTACTCGACGCGCAGATTGCCGATGCCGGTGCGCGTGCGCTCGCGCGTTTCGAGGTCGAGCAGGAACTGGCCGCAGTTCTCGGAGATGTCGCGCAGTTCGTCGAGGTCCGCGTCGTAGCCGCGCGCGATCACGCCGCCGTCGCGCACCATGGCGGCCGGCTCGGGCGCGACTGCGCGCAGCAGCAGCGCCGCGCATTCTGCTGGCGGTTCGAGCGCCTCGGCGATGTGCGCAAGCGACGTGGCCGCGCCGCTTGCGGCTGCAACCTGTTCGCGCAGCGCGGGCAACGCCGCGAAGGTGTCGCGCAGGCTCGACAGGTCGCGGGGGCGCGCGGAAAGCAGCGCGAGCCGCCCCGTGATGCGCTCGACGTCGGCGATCTGGCGCAGCGCGCCGCGCAGCGTATCGACGCTCGCTTGCGGTGGCGCCTCCAGCAGCGCGCCGATGGCTTGCTGGCGCATTTGCGCAATCGCAGCCTGGCGCGGCGGGTGATGGAGCCAGTGACGCAGCAAGCGGCTGCCCATGGCGGTACTGCACGTGTCGAGCAGCGAGCAGAGCGTGGGCGATTCGGTGCCGCGCAACGTTTCGGTGAGTTCGAGGTTGCGGCGCGTGGCCGGATCGAGCCCGATGTATTCCGATTCGGCTTCGACTTTCAGGCTGCGCACGTGGCGCAGTTGCTGGCCCTGCGTGGCCGCCGCATAGAGCAGCAGCGCGCCCGCCGCGCCGCACGCGCTCGTGAGCGTTTGCGCGCCGAAGCCGTCGAGGCTCGCCACGTCGAGCTGGTCGCACAGGCGCTGCTTGCCCGAGCCGACGTCGAAGTGCCAGGCGGGTACGCGCGTGAGCGCGCCCGATCCGGCGGGCGGCGCCCAGGCGGACGTTTCCGCCGGCATTTCCGCGACGAGGATTTCCGCCGGCCGAATACGCTCGAACGCCGTGGCGACCTGTTCCGGCGCGACTTCCGCGAGGCGCAGCGCGCCGCTGGCGAGATTGAGCCACGCGAGCCCGACATTGACGGTCACGCCGCGGCGGTTGTGGCCGGGGCAAACGGCCATCAGGTAGACGTCGTTCTTGTCGGAAAGGAGCGCTGCGTCTGTCAGCGTGCCGGGCGTCACCACGCGCACGACCTTGCGCTCGACCGGGCCCTTCGACGTGGCCGGGTCGCCGATCTGCTCGCAGATCGCGACCGACTCGCCCAGCTTCACGAGCTTTGCGAGATATTGCTCGACCGCGTGATGCGGCACGCCCGCCATCTTGATCGGATTGCCCGCCGACGCGCCGCGCTGCGTGAGCGTGAGGTCGAGCAGGCGCGCGGCTTTCTCGGCGTCTTCGAAGAAGAGCTCGTAGAAGTCGCCCATGCGGTAGAACACGAGCGTACCCGGATGATCGGCCTTGATGCGCAGGTACTGCTGCATCATGGGAGTGTGTTGCGCGGTGTCGGCTGCGCCTGCGGTGTGTGTAGCCATCCTCGGTGTCTTGCTAGGGGTTCAGGGCGTGAGTTTAACGCGCGCCGATTGCATGTAAAGCCAGCCTTTCGGCTAACGCCATCCGATCATTCGTCGACCAGCGCCTGCAGGTCCACGGTGCGCGCGTTTGCCGCACTGTGCCGCATGGCGAGCCAGATCATCGTGGAAACGAACACGCCGAACACGACGATGATCCACTGCACGGGTACCTTCGCGGTGAGCAGCAGCGCATACGCGCCGAGCATGAGCAGCACCGCGAGATTCTGGTTGAAATTCTGCACCGCGATCGAGTGGCCCGCCGAAAGCAGGGTCGCGCCGCGATGCTGGAGCAGGGCGTTCATCGGCACGATGAAAAAACCGGCGAGCACGCCGAGCAGCACCATCAGCGGATACGCGAAAAGCAGATAGAAGGGCACGATGAACGTGCCGAAGCGCACGCCCACGCCTTGCGGAAACAGGCCCTTGCTGTAGAACGCCATGCCGATCGCCACTGCGCCGCACAGCACGCCCACGGGCAGCACGCGCAACGAGGCGCGCAGCGACACCCATGCGGCTGCCGCGCCCGCGCCCAGCGCAATGCCGAGTCCCGTCACGCCCTGCATCACGGCGGCTTTCGAGAGCGAGAGTCCGAGATTCGCGTCGGCCCATTTGAGCACGAGCAATTGCAGCGTGACCGCCGCGCCCCACATCAGGGTCGTGACCCAGAGTGCGATTTGCGCGAGCTTGTCGGTCCAGAGCACATTGAAACTATGCGTGAAATCGCCCATGAGCCGCGCCGGCTCCCTGAGCCGGTTTTCATAGCGGGCAAGCGTGTCGGGAATGCCGATGTTGATGATCGCGGCGCACACATACGTGATCATCACGGCGAGCATCGCGAGGTGGGCGGCCGAATGGATGAGCGGTAGCGGATGGCGCGTGACGAAACGATCGGCGTACGTCGAAACGAGCGCGCCGCCCATCATCGTGCCAACGATGGTGGATAGCACCGTGGCCGATTCGAGCCATGCATTGGCGGCGATGAGTTTTTCGGCCGGCAGCAATTCCGTCAGGATTCCGTACTTTGCTGGCGAGTACGCGGCGGCGCCGAAGCCGACCACGCCATACGCGAGCATGGGATGCACGCCTGCGATCATCAGCAGGCAACCGCCCGCCTTGAGCGCGTTCGAGACGAACATCACGTGGCGCTTTTGCAGGGCGTCGGCGAACGCGCCGACGAAAGGCGCGAGCAGCACGTAAGAGATCGTGAAGAAGATCTGCAGGAGCGGCGTCACCCAGGCGGGCGAAGCAATCACTGTGAGCAGCGCGATCGCCGCGATGAGGAGTGCGTTGTCGGCAAGCGACGACACGAACTGCGCGGCGATGATCGTGTAGAAGCCTTTTTTCATCGGATGCGTGCGTGGCCCTCTTGCGGCAGGGCGACCGGCGAAACAAAAAAGCGGCCGAAGCCGCTCGCTGCGCATGGGTGGGCCAGGGCTGACCTGGCGCGCGCGTTGCACGCGTCGCGGTGGAACAAGGCGTGCACCGCGACGCGCATGGACGATCAGGCCGCCTTCGTGACGCGCGTGTACTTCGAGAGGATCGGCACCATTTGCGCGTAGATCTTCGGGTTGCCCGCGACGACTTCGCCCACGTGCAGGAAGTCCGAGTCGCCCGTGTAGTTGCCGATCAGACCGCCGGCTTCCGTCACGAGCAGGCCGCCCGCGGCGACGTCCCACGGATTGAGACCCTGCTCGAAGAAGCCGTCCATGCGGCCGGCGGCGACGTTGGCCAGATCGAGCGCGGCCGCGCCCGGGCGGCGCAGGCCCGCGCACGCGTTGGTCATGTCGGCGAACAGTTCGCAGTAGCTGTCGAGGCCGTCCTTTTCGCGGAACGGGAAGCCGGTGCCGATCAGGCCGTCGGCGAGACGGTCGCGGCGGCCCACACGGATGCGGCGGTCGTTCAGGAACGCGCCGCGGCCGCGCGAGGCGGTGAAGAGATCGTTGCGAGTCGGGTCATAGACCACGGCCTGCGTGACAATGCCCTTGTGCGCGAGCGCGATCGAGACGCAGTAGTACTGGAAGCCGTGGATGAAGTTGGTGGTGCCGTCGAGCGGATCGATGATCCACTGGTACTCGGACTCGTTGTCCGATTCGCCCGATTCCTCGGCGAGGATGGCGTGGTCGGGGTAGGCCGTCTTGAGCGTTTCGATGATGGCGGCTTCGGCCGCCTTGTCGACTTCCGTGACGAAATCGTTATGCTGCTTCTTCGCGACCTGCACGAGGTCGAGGTCGAGCGACGCGCGGTTGATGATCTGTCCGGCGCGGCGCGCGGCCTTGACAGCGATGTTGAGCATGGGATGCATGAGCCAGGATCCTTGTTGTCCGGCGCTCGCGCGAAAGCTCGCTGCGTGCCGGTGGTGCAAAAGATAAAAGCGTCTAACGATTGGACAGGGCGCGGGTCACGAATCGGACCTGCGGAACCTGTCCCGTCAACGGAGACGAATTGGATAAGAGCGGTGCGCGGCGGCGCGGTTTGCCAGAAAGTGGCCAGCAATGTGCCGAGCGTCTGGCGGGCAACCACACGGCTGCGCGATTCGCCCGACGCGCGCGAAACCGCCATTTTACCCGAGTATCGGCATTTCTATGGCTTCTCCCGGGCAGGATATCGGGATTTCTATGGATATGACGTTCGGCCGGTCTGCGCGCCGGCGCAAACGCGATGGCGGGCGGCCTGGCGCGCCACGATCCGCGTGAGCGGCCCTCGCCGCGGCGCGAGGCGCGCTAACATAGATATTTCAATCTCCCTTTCGCAGTTAGAGAACCATCTTGGCGCACCCCGATTCACCTGATTCCCACGCACCGGCGCCGGCTTTCGGCGACGCCCACGAGCCGCTGCGCGGCGGCTTCACGTCCACCCGCTTCGTGCTCGTCGAGCCGAGCCACCCCGGCAATGTCGGCGCGGCGGCGCGCGCGCTGAAGACCATGGGATTCTCGCGCCTCGTGCTGGTGGCGCCGCGCGTGCCGCAGGTCCACTGCGACCCGGAAGCCGTCGCGATGGCGAGCGGGGCCGACGACGTGCTCGCGGCCGCCCACATCGTGCCGACGCTCGCCGACGCGCTGGCGGGCGTGCAATGGTCGCTCGCGCTCACTGCGCGCACGCGCGAGTACGGGCCGCCGCCCGCCGCGCCGCGCCGGGCGGTGCAGGACGCTTGCCGCCAGGTGGCGCACGGCGGCGACATCGCGCTCGTGTTCGGCAATGAGCGCACGGGCCTCTCGAACGACGATGTCGAGCGCTGCAGCGCGCTTGCGCACATCCCGGCCAACCCCGCCTATAGCTCGCTCAATCTTGCCCAGGCGGTCCAGGTGCTCTCCTACGAACTGCGCCTCGCGTATCTCGGCGAGAGCGCGCCTGCCGCGGCGTTGCCGGCGGCTGGCGGAGCGGGCGGGACTTCCCAGCTTTCGGCTGGATCGCCGCTTGCGACGAGCGACGACATCGAGCGCATGTATGTGCACCTCGAGAACGCGCTCATCGCGCTCGACTTTCTCGACCCCGCCAATCCGAAGAAGCTGATGTCGCGACTACGGCGGCTCTTTGCCCGCTCGGGGCTCGAGCGCGAGGAGGTCAATATCGTGCGCGGCATCGCCAAGCACATTCTCATGCTCAAGGGCAAAGGCGAGAACCGTTGATGCGCCGGGCCGGCGCGACGTGCGCGCCGGCGTCCGACCTTGCCGCTGTCGGGGACTTCCGACCGCAAATCGGCTTTGCGCCTACAATCGGCTGAAAACCGGCGATAAATTCATAAGCAAATGCGCGTGGCTGCAATAGCCGCTGCGCCGCTTCGCGCGCACGCTGCGGTGGCGTGCGGCCGCCATTCCCCCTGTTTCACACGTTTTTTTGCGTGACTGCCATGTTCAAGAGACTTCGCGAAGACATTGCCACGATCCGCGAGCGCGATCCCGCCGCGCGCAGTGCGTGGGAGGTCCTGACCTGTTATCCGGGTCTGCATGCGCTCGTGCTCCATCGCTTCGCGCATGCGTGCTGGCGCGCGCAGCGCCGCTGGCTCGCGCGTTACGTTTCGCAGATCGCACGTTTTCTTACCGGCATCGAAATCCATCCGGGCGCGACCATCGGCAGGCGCGTGTTCATCGATCACGGCATGGGCGTCGTGATCGGCGAGACGGCCGAGGTCGGCGACGACTGCACGATCTATCAGGGCGTGACGCTCGGCGGCACGTCGCTCACGCGTGGCGCCAAGCGCCATCCGACATTGGGTGCGGGCGTGATCGTCGGTGCGGGCGCGAAGGTGCTCGGCGGCTTCACGGTGGGTGCCGGGGCGAAGATCGGCTCGAACGCCGTCGTCGTGAAGCCGGTGCCGGACGGCGCGACGGCGGTGGGCAACCCCGCGCGCGTCGTCGCGCCGGCGAAGACTGCGCCGGTGCAGGCCAAGCCGGCTTCGGCGCGCGAGGGCTTCTGCGCTTACGGCATCACGCCCAATGCGGACGACCCGGTTTCGCTCGCGATCCACGGCCTGATCGACCACGCAGCCACGCAGGCGCAGCGTGTCGATGCCATCGTCGTTGCGCTCGAGCGCCTCGGCACGCGTCTCGAGGCGCTGCACGGCGCCGATGCGGCGCTCGCCGAATTGCGGCGTCTGTCGGAGGGGTTGGAATGTGGCGGTCCGCAGGCCGTTGCGGCGGCCAGCGAAGAAGAGAAAGCGCCCGTGCGCGTTTGACGCGCGGCGCGACCAGGGTGCTAGAAGCGGCACACCTCGGTTTCAGTCCAGCGGCAAGACCCTGAACCCTTCGGCGTCCACGCGCAGATAGCCGCCGCGTGGCTTGCCGTGATCGAGATCCCAGTCGGGCAAGACCCAACGCGTGCCGCCGGGCTCCTGGTGGCGCGCCGGCCTGTGCGTGTGACCGTGCACGATGGTGTTCGCACGCGCGCGCTTGAAGAGCGCCGCCACGCCTTTTGCCGTGACGTCGTACTTCGGCAGGCGCGGCCCGCTGCGCTTGCTTTCGCTCGCGTAGCGCGCGCGCTCGGCAATCGCACGCCGCCAGCGAAACGGCCATGCGAGAAACAGCAGTTGCACGAGCCGGTTGCGCGCGAGCTTGCGAAAGATCTGATAGCCGTGATCGTCGGTGCACATCGCATCGCCGTGCGCGAGTGCGAGACGCGTGCCGAACGCGGTGATCGCGATGGGGTCGGGCAGCCAGATCGCGCCCGCGGCTTTCATGAAGCGCTTGCCCATCAGAAAGTCGCGGTTGCCGTGCATGATGTAGAGCGCGATGCCGCGCTCGGAGAGCGTATGCATGAGTGCAGCCATGCGCGCGGGGAACGGATCGCTGAGCATGTCGTCACCGATCCAGTATTCGAAGAGGTCGCCGAGTATGAACACCGAGTCGGCCTGATCGGCCGTGACCCGGATAAAGCGCTCGAACGCGGCGACCGTACGCGGAATCCCTTCATTCAGATGGACATCGGAAATGAACAGGAACGGGCGAGCCGCGTGCGGGCGCTTGCCCTCGCCGGGCACGCCCGCGGCAGCGTGTCGTAAAGCCTTTTCCTGCAGCATCGATGAAGGGTGTGCGTGAGAGTGGGTTGAAGCTTATTCGACGACGACAGCCTTTTCGATCACGACGTCGTCGACCGGCACGTCCTGATGGAAGCCCTTCGAGCCCGTCTTGACCTTCTTGATCTTGTCGACCACTTCGAGGCCTTCCACGACCTTGCCGAACACGGCGTAGCCCCAGCCTTGCGGCGTCGGCGACGAGTGGTTCAGGAAGTCGTTGTCGGCCACGTTGATGAAGAACTGTGCCGATGCCGAGTGCGGGTCGTTGGTGCGCGCCATGGCGATCGAGCCGCGTTCGTTCTTCAGGCCGTTGTTCGCTTCGTTTTCGATCGGCGCTTCGGTCGGCTTTTGCTTCATGCCGGCGTCGAAGCCGCCGCCCTGGATCATGAACCCGTCGATGACGCGGTGGAACACCGTGCCGTCATAGTGGCCGTTCTTCACGTAGTTGAGGAAGTTGGCGACCGTCTTCGGGGCCTTCTCGGCGTTCAGTTCGAGCTTGATGACGCCGTGGTTCGTGTGCAGTTCGACCATGATGGGATCCTTTGCCTGTGGCTGGGGGAGTGAACGTCGCTGCATCGGCAAGAGGCGGGGCGTGTTGCCCAACGCGTGTGCCGGCGCCGCGACGTGCGACGGGTGAGGGCGGCATTGCCGCCCGGTTAGTCGATGATGACCTGGCGTGTTGCCGGCGCTTTACTTGCCGACGACGGTCGCCGATTCGATCACGATTTCCTTTTGCGGCACGTCGGCCATCGGCCCGCGCGAGGTGGTGGGCGCCGCTTCGATCTTCTTCACGACGTCCATGCCCTGCGTGACCTTGCCGAACACGGCATAGCCGTTGCCGTCCGGGTTCGGATAGTCGAGGCCGGCGTTGTCGACGGTGTTGATGAAGAACTGCGCGGTGGCCGAATTCGGGTCGCTCGTGCGCGCCATCGCGATCGTGCCCGTGAGGTTCTTCAGGCCGTTCTTGCTTTCGAGCGCGACCGGCGCGCGCGTGGGCTTCTCGACGAAGCTTTGCGTGTAGCCGCCGCCCTGGATCATGAAGCCGCGAATCACGCGATGAAAGATCGTGCCGTTGTACTGGCCAGCCTTCACGTACTGCAGGAAATTGTCGACGGTCTTCGGCGCTTTCTCCGGATAGAGTTCGACGCGAATGTCGCCTTCACTGGTCTTGAAGAGCACTTGCGGATGCGCGGCGGCCGGCTGGCCGTTTTGCGCAAAGGCGGGTGCGTTCGCGATCAGGGCGGCGCTGCCGAGCGCCAACATCAACCATTTCATGAGTATCCTCGGAAGTGCGGGAAAAACGTGTTGCGGCGCGCGAGGTGCTGCGCGCCACGTGTTAGTTCGACGGCGCCACGAAAGGCGGCATCGCCAGCGACCCCGTCGAGCCGCCGAACTGGTACGCGGGATTGGTGAACGCGGGCACGAGCGCCGTCGGGCTTGCGCCCGACGCGGCTTCTGGCGCTGCCGCAGCGGCGTTCGCTTTCTTCGCAGCGGGCGGCGGCGAGATGATCTTCGCGATGTCGGCGAGGCGTTGCGACGTCGCGCCGCTCGTGTGACCGAGCGTTTGCGCGCGTCGGTATGACGCATCGGCCAGGCGCAGGTACAGGTCGCCGAGATTCTCCCACGCGAGACTGTACGAAGGGTTCGCCTTCACCGCCGTTTCGAGTGCGACGCGCGCCTCCTCGTAGCGGCCATGCTTGGCATAAAGCGCCGCGAGATTGTTGTAAGGCTCGGGCAGTTCGGGGTAGAGCTGCGTAAGTTCGGTGAACGCCTCGATCGCGTCGTCGTCGCGGTTCAGGCGCGCGAGAATGGTCGCGCGCTTGAACTTCGCCTGCACGTCGCGCGGGTTCGTCTTGATGCGTTCGTCGAGCTGGCGCAGCGCGCCAGCCCAGTCCTGCTGGCTGATCGCTGCGTCGGCGCCTGGTGTGGCGTCGGACGTCGCCGGGGGCGCGGCATGCGCGATGCTCACGCTGCACAGCACGATCGCGACGCTCGAGAGAGCCGACGCGGCAAGGGTCGCAGCGCGGGGCGCGCGGCCGCTGGAAGGTTTCATAGGGTGAGGTCGCGGTGTTATACTCCGAGCCATTCTAACAAAAGGTCTGTGCGTTTTCGTCGCGCGCTTTGTCCCTCGCCCGTTTGTTCGCGTTATGTTTGCATTACGGGCGCTTGCGCGAGTCGCCGGGCTTTCCAACGCCACTCGTGGTCGTCTCCGCTGAGCATAGCAACCTGTTTGCAGTCCGGACGCCGACAGACAGCAGCCTGAGTCATGCGGGCATCACCCGCTGGCTGCGGTCGGCGCCGCCGCGGATTTCTTTCGACCCACGTATCCATCGCCTTTATGGAATCACTGCGCATCTACAACACGCTCGCGCGTGACAAGCAAATTTTCGTGCCACTCGAGCCCGGCGTCGTGCGTATGTACGTCTGCGGGATGACGGTGTACGACTATTGTCACATCGGGCATGCGCGCGTGATGGTGGTGTTCGATATCGTACAGCGCTGGTTGCGCGCGCTCGGTTACAACGTGACCTACGTGCGCAACATTACCGATATCGATGACAAGATCATTCGTCGCGCGGTGGAAAACGGCGAGACGATCAAGCAGCTCACCGACCGTTTCATCGCAGCGCTTCACGAAGACGCGGACGCGCTCGGCATCGAGCGTCCCGACCATGAGCCGCGCGCGACGCAGTACATCCCGCAGATGCTCGACATGATCGGCAAGCTCGAGCGCAACGGTTACGCGTACCAGGGTGCGGACGGCGACGTGAACTACGCCGTGCGCAAGTTCGCGAACTATGGCGCGCTCTCGGGCAAGTCGATCGAGGACCTGCGCGCGGGCGAACGTGTGGCGACGAACGATGCCAAGCAGGATCCGCTTGACTTCGTCCTGTGGAAACAGGCAAAACCGCAAGAGCCGGCCGACACGAGCTGGGACTCGATGTACGGGCGCGGCCGTCCGGGCTGGCATATCGAATGCTCGGCCATGGGCTGCACGCTGCTCGGCGAGCACTTCGACATTCATGGCGGTGGCCAGGACCTGCAGTTTCCGCACCACGAGAACGAGATTGCACAGAGCGAAGGCGCGACCGGCAAGACGTTCGTCAATACGTGGATGCATAACGGCTTCGTGAATATCGACAACGAGAAGATGTCGAAGTCGCTCGGCAACTTCTTCACGATCCGCGAAGTGCTGGCGAAGTACGATGCAGAAGTGGTGCGCTTCTTCATGGCGCGCGCGCATTACCGCTCGCCGCTGAATTACAGCGACGTGCATCTCGACGACGCGCGCAACGCGCTCACGCGTCTTTACACGGCGTTGAAGGACGTGACGCCCGACGCCGGTGAGCTCGACTGGAATGAGCCGTACGCACAGCGTTTTCGTGCGGCAATGAACGACGACTTCAACACGCCGGTGGCGATCGCCGTGCTGTTCGAACTCGCGAGCGAGGTGAATCGTACGCGCGACGCCGTGCTCGCGCGTCAGCTGCAGCGCCTCGCACGCGTGATCGGGCTGCTCGTGCGCGAGCCGCGCGTGTATCTGCAACAGGCTGTGGGCGCAGAAGAGGCGGGCGCGCTCGACGTGGCAGCGGTCGAAGCGAAGATCGCGGCGCGCACGGCGGCCAAGCAGGCGAAGCAGTATGCGGAGGCGGACCGGATTCGGGCCGAACTGCTCGAAGCCGGTGTCGCGCTCGAAGACAAACCGGGCGGATTGACCGAGTGGCGCCGCGTGTAAGCGGGCTGTCCAGTTTCCACTGATCGATTCGCGAGGCAGGAGGCAGGATGGCAACGGCCACGAAGACGCAGACCAGGCGGTCTGCGTCGCTAACGGGCGGAACTGCGGGCGCACCCGCAGGTGCAAAGCGCGCGCTCAATGGCGCGGGCGGCAAGGCAGCGACAAAGCCGGCTACCAAGGCGGCGCGTGGTAAGGCAAACGGCGCGTCCACATCGCACGAGGCGCTCGACGGCGCGGCGATCGAGGCCGCGCTCTCCAATGGTCCGGCGGTGCTCGAAGCCGTGGAGCCGGCGGCGAATGCGCTCGGCGATCTCGAATTCGAAGTGCAGCGTCCCGACTATTGGGACAAGGCCTGCGCGGACCTCGTCAAGCGCGACCGTATTCTCAAGAAGCTGATTCCGAAGTTCGGCCCCGTGCATTTGCTGAGCCGCGACGATCCGTTCGTCACGCTCGCGCGTTCGGTGGTCGGCCAGCAGATTTCGACGGCGGCGGCGCAAGCGCTCTGGCAGCGTGTGGAAGCCGCGTGTCCGAAGCTCGTGCCGCAACAGTTCCTGAAACTCGGTCACGAAAAGCTCGCCGCGTGCGGGCTCTCGAAACGCAAGACGGAATACATTCTCGATCTCGCGCAGCATTTCGTCTCGGGCGCGCTGCATGTCGGCAAGTGGACGTCGATGGACGACGAGGACGTGATCGCGGAGCTCACGGCAATTCGCGGCATTGGCCGCTGGACCGCCGAGATGTTCCTGATCTTCAATCTCGCGCGCCCGAACGTGCTGCCGCTCGACGATCTCGGTCTGATCCGCGCGATCAGCGTCAACTATTTCAGTGGCGAGCCGGTCACGCGCAGCGAAGCGCGCGAAGTCGCGGCCAACTGGGAGCCGTGGCGTACTGTCGCGACGTGGTACATGTGGCGCAGCCTCGAGCCGTCGTGAGGCTTGAGTCAGCCGTTAGTTATTAAGAAAAATCCTATCGATCGAAGAAATCGATAGTTCTGAGCCGATTTCGGCGCGGGCTGGCGCGGTTAGAATACGCGCTGCCGCAAAGTGAAGGATTCCCACACATGAAGACCACGTTTCTGGATTTCGAACAGCCGATCGCTGAACTGGAAGCGAAGATCGAAGAACTGCGCTTCGTTCAGGACGATTCGGCCGTCGATATTTCGGAAGAAATCGAGCGGCTGTCGAAGAAGAGCCAGCAGCTCACGAAGGACCTCTATGCGAACCTGAGCCCGTGGCAGGTTTCGCAGATCGCGCGTCATCCGCAGCGTCCGTACACGCTCGATTACGTGCACGAGCTGTTCACCGATTTTCACGAACTCCATGGCGACCGCTCGTTCGCGGACGACCTTTCTGTCGTTGGCGGCCTCGCGCGCTTCAATGGTCAGGCCTGCATGGTGATCGGTCATCAGAAGGGCCGTGACACGAAGGAGCGTGCCGCGCGCAACTTCGGCATGCCGCGCCCGGAAGGCTATCGCAAGGCCGAGCGTCTCATGCGCCTCGCCGAGAAGTTCGGTCTGCCCATCTTCACGTTCGTCGACACGCCGGGCGCGTACCCTGGCATCGGCGCGGAAGAGCGTGGCCAGTCGGAAGCGATCGGCCGCAATCTCTACGTGATGGCCGAACTCAAGACGCCGATCATCACGACGATCATCGGTGAAGGCGGTTCGGGCGGCGCGCTCGCCGTCGCGGTTGCCGACACGGTCATGATGCTGCAATTCTCGACCTACTCGGTGATCTCGCCGGAAGGCTGCGCATCGATTCTCTGGAAGAGCGCTGCGAAGGCCCCGGAAGCCGCGGAAGCGCTGGGCCTCACGGCGCACCGCCTGAAGGCGCTGGGCCTCATCGACAAGATCGTGAACGAGCCGCTCGGCGGCGCGCATCGCGACCCGAAGGGCATGGCTGCGCTGCTGCGCCGCGCGCTTGCCGACTCACTGCGCCAGTTCCAGGGCATGAGCATCGCCGACCTGAAAGAGCGCCGTTTCGAGCGCCTGATGGCCTACGGCAAGTACAAGGAAACGACGCCGGGCGCGTAAGGCGCGCGACGTCAACGCTCTACTACGTCTGCGGTCGTGCTGTGACCGACCATCCCGAATCCGACGCCGGGCGCATCATTCTCGATGCGCTCGGCGTTGTGCTTTCCGCGCTTCCCAACGACGCACGCATCGCGATCGCGTATAGCGGCGGGCTCGACTCGTCGGTGCTGCTCGATGCCGCAGTGCGCGCGGCCGGCGCTGCGCGTCTGATTGCGCTGCATGTGCATCACGGACTGAGCCCGAACGCCGACGCATGGCTCGCCCATTGCGAGGCGAGCGCGCGCGGCCACGGCGTGGCGTTCGACGCACGGCGTGTGGAGCTGGCGCGCGACGACGCGGGCGGCGTCGAGGCGGCCGCCCGCGATGCCCGCTATCGCGCGCTCGACGCGATGTGCGCGGTGCATGGTGTCGAGGTGCTCTGGCTCGCGCAGCATGCGGACGATCAGGCGGAAACAGTGCTGCTGCAGTTGCTGCGCGGCGCGGGACTCGCGGGGCTCGCGGCGATGGCGCCTGCGCGCGCGAGCGGCAATGGCGCGGTGCGCATGCGGCCATTGCTCGCTCTGTTGCGCACGCAACTGGAGCGCTATGCGCGCGCGCATGGCGTGCAGTGGATCGAGGACGAGTCGAACGACGACACGCGTTACGCACGCAACGCCTTGCGCCACGACGTGATGCCGGCGCTCTCGGCCCATTTCCCCGGCTATCGCGACGCGCTCGCGCGCACGGCGGCGCATGCGGCTGCTTCGCAGCGTCTGCTCGACGATCTGGCGCGGATCGATTTGCGCGACGTTGGACTCGATGACGCAGCCGCGCTTTCACACACCGCGCTGGTCGCGCTCGACGACCCGCGCGCGCTCAATGTGCTGCGCTACTGGATGCGCTCGCTTGGCCTGCCGGCGGCATCGGCGGCGCGGCTGGCCGACATGTTGCGGCAGTTGCGCGAGGTTGCGCGCGACGACCTGAACGCTCACGCATTGCGCGTCGATCACGCCGGACACCGCTTGCGCGCGTATCGCGGCATCGTCACGTGGCAAGCCGCAGCTGTACGCGCAGAACGTGCAGAACGCGCAGGCGAGGGCGCCACGCATTCGCGTGCGCCTGTGTCGTTGAAGTGGCGCGGCGAGGAAATCTGGCGTCTGCCAACGTGGCGCGGCACCTACGTTTTTGCGCCTGCCGCGCCCGACGACCCCGACGCCGTCCCAGAGCATGTGCTCGCGAGCGCTCCGCTCGTCGCGCGCGAGCGTAGCGGCGGCGAGCGTTTGCGCGACGAGGCTGCGAACGTGAGCCGCACGCTCAAGAATCTGTTCCAGACGCGTGGCGTGCCCGCATGGGAGCGCGACGTGCCGCTGCTCTTCACGGGAGAGACGCTGCTGTTCGTGCCCCGTATCGGCGTCAACCGGTCGGCGTTCGGTGCGGCGCCAGGCGAGCCGGGCGTGGCCTGGCGTCGCATCGAATGGCGCGAAGATTTACTGATCGCCTGAATTCGCGCGCGCGGTCACCGCGCAGTTGGTGCACAGTTGCCGCACGGCCGTGGCTGAACCGATCGGCGCAAGCGTGATCGTTCCCCCGCAAATCCTTGCCCCGCAAGCCTTTTTCGCCCTCCGCAAGCTTGTTTCGTCTTGTAATTTTGACGTCAATCGGGTAGTGTAAGTCGTTTGTCCAGCCCGCTTTTTCGCGTTCACGGACGCCGTCAAAAGCGGCGTGTGCCATGAAGGCGCGATTTTTCCTTCGAGCGGTATCCGACGGTTGCAGGGACGTCGTAGCGGCATGCGGGCAGGGCGCAAGTGCAAGCCACAAGAAGGCACGAGAAGGTACAAGCGCGCATCACCAATCGACACGATGCGCCGGCCTTCGCGCCCCTGAGGGCAAAACCCGCGCGTGCTGCACGCGCTGAAGCCGCCGCCATGGCCATAAGCGTCCGGGCGGCCCAGTCCTTCGGTGCGCCAGCGCGGTAACATCTCCAGTTCAGAACGACAATGGCACTCATCGTACACAAATACGGCGGCACCTCGATGGGCTCGGTCGAGCGCATCAAGAACGTCGCCAAGCGCGTCGCCAAATGGCACAAGGCCGGCCACAAGATGGTCGTCGTGCCCTCGGCGATGTCCGGCGAAACCAATCGTCTGCTCGGTCTCGCGAAAGAAATTTCGCCGCAGCCCAGCCCGCGCGAGCTCGACATGATTGCGTCGACCGGTGAGCAGGTGAGCGTTGGTCTCCTCTCGATCGCGCTGCAGGATGCAGGCGTCGACGCCATCAGCTACACCGGCTGGCAAGTGCCGGTCAAAACCGACAGCTCGTTCACCAAGGCCCGCATCAACGACATCGACGGCGAGCGCGTGCTGGCCGACCTCGACGAAGGCAAGGTGGTCGTGATCACGGGCTTCCAGGGCATCGACCCGGAAGGCCATATCACCACGCTCGGCCGCGGCGGCTCGGACACCTCGGCGGTTGCAGTCGCAGCCGCGCTGAAGGCCGACGAATGCCTGATCTATACGGACGTGGACGGCGTGTACACGACCGACCCGCGTGTGGTCGACGACGCACGCCGTCTCGATCGCATTACGTTCGAAGAGATGCTGGAAATGGCCAGCCTCGGCTCGAAAGTGCTGCAGATCCGCTCGGTGGAATTCGCGGGCAAGTATCAGGTGAAGACGCGTGTGCTCTCCAGCCTGACCGACCCGATGATGAACCTCGACGAGGAAATGACCTCGGGCACCCTGATTACTTTTGAAGAAGACGAGACCATGGAAAAAGCAGTCATCTCGGGTATCGCGTTCCAGCGCGACGAGGCCCGCATTGCCGTGATGGGCGTGCCCGACAAGCCGGGCATCGCGTATCAGATCCTCGGCCCGGTGGCGGACGCGAATATCGACGTCGACATGATCATCCAGAACCAGAGCGTGGCCGGCAAGACCGACTTCACGTTCACGGTGCCGCGCGGCGACTATCAGCGCGCCATGGATGTCCTGAACAACCAGGTGAAGGGTCACGTGAACGCCGAGCAGGTGCTGGGCGATCCGAAGGTGTCGAAGGTCTCGGTGGTCGGCGTGGGCATGCGCTCGCACGTGGGCGTGGCGAGCAAGATGTTCCGCACGCTCTCGGAAGAGGGCATCAACATCCAGATGATCTCGACTTCGGAAATCAAGATCTCGGTGCTGATCGACGAGAAGTACATGGAGCTGGCGGTCCGCGCGCTGCACAAGGCATTCGACCTCGAGCACGCGTAAATCGCGCTGGGTTGGCGTTGTATTGGCGTTGGGTCTGGGTTGTATGACGCGGATGTGACGCAGTTTTTCCGCTTGATTCTGATTTGAGATGCCGCGCGCGACGTTCGTTGTGCGCTTGCAGAAAAAACTTTGCAAAAAAGCGTCGTATGAATTGACCGGAAGGCGCTAACCCGCTATTATCTTTGCTTCGTTGCGCTGCCTCCCTGGCGCGAACGAAGTTTTCGGGAGACGTGGCCGAGAGGTCGAAGGCACTCCCCTGCTAAGGGAGCATCTGGGCCAAAACCTGGATCGAGGGTTCGAATCCCTCCGTCTCCGCCAGTAATGGCGGCGAAACCCCGCAAGTCTCGGCTTGCGGGGTTTTTGTTTTTTTGGCCCACGTTGTGCGTCAAGTCGGTGTTTGATCGGCCGCTTATTGCTTCTTGCCGCCGTCGAGGCGGCTCCGTTGTCGATTCCCGATTTCCAGGATTCATTTAATCAGGACTGCGATGGATGTATGTCAGGGAAGCGATATGGGGTCCCACATCGAGTCGTGCGCAACGTCTGGTGGAAGAGCGGGGTGTGCGCAAAGTCGTTCGTCATGCGAATGAAACGGCGTTTTCACGTGCATGCCGCACTCATGACCCAAGGTCCTGCTGGCGCCCGCACGCTTTGGCGCCAGCGGTGATATCCTCCGCTGCGCCGTCGTTCGCCGCGTTGCCCATGCTCACGGCAACACTGGGTCGCGAAAAGCACGCGAGCGATGTGCGCATTCGCACTGCGCTGCGCGCCGCCAGCCTTCGCGTGGGTGTAACGAGACGTAACGACATCGAACGCAGGGCAGGTTTGTGCATCAGTTATTACAAGTTTGAAATACGCCGGCCAAGACCGTGCGTTATATTGGTTTCAACAAAACATCAAACCCGAAAGGTGAGTCCATGAAGTTCCCACGTGTTGTTGCAATGCTGCTCGGGGGCGTGGCTATCGGCGCATCGAGCGTTGCTATGGCTGGCGTGAGCGTTGGTGTCAACATCGGTATTCCGGCCCCGGTTTATGTCGCTCCGCAGCCGGTCTACGCACCGCCGCCCCCGCCGCCGGTCGTTTATCAACCGGCTCCTGTCTACGCGGCGCCGCCGGCCATCGTGATCGGCTGGCATGGCGACCGTTACTGGGACGGCCGCCGCTACTGGGGGCGCGACGACTGGTATCGTCACCACGGCGGCTACGACGGCCCGGGCCGTGGTCACTATGACCGCGACCACGGTGGTCCTCCGGGACACTGGCACTAAGCCGCGAGGCTGGTCGCTGGCGTAACGCGTGTGACACGGGTAACGCGTTGCGCCAAAAGAAAAGCCGCCCATTGGGCGGCTTTTGCTTGTCTGTCGTTGCACGCGCAACGAGGCGCGCATAACGGGTAGACGCGAAGGCAGGCTTATTCGAGTCCGGCCATTCCGCCAACCACGGCGTTGAAGCCCGAGTCGACGTGCATGATTTCGGCGGTCACGCCGGCTGCCAGGTCAGAGAGCAGGAACGCGGCAGAATTGCCGACTTGCTCGATGGTCACGTTACGTTGCAGCGGGGCGTTTTGCTCGACGAAGTCGAGAATCTTGCCAAAGCCCTTGATGCCGCTTGCCGCAAGCGTCTTGATCGGGCCAGCGGAGATGCCGTTCACGCGCACGCCTTGCCCGCCGAGCGCCACCGCGAGATAACGCACGCTCGCTTCGAGTGCGGCCTTCGCGACGCCCATGGTGTTGTAGTTCGGGATGGCGCGTTCGGCGCCGAGATAGGTCAGCGTCAGCAGCGAAGCATTCTGGGCGAGCATCGGCTTGGCGGCCTTGGCGAGCGCCGGGAAGCTGTACGCCGAAATATCGTGCGCAATACGGAAGTTCTCGCGGGTCATGCCGTCGAGAAAGTCACCCGCGATCGCTTCGCGCGGTGCGAAGCCGATCGAGTGGACGAGGCCGTCGAGCGTGTCCCAATGCTGCTTGAGGTCGGTGAAGAGCGCTTCGATTTGCGCGTCGTCGGCCACATCGCAGGGGAACACGAGGTCGCTTTCGAATTCGCGCGCGAACTCGGTAATGCGGTCCTTGAAGCGGTCGCCGACGTACGTGAACGCCAGTTCCGCGCCTTCGCGCTTGCATGCCTGCGCGATGCCGTATGCGATCGAACGGTTCGACAGCAGGCCGGTCAACAGAATGCGTTTGCCAGCGAGGAAGCCCATGAATTCTCCTAAATCAGGTCATTGCGCCCGGCGCCTGTAAGGGCGGCGCCGCGTGGTTTGGGTAGAATTCTCTCACAACTGACAAGGCAGCCCGGACAATTACCGATCTATGACGACAGGAACGCGAGGCAGGACGGCGCGCGGCGCGCTTGGGGCAACCGTTCCTGCGGCATGGTTCGCGCCTGGAAAAAGGCTGGCGGCCGCGTGTCTGGCGCTCGCATTCTGGCTGATGGCCATGCCGTCCGCGCACGCGGTCTACGCCATCGCACAGTATGGCGAGCCCAAATATCCGCAAGGATTCGCGCACTTCGACTATGTGAATCCCGATGCGCCCAAGGGCGGCACGCTCGTCCTCGCCAACCCCGACCGCCTCACGAGCTTCGACAAGTTCAACCCGTTCACGCTACGCGGCAATCCGGCGCCGGGCCTTGGCATGCTGTTCGAGAGCCTCACGACGGGAAGTCTCGACGAAGTGGCCTCCGCCTACGGTCTGCTCGCCGACGATATCCGCATCGCGCCCGACGCGCTTTCGGTGACGTTTCACATCAACCCGAAGGCGCGCTTTTCGAACGGCGACCCGGTGACAGCCGAAGACGTGAAGTTTTCGCTCGATACCCTGAAGAGCCGCCAGGCCGCGCCCTCCATGCAGGCGTATTTCAGCGAGATCACGCGCGCGGTCGTGGTCGATCCCGCGACGATCCGCTTCGAGTTCCGCAGCCGTAACCGCGAGCTGCCGCTCATTGCGGGCGGCATGCCCGTGTTCTCGCACAAGTGGGGTTTGCGCCCGGACGGCAGCCGCATCGCCTTCGATCAGCTGGCGTTCGAGCAGCCGATCGGCAGCGGCCCGTATGTGATCGACCGCTACTCGAACGGCCGCACGATCACCTACAAAATCGACGCCAACTACTGGGGCAGGGATCTGCCGGTGCGTGTGGGCACCAACAATTTCGAGCGCATTACCTACAAGCTCTATTCGGATGACGTGGCGCGCCTCGAAGCCTTCAAGGCGGGCGAGTACGACGCGCTCGTCGAATACGTCGCGCGCAACTGGGTGCGGCGCGATGTCGGCAAGCGCTTCGACAGCGGTGAGCTCATCAAGCGCGAATTCCCGCAGCACAATGGCACGGGTATGCAGGGCTTCGTCATGAATCTGCGCAAGCCCGTGTTCCAGGATGTGCGCGTGCGCCGCGCGCTCGACCTCGCGCTCGATTTCCAGTGGCTCAACCGCATGCTGTTCTATAGCCAGTACCGTCGCATCGACAGCTGGTTCGCGAACACGCAGCTGCAGGCCAAGGGCCTGCCGTCGCCTGGCGAGCTTGCCTTGCTCGAGCCGTGGCGCAAGTCGCTCGACCCCGCCGTGTTCGGGCCGCCGCCCTTGCAGCCCGATACGACGCCGCCGGGCTCGCTGCGCGCGAATCTGCTCAAGGCGCGCGCGCTTCTGGCCGACGCCGGCTGGACCTACCGCGATGGCGCGCTGCGCAACGCGAAGGGCGAGCCGTTCACGTTCGAAGTGCTCGACGACACGAGCGCTTCGGCGCAGTGGGCGCCGATCATGGCGCAGTACACGCAGGCGCTCAAGCGGCTGGGGATCCAGGTGAACTATCGTTCGGTCGACTTTGCGCTCTACCAGAAGCGGCTCGACGCGTTCGACTTCGACATGACGACCATCAAGTTCCCCGACGTTCAGGTGCCCGGCGCGGAACAGGTCGACCGCTTCGGCAGCAAGGCCGCCGACGAGCCGGGCTCGGGCAACTTGCTGGGCCTGAAGTCGCCCGCCGTCGATGCGATTCTCAAGGCGCTTACGCAGGCGCAAACGCTCGAGCAACTGCTCGACGCCACGCATGCGCTCGACCGGGTGCTGATGCACGGCTACTATGTGGTGCCGCAGTGGTTCAGCGCGACGCACCGTGTGGCGTTCAAGAACACGCTGGCATATCCGGCGAAATTGCCGCTGTACTATGGCGCGAATGACTGGATCATCTCGACGTGGTGGCTGAAGTCACCACCCCGGCCGCAACCCGGGCAGCAAGCCGCTGGTCATTAACAACGGACACGACGGAAGCAACGAATCATGTGGAGCTACATCGTCAAACGCCTGCTGCTGATGATCCCGACGCTGTTCGGCGTGCTCACGCTGACCTTCGGCGTGATCCAGTTCGTGCCGGGCGGCCCCGTCGAGCAGGCAGTGCGAGAGTTGCGACGCGGGGCGGAGCAGGGCATGCCGTTCGGCATGCGCGCGCATTCGGGCGTGGACGCGCAGCAGATCGCGCAGCTCAAGCAGCTCTACGGCTTCGACAAGCCGCCGCTGCAGCGCTATTTCCTGATGCTCGGTCGCTTCGCGCGCTTCGATCTCGGGCAGAGCTATTTCCATCACCAGAGCGTCTGGTCGCTCATCATTTCGAAGCTGCCGGTTTCGATCAGCATTGGTCTCTGGACCTTCTTCCTCACCTATCTGATATCGGTGCCGTTGGGCATCGCGAAGGCGGTGCGCAACGGCTCGCGCTTCGATCTCGTGACGAGCCTCGTCGTGCTCGTCGGTTACGCGATTCCGGGCTTCGTGCTGGGCGTGCTGCTGCTTGTGCTGTTTGGCGGCGGCTCGTTCCTGCAGCTCTTTCCGCTGCGCAATCTCACCTCCGATAACTGGGACACGCTTTCGCTCGGCGGCAAGATTCTCGACTATCTCTGGCACATCGCGCTGCCGGTTACAGCCTCGGTGGTGGGCAGCTTTGCCGTCACGACCATGCTGACCAAGAACGCCTTTCTCGAAGAGATCCGCCGCCAATACGTGCTGACGGCGCGCGCCAAGGGCCTCTCGGAGCGCACCGTGCTCTGGAAGCACGTGTTTCGCAACGCGTTGCTGCCGCTCGTGGTGGGCTTCCCGTCCGCGTTCATCGGCGCGTTCTTCACGGGCAGCCTGCTGATCGAAACGCTTTTCTCGCTCGACGGGCTCGGGCTGCTTTCATACGAGTCCGTCGTGCGGCGCGACTATCCAGTCGTGCTCGGCACGCTGTATCTCTTCACGTTGATCGGACTCCTGACGAATCTGATCTCCGATCTTTGCTACGTGTGGGTCGATCCCCGCATTCAATTCGAACAACTGGAGCGCTGAGTTGAACCGAGTCCGTGCCGGCGCCGAGTCCGAGCTGCGCACCGAGTCCGTGCGCGCCTTCAAGTCGCCCACGCCCGCGCGGCGGGTGTGGCTGCGCTTCAAGCAGCAACGGCTCGGCTACTGGAGCCTCATCATCTTTGTCGTGGCCTTCGCGGCGAGCCTCGCGGCGCCGCTCTGGTGCAACGACAAGCCGCTCGTCGTGCGCTACGACGGTCACCTGTACTTTCCGCTCTTCAAGGCGTACCCGGAGACGACGTTCGGCGGCGACTTCCCGACGCCTGCCGACTACCTCGATCCGTATATCCGCCACCGGTTCGACGCGCCCGGCAACTTCGCGATCTATCCGCCTAATCCGTACTACTACGACACGCTCAACTACTTTTCGAAGGTGCCGAATCCCGCGCCACCGTCGCGGCAGAACTGGCTCGGCACCGACGCGAGCGGACGCGACCTGTTCGCGCGGTTGCTCTATGGCTTTCGCGTGTCCGTGGAGTTCGGGCTCGTGCTGACGGCGATCGGTACGGTTATCGGCATTCTGGCGGGGGCGGTGCAGGGATATTTCGGCGGCAAGGTCGATATCGTCGGGCAACGGCTGATCGAAATCTGGAACTCGATGCCGGAGCTCTACCTGCTCATCATCTTCGCGGCGATCTTCGAGCCGGGGTTCATCCTGCTCATTGTCCTGTTGTCGCTATTCGGCTGGATCGGGCTCGCGAGCTATGTGCGCGCCGAGTTCCTGCGCAACCGCAACCAGGACTACGTGCTCGCCGCGCGCGCAATGGGTCTTTCGAACTGGCAGATCATCTGGCGCCACGTGCTGCCCAACAGTCTCACGCCGGTCATTACGTTTCTGCCGTTCCGTATGAGCGGAGCGATTCTCGCGCTCACGAGCCTCGATTTCCTCGGCCTTGGCGTGCCTCCGCCCACACCGAGCCTCGGCGAATTGCTCGCGCAGGGCAAGGGCAATCTCGACGCATGGTGGATCTCGATGTCGACATTCGGCGTGCTCGTCATCACGCTGCTGTTGCTCACGTTCATGGGCGACGCGCTGCGCAACGCGCTCGATACGCGCATTTCCGACGCCATGAAGGCCGGAGGCAACCAGTGAGCGCCCAGCCGGAAAACATCGCCGCGCCGCTGCTCTCGATCGAGCAGTTGAGCGTGCGCTTTGACGAGACACTTGCCGTCGACGACATCACGCTCGCGATCGGGCGCGGCGAGCGCGTGGCGCTCGTCGGCGAATCCGGCTCGGGCAAGACTGTGACTGCGCTGGCGGTTCTGCGGCTCTTGCAGGACGCGCAGATGAGCGGAACGATCCGGCTCGACGGCGAGGATCTGCTCGCGAAAAGTGAGCGCGCGATGCGCGGCCTGCGCGGCAGCGACATCGCGATGATCTTCCAGGAGCCGATGACGGCGCTCAATCCGCTCTACACGATCGGCGAGCAGATCGCGGAAACCATCGTGCTGCACGACGGCGTGTCGAAGAAAGCGGCCTACGAGCAGGCGGTGGGGCTGCTCGAGCGCACGGGCATTGCCGAGGCGCGGCGGCGCGTGTCGAGCTATCCGCATCAGCTCTCGGGCGGCCAGCGACAGCGCGTGATGATCGCCATGGCGCTCGCGTGCCGTCCGCGCTTGTTGCTCGCCGACGAGCCGACCACCGCACTCGACGTGACGATCCGCGGCCAGATCGTCGATCTGCTGCTCGAACTTCAGCGCGAGGAGGCAGCGCGGCGCGGTATGTCGGTGCTGCTCATCACGCACGACCTGAACCTCGTGCGCCGCTTCGCGCAGCGCGTGGCCGTGATGGAGAAGGGCAGGCTCGTGGAGTCGGGCAGCGTCGAGCAAATCTTCGAGGCGCCGCAGCACCCGTACACGCAGCGGCTCATCGCGAGCCGGCCGGAGCGCCACGTGCTCCCCGTGCTGCCGATCGCGCCGGTTCTGCTGCAGACGAAGGACGTGATCGTCGACTTTTCAACAAAGCTGCCGGGTTTTCGCGGCTGGTGGCAGAAGGGGCGCTATCGCGCCGTGAACGACGCGAATATCGCGGTGCGCCAGGGCGAGACACTCGGCATCGTCGGCGAGTCCGGCTCGGGCAAGACGACGCTTGCGATGGCGATGTTGGGGTTGCAACGAACGGCGGGCGGTGTCGTCGAGTTCCAGGGGCGGCCGATCGCGAGCTATCAGGGGCGCGAGCGGCTTTCGTTGCGCTCGCATCTGCAGGTTGTCTTTCAGGATCCGTTCAGTTCGCTTTCTCCGCGCCAGACCATCGAGCGCATCGTGGGGGAGGGGCTCGCGCTGCATCGGCCCGATCTCTCCACCGAGGAGCGGCGCAAGCGCGTGGTCGGCGTGCTGCGCGAAGTGGGCCTCGATCGCACCGCTTTGCAACGATACCCGCACGAGTTTTCGGGCGGCCAGCGCCAGCGGATTGCCATTGCGCGCACGCTGGTACTGGAGCCGCGCGTCATTGTGCTCGACGAACCGACCAGTGCGCTCGACGTGTCGATCCAGCAACAGGTGTTGAGATTGTTGACGGATTTGCAACGCAAGTACAACCTGGGCTACGTGTTCATCAGCCACGACCTGGAGGTGATCGGCGCGATGGCGCACCGGATCGCAGTGATGCAGAACGGGGCAATCGTCGAGTCGGGAGAGGTCTCGAATATCTTCGATAGACCGGCGCATCCTTACACGCGAAAATTATTGAAAGCCGCATTCGATCGCTAGGCTTTGGCGGAACTTTAGGGTGAATTTCGGTGAAATTCACCAATGAGGTGAATGTCGCGATTGAATTTTTCTATTTGTTTTGACACACAAATACTTACTGGCTAGTATCGTCCAAACTTTTCTACTAACTCCCTGATTTACGGGCAATTTCTACCGACCAATGCAGCACCGATACCTGACCCAGGCTTGCACGCGCGTCGTCGCCGGGATGTTCATCGGCGTACTGATGGCCGCAGCTCCCGGCGCGTTCGCCGACGAAGTAAGCAGCTTTAACCAGAATGCCTCATTTTCGCCGAGCAGCTCGGCGAATCCGCAGTCCATCCCTGCAGTTCAGAACGCACTTCAGAATGCCAACCAGGCGACCCCGGCGGCGGCTCCGGCCCCGACCGAAGGCGGCGCCAAGGCGTTCCTCTCCGGCATGGCCGGCAAAGCCGGCGACGTCGTTGTCGGCGCACTCAATATGATTGGCGTGCGTTACCGCTGGGGCGGCAACTCGCCTGACTCCGGCCTCGATTGCAGCGGCTTCGTGCGCTACGTGTTCCAGGACACGCTCGGCATGTCGCTGCCGCGCCGCGCCGAAGAAATGAGCCGCGTGGGCGAGAAGGTCAGCATGAGCAACCTGAAGCCGGGCGACCTCGTGTTCTTCAACACGATGCGCCGCACGTTCTCGCACGTCGGTATCTACATCGGCGACAACAAGTTCGTGCATTCGCCGTCCACCGGCAGCACGATCCGTGTTGACGACCTCGACGACGGCTATTGGGAAAAGCGCTTCACGGGCGCACGCCGTGTCGAGACGTCGTTCACGCCGGACCAGCAGCAAAGCCTCAAGCGCGTGAGCGCACAGTTCGACCCCAACGGCGGCAACTGATCGGGGCTTTGTAGCGCACCCGGTAGCTAAAAAGCCTGCTTCTCGCGAAGCAGGCTTTTTGTGTTTGCGCGCCCGCCCAAGGGGCGCTTGGGTCTAGCGGTCAGGCCGTCAGGCGCGCCGCTGCAAGCTTGCGCTCGAGTTCCGGCATGCTGCGCGCCGCCGCTTCCTCGCCCGCGAGAATCGCCGCGTTGCGCTGCGTGAAGTCGCTGCTCGACATCGCGTTGAGGTTCGGGCGGATCACGACGTCGGCGTACTTGTCGAGTTCGTAGGTCTTGATCGTCTGGCCCATGATCGTGAAGGTCTGCATCAGCACGTCGAACTGGCTGAGCGTCGAGGCCGTTTCCGGGCGCGACGAAATGTCCACGGCGATCACGAAATCGGCACCCATCTTGCGTGCGAACGAGGCCGGCACGGGGCTCACGAGGCCGCCGTCCACGTATTCGTGGCCCGCGATCTTCACCGGCTCGAAAATCGACGGGATGCTGCACGACGCACGCACGGCAATACCCGTGTTACCGCGCTGGAACAGGATGGGCTGCCCCGTGCGCAGGTCAGTCGCGACAACGCCGAGCGGCTTCGCCATTTTTTCGATGGGGCGCTCGCGCAGCGTGGTGTTCAGATAGTTCTGCAGCGCCACACCCTGCAGGAGGCCGCGCGTGCGGAAGGGCATCGCCCAGTCGCTGATCGAAGCTTCGTCCATCGTCAGCGCGAGCTTGTTGAGCGCGAAACCGTTCATGCCCGAGGCGTACAGCGCCGCGACGACCGAGCCCGCGCTTGTGCCGACCACGAAGTCGACTTGCACATTGCGCGCCTCGAGCGCCTTGATCACGCCGATATGCGCGAAGCCGCGCGCGGCGCCGCCGCCAAGCGCGAGGCCCACGCGAATCGGGCGCGTCGGCTTGCCGACCGGCGGCGGGGGCGCAGTGGTGACGGGCGGCGGGACGCTGGCGGTCTGCGTGCCCGCGGTCGTGCAGGCGGCAAGGACGGTGGAGGCGGCCGCAAGCGAAAAGTGGCGGCGGCTCAACGAAGGCGATGACTGCTTCAAGAAGGTTCTCCATGCGGTCCGCGTTCGTGTTCGGTCAGGAACGATGCGGTACCCCGGTCTGCTCGCGCGGGCGGCTGAGTATCTGTGTTTGCGCGCGCGACGCCGCAGCGTGGTGGCGGCGCGCCGACATCATAAGGCAAAGCGCGGCCGGTTTAGCGAGCGTGCATGTAACGCGATGTGTCGGAAGGTGACAAAGCGCCTGCCGGTTTGCGAGCGCGCGGGCGTCCGCGCGAGATTTGAGTAAGACTCGCATGAGAGAAGCGCAGCACCGACAGGCGTGCGCCGGACCGCGCCCCCAGGCCGAAGCCGTGCCTGGCGGGTATAATCCCGTCTCTAATTTTCCGGATTCCCGTTCGCGCGCGAGCTTGTGCGCCCCGGCGCTGCCGCGCGGGCCGAATGCGCCGCGAACCCCGGCCGTCCGCCGCCGTGGCTGCTTCTATCGCCAGCGCCGCGCCGCGGATGGCATCGTCCTCGAGTAATCGCCCATGACTACCTCTGTCGTCCGTACCCGCTTCGCGCCGAGCCCGACTGGCTTCATCCACCTCGGCAACATCCGTTCCGCGCTGTACCCGTGGGCGTTCGCGCGCCACAACAAGGGCGTCTTCGTCTTGCGGATCGAAGACACCGACCTCGAGCGTTCGACATCGGAATCGGTCGACGCGATCCTCGAAGGCATGAAGTGGCTCGGCCTGAATTTCGACGAAGGCCCGTTCTACCAGATGCAGCGCATGGACCGGTATCGCGAAGTGCTCAAAGAGATGCAGGAGCAGGGTCTCGTGTACCCGTGCTACATGTCGACCGAAGAACTCGACGCACTGCGCGAGCGCCAGCGCGCCGCCGGCGAAAAGCCGCGCTACGACGGCACGTGGCGCCCGGAGCCGGGCAAGGTGCTGCCCACGCCGCCGGAGGGCGTGCAGCCGGTGCTGCGCTTCCGTAACCCGCTCACGGGCGTGGTGGCATGGGACGACGCCGTCAAGGGCCGCGTGGAGATCTCGAACGAGGAGCTCGACGACCTCGTGATCGCACGCCCGGACGGCACGCCGACCTACAACTTCTGCGTGGTCGTGGACGACCTCGACATGAAGATCACCCACGTGATTCGCGGCGACGACCACGTGAACAACACGCCGCGCCAGATCAACATCCTGCGCGCGCTCGGCGGCGAGCCACCGGTCTATGCGCACCTGCCCACCGTGCTCAACGAGCAGGGCGAGAAGATGAGCAAGCGCCACGGCGCGATGAGCGTAATGGGCTATCGCGACGCCGGCTATCTGCCCGAAGCGGTGCTCAACTATCTCGCGCGTCTGGGCTGGTCGCACGGCGACGCCGAAGTGTTCACGTGCGAGCAGTTCGTCGAGTGGTTCGACCTCGAGCATCTGGGCAAGTCGCCCGCGCAGTACGACCACAACAAGCTCAACTGGCTCAACAACCACTACCTGAAGGAAGTGGACAACGCGCGGCTCGCCGAGCTCTCCAGGCCGTTCTTCGCTGCGCTCGGCGTGGACGAGGCCGCGCTTGCCAAGGGCCCGTCGCTCGAAGGCGTGGTCTCGCTCTTCAAGGACCGCGCGAACACGATCAAGGAGATCGCCGAGAGCGCGATGATGTTCTACCGCGAACCGCAGCCGGAAGCCGAAGCGCTCGCGCAGCACATCACGGAAGCGGTGCGTCCTGCGCTCGCCGACCTCGCCGCCGCGCTCAAGGGCGCTGAGTGGACGAAGGAGGGCGTCTCGGCCGCGCTCAAGGCCACGCTCGCCGCGCACAAGCTGAAAATGCCGCAGCTCGCGATGCCCGCCCGTTTGCTCGTGGCCGGTACGACGCATACGCCGTCGGTCGATGCGGTGCTCGTGCTGTTCGGCCGCGATGCGGTGGTGAGCCGTATCGAGAAGGGCATTTCGGCTGCAAAGTAAATTTTTTGAAGAATTTTTCGCCCGGACCCTAGCGCCCGGGCGGCAGTTCTTGTAGTATTCGGGCTCCGTTGAATACGGAGCGCGAGATAGCCGCGAATTAGCAGCAAATCTCACGCAAAGAGCCCCAGAATCGGGCAACGATGTTTCAAAGAAACCTCGAAGCGCTTCAAAAAACGATTCAAAAGCTCTTGACGAAAGCGAAATTGATGTTTAAAATCTCGCTTCTGTTCTGCAAGGGGGTATAGCTCAGCTGGGAGAGCGCTTGCATGGCATGCAAGAGGTCAGCGGTTCGATCCCGCTTACCTCCACCAACAGAACGTGTAGTACGCAGTAGAGTGTGGTAACGGCATTATCTGAAAAGATCATGTCCCCTTCGTCTAGAGGCCTAGGACATCACCCTTTCACGGTGAGTACAGGGGTTCGAATCCCCTAGGGGACGCCAGACATGAGCGTCGTCAATGAGATTGGCGAGGCATCAGATGGAAGTCAACTGATATCCATCTGACTGTGTCGAACTGGAGCGGTAGTTCAGTTGGTTAGAATACCGGCCTGTCACGCCGGGGGTCGCGGGTTCGAGTCCCGTCCGCTCCGCCAGATCCAGCCCGTTCAGAAACTGTGAGCGGGCTTTTTAGTTAAAGTGACGATTACAGGCGCAAGCCCGTGTTGTCCCCTTCGTCTAGAGGCCTAGGACATCACCCTTTCACGGTGAGTACAGGGGTTCGAATCCCCTAGGGGACGCCAAATCAAAATGCGGCGCCAAAGAAGTAACACTGCGAGCAGTGTGGCGACGCCGCCAGCGGGAATCGACCGACGCCCGCAGGTTGAGCAGCAAGCTGGAGCGGTAGTTCAGTCGGTTAGAATACCGGCCTGTCACGCCGGGGGTCGCGGGTTCGAGTCCCGTCCGCTCCGCCAGATTCAAAGCCGTTCGGTAGTAGCGAGCGGAATGCAGTTCAAAAGGCGTAAGCCTGTGTTGTCCCCTTCGTCTAGAGGCCTAGGACATCACCCTTTCACGGTGAGTACAGGGGTTCGAATCCCCTAGGGGACGCCAAATGAAAATGCGGCGCCAAAAAAGTAGTGTGGCGACGCCGCCAGCGGGAATCGACCGACGCCCGCCGGTGAGCAGCAAGCTGGAGCGGTAGTTCAGTCGGTTAGAATACCGGCCTGTCACGCCGGGGGTCGCGGGTTCGAGTCCCGTCCGCTCCGCCAGAATGAAGCCCGTTGGATACGTCCAACGGGCTTTTTCTTTTTCCGCAGACGTTTCTTCCTTCTCTCCTCATTCTTTCCCTACGCGCCATTTCATTTTTCCGTACGGACAATCTGCGATTGCCGACGGTCGCGCGTTATCGTAGCGTTGTCGAAACCTCGTTTCCCCGCTTGCCGACATGTTCGCACCCAACGACATTGCGTCGCCGTTTCAGCTGCGCCGCGCCACCATGGACGATTTCGAGTTCGCGGAGACGCTCACGCGCAACAACATGGGTGGCTACTATTTGCGGCATCACCTCGTCTGGCGCGGCGATCTCTTTCTGGCGAGCTATCGCGAGTCGGAGAATTTCATTCTCGAACTCGACGGCGAGGCGATCGGCGTGCTGCGCGTGACGCAGGAGGGCGACTCGCTGCACATTCGCGATGTGCAGATCGCCCAAGGCTATCGCGGCAACGGCGCCGGCACGTTCCTGCTCGACATCTCGCACCAATGGGCCCGCGAGCGGGGCTTGCGCGAACTGCAACTGCGCGTGTTCGTCGATAACCCGGCCGCGCGTCTTTATCTGCGCATGGGGTACCGCGTGGCGGGTCCGAGGCTTGCGCGGCTTGGCTCGATTCGCCACATGACACGGCTGGTCTGAACGCAGCCGGTACCTTGTTCAACGCGCACTATTCGTCACGATGATCGTTGCGACTGGCGGTCACGGAATCTTCGGGTTCGTCTTCGTCGCGATCGCCCGAGCCGCGCGCGATGAAGGCGCGCGGGCTCTCGCCGAATGCGCGGCGAAACATCGCTGAAAACGCGCTCTGGCTCTGGTAGCCGAGTTCCTGCGCCACGACGGCCATCGGGCGTCCCTGATTGAGGAGCGGAATGGCGCGGGCGAGGATCGCCTGCTGGCGCCACTGTGAAAAGCTCACGCCGAGTTCCTGGCGAAAGAGCCGCGCAATCGTGCGGGTACTCGCGCCGACGTGTGCGGCCCAGTATTCGAGCGAGCCGGGCCCCGCCGGATCGGCGATCAGCGCCTCGCACAGCGCGCGCAGGCGTTTTTCCTCAGGCATCGGCACGGCGAGCGGCAGCGGCGCCGAGCGCGTGATCTCGTCAAGCGCCAGCGCGCCGAGCAGGCGCTCGCGCGCCGTAGGAATGCCACGCTCGTCGAGCGCGGCGATCGTCTCGCGCAACAGACCTGAGACCTCGACCACGCGGCACGCGTCGAGGCCGGGCGGAATCACCGATTCGTCTACGTAGAGCGTGCGCAGGAACGCGTCCTCGACGATCGCCACTTCGTGCGTGATGTGAGGCGGCACCCAGATGGCGCGCGAGGGCGGCACCATCCACGTCGTGCCGGGCGTCGCCATGCGCAGCACGCCGCGCGACGAGTAGGCGAGCTGGGCCCACGCGTGCGTGTGCTGCGCGATGCATACCCCGGCCGGCATGGGCCGCGAGCGCACACGGATAGGATGCGTGGACGTAGGCGCGAACTCGGGCGGGATATCGATGAGTTCGGCGCGCGGCGGCGCAAGGTGGCTTGCGGTGCTGGCCGCGGTTTTAACCGTAGCGTTGGGCGAATCCTCGGGCATGACGGGCACGGTGCGGCGGGTTGGGCGACGGGGTCGCCAAGTCTGGCGCACCCATTGTAGACGTCTCGCGCGCGGCGGCCTGGGCCGCATGCATTAATGGCCGGGCATAATGTGGACGGATCGATAGCGTGCTCGTGTGGCGCGAGCCACCCTGAAGGAGAAAAAAAGCCATGAAATATGTGTTCGTCTACGGCACGCTGCGCGCGGGCGAGATCAACGACATCAACCTCGCGGCGGATCGCAACGCGATCGCGCGCCCGCGCCACCTCGGTCTCACCACGCTCGCCGGTCGGCTCTTCGACTTCGGCAGCTATCCGGGGATGGTGGCCGAAGCGCCGGATGCGCATTCGTCGGTCGTCGGCGACGTCTACGAAATCGACGACGCGCTCCTCGCCGTACTCGACGAAATCGAGCAGGTTTATCCGGGCGTGGATGGACTCTTCGTGTCGAAGGAAGTGGATATCGAGGTGCAGGGCGAACGCATTGCTTGCCTCTACTATCCGGTTGCGTCTGCCGCCATTGCAGGACGCCCCGAGATTGCGGGCGGCGACTGGGTCGCGCATCGGCGCGCGCGCTGACCCGAAGACGCGCGGCGCTCCCGTGAGCGCGGCGCATGAAAACACGAAGGCCCGACGGATTCTCATCCGTCGGGCCTTTTGCATCGGCTATTCGTTAGCAATACCGATGAATCAGATCTCTTCGTACAGCGGCAGCGTCAGGAACTCGACGAAGTTTTCCGACGTCGACATCTGCTCGAAGATCTGCGCGGCGCGCTCGTACGGCTTGGTGTCGCCGCCCACCGACGCCTTCACCTTGTCCAGCTCCTGCGGAATCAGATCGCGCACGAGTTCGGCCGTGACCTTGCGGCCGTCCTCGAGCTTGCCCTTGGGCGAGCGGATCCACTGCCACACCTGCGAGCGCGAGATTTCGGCGGTCGCCGCGTCTTCCATCAGGTTGTGGATCGGCACGCAGCCATTGCCTGCGAGCCACGAACCGAGGTAGTGGATGCCCACGTTGATGTTGTTGCGCAGGCCGGCTTCGGTGATCGGCGCTTCCGGACGGAAGTCGAGCAGATCCTTGCCCGCAACGTTCACGTCCGGGCGCTGCTTGCCGATCTGGTTCGGCTTGTCGCCGAGCACCTTCACGAACTCTTCCATCGCGATGGGCACGAGGCCCGGGTGCGCGACCCAGCCGCCGTCGTAGCCGTCCGTTGCGTCGCGCGCCTTGTCCGAGCGCACGCCGCCCATGGCCTTGTCGTTGGCGGCCGCGTCGTTCTTGATCGGGATCAGCGCGCTCATGCCGCCGATAGCCGGTGCGTTGCGCTTGTGGCAAGTCTTGAGCAATTCGAGCGCGTAAGCGCGCATGAACGGCACCGTCATCGTGATCTGCGAGCGGTCGGCGAGGCAGAAGTCCTTGTCGTTCTTGAACTTCTTGATTGCCGAGAAGATGTAGTCCCAACGGCCCGCGTTGAGGCCCGAGCTGTGCTCGCGCAGTTCATAGAGGATTTCGTCCATCTCGAACGCGGCGAGGATCGTCTCCACCAGCACCGTCGCGCGGATCGTGCCGCGCGGGATGCCCACGCCTTCCTGCGCCGCGACGAAGATGTCGTTCCACAGGCGCGCTTCGAGATGGCTTTCCATCTTCGGCAGATAGAAGTAGGGGCCGCTGCCGCGCGAAATCAGTTCCTTCGCGTTGTGGAAGAGGTAGAGCGCGAAGTCGAAGACGCCGCCCGACACACGCTGACCGTCCACCGTCACGTGCTTCTCGTCAAGGTGCCAGCCGCGCGGTCGCACGATCAGCGTGGCGGTCTTGTCGTTGAGCTGGTAGGTCTTGCCGTTCTGTTCCAGCGAGATCGTGCGGCGCACGGCGTCCTTCAAGTTGAGCTGGCCGATGATCTGGTTTTCCCAGTTCGGCGAGTTCGAGTCCTCGAAGTCGGTCATGTACGCGTCCGCGCCCGAGTTCAGCGCGTTGATGATCATCTTGCGCTCGACCGGGCCCGTGATTTCCACGCGGCGGCATTCGAGATCCTTCGGCAGCGCCGCGATCTTCCAGTCGGCTTCGCGGATCGATTTCGTTTCGGCAAGAAAGTCGGGGCGCTCGCCGGCGTCGAGGCGCTTCGTGCGCTCGACGCGTGCCTTCAGCAGTTCCTGGCGGCGCGGCTCGAACGCGCGATGCAGCTTCGCAACGAGTTCGAGCGCTTCGGGCGTGAGGATCGTTTCGAAGCCGGGCTGGATTTCAGCCGTGATCTGCATGCCTTGCGGCAGTTGCAACGTGTTCGCCATTTGCTTGCTCCTTGGTCGGTCAGACTGTGAATGTGTGGTTGTTGTGGCTCGCGTCGAGCGGCTTGTCCGTCACGCGCCCGGGCTGGGGCGAGGGCGGCTTTGCCTTTCGGGCGCAGCGGTTTCGAGAAAAGCGGCGAGTTCTGCCATGCCGCCGCCCGTGCCATGCGGCGCCACGCCGAGCTCTTCGGCGGGCAGTCGCTGGCGGTTGATCCAGAACGTGGTGTAGCCAAACCAGCCGGCGCCCGCGGCGTCCCAGCCGTTCGACGACACGAACACGATGTCGCGCGGCGCGGCGTCGAACGCATCGGTGCCGAGCGAATATGCGGCGGCGGCCGGCTTGTAGGCACGCACGGCATCGACCGACAGCACGTGGTCGAAAAGGCCGCTCATGCCGGCGCTCTTCACCGCGATGTCGAGCATTTGCGGGTTGCCGTTCGATAGGATCGCAAGGCCCATGCGCGTGCCGTCTTCGCGCCCTTCGTGCATCTGACGCAGGCGGCGCAGCGCGGGCAGCACGTCGGGGAAGGCCGAGAGGCAGGCATATTCGTCCATGAGACGCTTTTCGCCCGCGCCCGTGAGCGACAGGTTCAGGCGGCGCGCGGCGTAACGCAGCGCGTCGAGCGTGATGTCCCAGAACGGGCGGTAGCGCGCGCCGGCAGGGTCGGAGAGCGTGCGCAGCTGCGTGTACTCGATCTGCTTGAGGCGCCAGAGCTGCGAGAGCGCCTCGCCCTGGCCGGGGAACATCTGCTCGGCGGCAGCGACGACCGAATGCACGTCGAAGAGCGTGCCGTACGCGTCGAAGATCACTGCCTTCGGAAATCGTGTTGTCGATAGTGTCGTTGTGGCCGACATAGCCTTGCACTCCATCTTCAGAGGTCGAGGTCGATTGTATTCATGAGTCGTATCACTGAAAAAGGCGGGATTGATCACTTGATCTTTTACTTTTACCCACCTAATCTGTCGGCCTGATCTCTCTTTTCCACTGTTTCTGTCGCCCAGTGCGCGCCATGACCGCTGATGGACCGCTTTAAACAGATCGAGACCTTCGTCACCGTGGCCGCCAAGGGCAGCCTTTCCGCCGCCGCCCAGGCCGAGGGCGTGGCCCCTGCCATCATCGGCCGGCGCATCGATGCGCTCGAGGAGCGGCTCGGCGTGAAGCTGCTCGTGCGCACCACGCGGCGCATTACGCTCACCTTCGAAGGCTCGGCTTTCCTCGAGGACTGCCAGCGCATCATTCACGACATGCAGAACGCCGAGGCGAGCGTGTCCGAGGGCGGCGTGAAGGCGAGCGGGCACCTGCGCGTGTCCGCGCCGGCAGGCTTTGGGCGGCGGCACGTCGCGCCGCTCGTGCCCGATTTCACGGTCGCGCATCCGGACGTGAGCATCGCGCTCGATCTCTCGGACCGGCTCGTCGATCTCGTGAACGAGGGCTTCGACTGCGCCGTGCGGCTGGGCGAATTGCCCGATTCGTCCCTCGTGTCGCTCAAGCTCGGCGAAAACCGGCGCGTGTGCGTGGCGGCGCCCGCGTATCTGTCGCGCCGCGGCGAGCCCGAAGCGCCCGCCGATCTCGCGCGTCACAACTGCCTCGCTTTCGGCGCGAGCCTGAACCAGCAGCGCGGCTGGGCGTTTCAGCAGGAGGGCAAAGTGGTGTCGATCCGCGTGGCGGGGACGATGGAATGCTCGGACGGCGCGGTGCTGCACGAGTGGTGTCTCGCTGGCCACGGTCTGGCGTGGCGCTCGTGGTGGGAAGTCGGCGAGGATATTGCGGCGGGCCGCCTCGTGACGGTGCTCGACGCGTTCGCCGCGCCGCCCATCGGCATCCACGCCGTGTTTCCGCAGCGCCGCCATTTGCCGCTGCGCGTGCGCCTCTTTCTCGACTTTCTCAAGCATACCTACGGTCAACCCGGTTACTGGGGATAGGGGCCGCAGTGCGTGTTTCCGATATCCGGATTGACCCGCACGCACGGCTTGCGCCGATTTTTCGCGCACTACAATCGACCTGTGGGCCAAGGCGCCCGCCTGCGCGAGACGCTGGCTGACTGCTTGCCTGCGTTTCGAATCCCGCGTTTGACCGCGTTTGACCCTTGTCTTGCCCGTAATCCGCCAGGCCACGGAGGGCGCCATGTTCAAGCACATTCTCGTACCGACCGACGGTTCGGAGCTGTCGAAGAAGGCGATCGACGGCGCGATCGACCTCGCACGCACTGTGGGCGCGCGCGTCACGGCCTACGCGTGCCTGCCGCAATATCCGTACTCGCCATACGCCGACGTGGTGATCGAGCCGCCCGGCGACTTCCAGACGCGCAGTGAGCGAGAGGCGCGCGTGCATCTGGACGAAATCGAGGCGGCGGCGCGCAATGCGGGCGTGATCTGCGACAGCCTCACGAGCGTGCATCCCGCACCGTATCTCGGCATCATCGAAGCCGCCGAATCCGGTGGCTGCGACGTGATATTCATGGCTTCGCACGGGCGTCGCGGGCTCGGCAGCCTGCTGATCGGCAGCGAGACGCAGCGCGTGCTCACCCATACGAAGATTCCGGTGATCGTGTATCGCTAGTCTTTTTAACGGGATGCAGGCGCCGTTCGGGGCGGGTGCTATTTCGCCGATTCGCGATGAAGCACAAGGCCATGCTCGCCCGGTGCGTTGGCTGGGCGAGCCACGAGCCGGATTCTGTCCGGCACGCGCGGCCTGTGTCCTCTACCGCTTCCTCCCTGAAACGCCTTGCGGCATGCGCCCGGGCCGCGCCGGTGGGCATCCGGCGCGCCCCGCCAAGGTACGCGTGCCAGCTGCCTGTTCGTGCGCGGCGGCTTGCGCCGCCGTTACTGCCGTTACTGCCGGTGGTCTTACGCCACCTTCTTGTCGAAGAACTGCTCGTCCTCCGTCGAACCGTGCAGCGCCGTGGTCGAGGCGTCGCGCTCGACCGTCTGCGTCACGGCGTCGAAGTAGCCCGTGCCCACTTCGCGCTGGTGCTTCACAGCGGTGAAGCCCTTTTCGGCGGCGGCGAACTCGGCCTGCTGGAGTTCGACGAACGCGCTCATGTTCTGGCGCGCGTAGCCGTGCGCAAGGTTGAACATCGAGTAGTTGAGCGAGTGGAAGCCCGCAAGCGTGATGAACTGGAACTTGTAGCCCATTGCGCCCAGTTCGCGCTGGAATCTGGCGATCGTCGCGTCGTCGAGGTTCTTTTTCCAGTTGAACGACGGCGAGCAGTTGTACGAGAGCAGCTTGCCCGGGAACTGCTTGTGGATCGCTTCGGCGAACTGCTTCGCGAACTCCAGATCCGGCTTGCCCGTTTCGCACCAGATCATGTCGGCATACGGCGCGTAGGCGAGACCGCGCGAGATGGCCTGCTCGAGGCCGTTCTTCGTGCGGAAGAAGCCTTCCACGGTGCGCTCGCCGGTGAGGAACGGCTTGTCGTTGTCGTCGATGTCGGACGTCACGAGGTCGGCGGCTTCCGCGTCGGTGCGGGCGAGCAGCACGGTCGGCACGCCGCAGACGTCGGCGGCCAGACGCGCGGCCGTGAGTTTGGCGATATTCTCGCGCGTCGGCACGAGCACCTTGCCGCCCATGTGCCCGCACTTCTTCACCGAGGCAAGCTGGTCTTCGAAGTGCACGCCCGCCGCGCCCGCCTCGATCATCGCCTTCATCAGTTCGAACGCGTTCAGCACGCCGCCGAAGCCGGCTTCAGCGTCGGCCACGATCGGCTGGAAGAAGTCGGTGTAGCCTTCGTCGCCGGGATTCTTGCCTTCGGACCACTGGATCTGGTCGGCGCGCGTGAGCGTATTGTTGATGCGCTTGACGACCTGCGGCACCGAATTTGCAGGGTAGAGCGACTGGTCCGGGTACATTTCGCCGGCGAGGTTGGCGTCGCCCGCGACCTGCCAGCCTGACAGATAGATTGCCTTCAGACCGGCCTTCACTTGCTGCATGGCCTGATTGCCCGTGAGCGCGCCCAATGCGTTGATGAACGGCTCGGTGTTCACGCCTTGCCAGAGCTTTTCGGCGCCGTTTTTCGCGAGCGTATGCTCAGGCTGGATCGAACCGCGCAGGCGCACCACGTCGTCAGCGCTGTAGTTGCGTTTGATGCCGTTCCAGCGCGGATCGGTTTCCCATTGCTGCTGGAGTTGCCGGGCTTGCTGTTGACGAGTCGACATGATGTGCTCCTTCGTTTGCCTGATAGTGGATCGCTGAAACGAAACTGCTGAACTCTGAATCTCGCGAAACGAAGGCGCCAGCTTCTGGATTTGAGCGTTTCGTTTCGTGAACTCTTATATAAGAGTCTAGGCAAATCGATCGATCAGCAACAGACGGCTAATGGGCTTTTTTGTGCTTTTTTATTTCATTAAAATCAACGAGTTAAAAAATTATTTTTGCAATGTGAAAGGCAATTTTCCATCTTGCAATCGAGCGCTTTGTGCCACGCAGCACGATTTTTTACGAGGCAAAAAATTTTTTCATATCGTGAAATTCGGGCGGAGATAAAAAAAGACCGGTGCCTAAGCACCGGTCCTGAGCCTGTTTCTGCGGCGGCGGGGCGGCTCAAAGGCCGCGCCGTGCGCCGCTTGTCGACGATTTAGCTGTCGCGACGTGCGCCACGCGGGCCGTCGTTACGGCGCGCGCCGTAACCGCCACCGCCTTCGCGCGAGCGGCCATAGCCTTCGCGTTGCTGGCCGTAGCCGCCGCGGTTGCCTTCACCGCCGCGCGAGCCGCCGCCAAAGCCGCCTTCACGCGAACCGTAGCCGCCTTCGCGGGCGCCGTAGCCGCCGCGCGAGCCTTCCGGCTTGTTGCCCCAGCTGTTGCCGTTGCGATCGCCGCCACCGTTGCCGCCATTGCCGCCACGGGCACCGTAGCCACCCGGCTTGCCGTTGCCGTTACCGAAGCGACGGCCACCGCCATTGCCACCACCCGGACGGCCGCGGCCGCCGAAGCCGCGGTTAGCCGGCGGCGCCTTGCGCGGCTCGAAGCCTTCCACGACGTTCACGGGCAGCGGCGAGCGCACGAAACGCTCGATGCGCTTGAGCGCGCCTTGTTCGGCGTGATGCACGAGGCTCACCGCCACACCCGAGCGGCCTGCACGGCCGGTACGGCCGATACGGTGCACGTAGTCTTCGGCGAACTTCGGCAGGTCGTAGTTGAACACGTGCGTGATGCCGGGAATGTCGATACCACGCGCCGCGACGTCGGTCGCGACGAGCACGCGCACGCGGCGCTCGCGCAGCGCACGGATCGTGCGGTTACGCGCGCCTTGCGGCAGGTCGCCGTGCAGTGCGGCGCTTTCGAAGCCAGCGTCGGCAAGCTTGCCGGCGAGCTGGTCGGCGTCCATCTTCGTGGCGGTGAACACCACGGCCTGGTCGAGGCTTTCGTCACGGAGCAGGTGGTCGAGCAGACGATCCTTGTGATCGCGGTCGTCCACGTAGTGCACGGTTTGCGCGATGTTCGAGTTCGCTTCGACCTTGCGCACGATCTCGATACGCTCCGGGTCCTTCAGCAGGCGGCCGGTGATCGAAGCGATCTTGCCGTCGAGCGTGGCCGAGAACAGCATCGTCTGACGCGTTTCGGGCGTCGCGGCGACGATCGTGTCGATGTCGTCGATGAAGCCCATGTCGAGCATGCGGTCGGCTTCGTCGAGCACGAGCATCTTCAGTTCGGACAGGTCGATGCGGCCGCGCTCGAGGTGATCGAGCAGACGGCCAGGCGTCGCCACGAGAATCTCGGGGTTCTTCGCGAGCAGCATGAGCTGCTGGCCGTATGCCACGCCGCCGAGAATGCTCACGGTGCGCAGACGGCGCAGGTGCTTGCCGTACGTCGAAGCGGCCGTGGTCACCTGCATCGCGAGCTCACGCGTGGGCGTGAGGACGAGGAGGCCGGGGCGCGCGACCGGTTGCGGGCGGCGCTGGCGGCGATCGGCTTGCTGGCCGTTCTGGCCTTGCGGACGCGGTTCGCGCGGCTGGGCGGCCTGGGCCTTCTGGATCTGCGCGAAGCGCTCGATGGCGGGCAGCATGAATGCTGCGGTCTTGCCCGAACCGGTCGGGCTCGAGACCAGCAGGTCGCGGCCGGCGATGGCGGCAGGAATGGCGCGTTCCTGCACGGGCGTCGGGGCCTTGTAGCCCGCTGCGATCAGCGCGGAGACGATCTCCGGCGACAGACCGAGCGACGCGAATTCCGAACCGTCGGTTGCATCTGCGGCCTGCGCGGGGGCTTCAGCGGAAGCGTCGGCGGCGGCGGGAAGACCGAGGGCCTGATCGGCGATTGCGTCCAGGGGGCTTTGGGTATTGCTCGAAGTCATGAAAATCCTTGTTACACAGGAAATAGAACGTCGGCGCCAATCGGCATACCCAAGTCGTCGGATTTTGCGAACAAATCGAAAAACGGGGGCAATCCGCGCGCAATGGCGGATTTTTCGTTAGAAGCTGTTTTGGGTGCGACTTCGGCCGGGATTGGCCAGTCGCCAGCCTGATACTTGACGGCCCGAAAACAGGGCCAAGCAGGGGGGGACAGGTTCTAAACTGGATTGGAGCTTAACGCTACGAGGCGTTGTGCTGATCGAACGAGCGACCGGAGCGCAACGCAGCACGCAGTATATCTCGTTTTGTTGCGGCGCGCCAGAGCGACGCACCGCGAGGGTACGGGCGCGGCGGCATGACGCAGCGGGGAGGGTCGCCCGTGTCGTCACGCACCGCTTTTACCTGGCGTGCGCCAGGCGGTTCTCAGGAAAGGGCCAGATCAGCTCGTGGCGCCGCTCTTGAGCGATTCGACGAGTTCGACGTATTGCTGCTTCGCGGTTTCCTGCGTCGTGCCTTGCAGGGCGGCCCACGCTTCATACTTGTACTTGCCGACGATGTCGGTGAAGCCGGGCTTGTCGCCGTGCACGTCGCCTTCGGTCGCCTGCTTGAAGAGTGCGTAGAGGCGCAGCAGCGTCAGATTGCCGGGGCGCTCCGGCAGTTGCTGCACGTCTTGCTGGGCTTGGGCGAACTGCGTGTTCACGTCGCTCATGTTGTTTCCTCCGCTTGGTGGTTCAGGTCAGCGCGCCGATGGTAGCAGCGCAAATCCCGAAAAAGCTGGAGCGATTCCTCCACTGATGGCTGGCCCGAATGAGCCAAGGGGCGGCAGGGCGCCCGCGCAACCGCCAGATGGCGAGAGCCGGGGGCCCGCGCGGGGGGCGGGGCATTACAATAGCGCTCATGACCGAAACCGTGCTGCTTGCCCTCGATACTTCGACCGAATATTGCTCGGTCGCGCTGCTTCGCGTCGCCCCCGGCGGCGCAGATCGTTCCCCCTCCACCGGCGGCGAGACCGCCTCCGGATCGCTGTCGGAAGTCAGCGTCTGGGTGCGCCACGAAGCCACGGGCGCCGTCTCCAGCACGCGGCTGCTGCCCGCCATCGCTGAATTGTTCGACGAAGCCGGCCTCACGCTCGCCGACTGCGACGCGATTGCGTTCGGCGCGGGTCCGGGCTCCTTCACGGGGTTGCGCACGGCGACGGGCGTGGCGCAAGGGCTCGCGTTCGGTCTCGATATCCCGGTGGTGCCGGTGGGCACGTTGCTCGTCTGTGCGGAGAGCGCACGGCTGCGCGATTGCGCCGCGACCCGCGTGCTGGCCGCGCTCGACGCGCGCATGGACGAAGCCTACTGGGCCGATTTCGAATGGGACGCCGCGGTTGGCGACTGGCGCACGTTGCAGCCGGCATCGCTCGATTCGCCGGAGCACATCGCCGCGCCCGACGCACCGTTCACGCTGGCGGGCAACGCCGCCGCCGCGTTCGGCGCGCGCCTGACAGCCGCTGCCGCCGCGCGCACGATCGACGCCGAGGCGCTCCCGCACGCGTTGCCGCTCGCGCACGCGGCGTTGCGTGCGTTTCGCGCGGGCCGCACGCAACCCGCCGACCAGGCCGCGCCTGAATACGTGCGCAACAAGGTCGCGCAAACCACGGCCGAACGCCTCGCCGCGAAGGCCGCGGCGCAACGTGGTGCGGGCGGAGCGGGGGAAGGTGGCGTGGGCGGCGAGGGCGCGCAATGAGCGGCGTGCTCATGACCGACCGCTATTTGTCGCCGATGACCGAAAGCGACCTGGACGAAGTCGCGATCGTCGAGCGCTCGGCGTACGAGTTTCCGTGGTCGCGCGGCAATTTCGAAGACTCGCTGCGCAATGGCTATTACGGTCTGTGCATGCGTCATGTCACTGGCATGCTGGTCGGCTATTGCGTGCTGATGCCCGTGGTCGACGAGATGCATCTGCTGAATCTTTGCGTCGCGCCTCAGGCGCAGGGTGCTGGCGCCGGGCTCGCGATGCTGCGCGAGGCGGTGCGCATTGCGCGCTCACAAGGTCTCGAAGGCCTGCTGCTCGAAGTCCGGCCTTCGAATCATCGGGCAATCCGGCTGTACGAACAATTCGGCTTCGTCACGATCGGCCGTCGCAAGAACTACTATCCGGCGAAGCACCACAGCCGCGAGGACGCACTCGTGATGCGTTTTTCTTTTGCAGGGGAGGGCGCGGATGCCGCTCGATGAAATCGCGCTGGAGGAGCTTGGGCTCGCGCCACGCTGGGTGCGTAAGGGAGCGCAGGGTGGCGCGTCGCTCGAAGCGTCTCCTGATGACGCGGCCGTCGCACCGTCGCCCGCGGTGACGCGCGCCGAAGTCGAAGTCGAAATCGAAGCGCCAGTGTTGCAAGCGGCGCGTCCGGCCGCCGCGGTGCAGCCCGCCGAAGCACAACCGACCGCCCCCCAGCCACCCCAATCCGTTGCGCGCGCCGCCGCGCCCTCGCAGCCCGCGCCGCATTCATCCGATGAACCGCCGCCGCTCACGGACGAAGATTTCGCGTGGTTCGACTCGGTGGCCCAGCCGGTTCTGCCGCACGAGGCCGAGCCTGCGCAAACGAGCGGCGCACCCCGCAACGACGTCGCGACGCTCGACTGGGACGCGCTCGCCGAGCGCGTCGCCTCGTGCACCCGCTGCCGTCTGTGCGAGAAACGCACCAACACCGTGTTCGGCGTGGGCGATCGCAAGGCCGACTGGATGTTGATCGGCGAGGCGCCCGGCGAGAACGAGGACCGTCAGGGCGAGCCCTTTGTCGGTCAGGCGGGCAAGCTGCTCGACAACATGCTGCGTGCGCTCTCGCTCGCGCGCGGCGAGAACGTCTATATCGCGAACGTGATCAAGTGCCGCCCGCCTGGCAACCGCAATCCGGAGCCCGACGAGGTCGCGCGCTGCGAGCCGTATCTGCAGCGTCAGGTGGCGCTCGTGAAGCCGAAGATCATCGTCGCGCTCGGGCGTTTCGCCGCGCAGAGCTTGCTCAAGACCGACGGCAGCATTGCGTCGCTGCGCGGACGCGTTCACGAGTACGAGGGCGTGCCCGTCATCGTCACCTATCACCCCGCGTATCTGCTGCGCAGCCTGCACGACAAGGCGAAGGCCTGGACCGACCTTTGCCTCGCGCGCGACACCTGGCGAGCGGCCTCCGGCGGCGAGCAATGAACGCTGCGCGGCCCGACGACTTATCCGGTGCGAGCAGTGCCCCGGGCGAAGGCGGGCCGCGAGACGATGCCGGGTCGCAGCGCATGCCCGGCGCTTGCGCGGACCAGGCGCTAATCGATCGCCTCGCCGATCCAGCTGTGCGCGATCTCGCGTGGCTGCTCTTCAGCCCCGATCTGTTGCGCGCGCAACCACCGCTCGCACCGCTTGCGCAATGGTGCGCCAATGCGCACGAAGCTCGCGCCACGTGCGACTGGCTCGCGCAACTCGATCGCGACCCGGCGCATCTGCACGAAGCGCTCATGGCCGCGCCGACGCATCGCCTTGGACGCTATGCCGAAAATTTGCTGGGATGGTTTCTCGCGAATGGACCTGCGGCCCAACTCGTCGCGCAAAATGTGCCGTTGCGGCGTGCAGGCATCACGCTCGGCGAGTGCGATTTCCTCGTGCAGACGCGTGCGGGTGCGCGCCTGCATTGGGAACTGGCGGTGAAGTGTTACCTGCACGCAGGACCCGGCGATGCCGCACGCGCATCGCTTGCCGAATTCGTCGGACCGAACTTGCGCGATCGCTTCGATCTGAAGCTGACGCATCTGCGCGACCATCAGCTGCGTATGAGCGCATGCGAAGAATTCGCCTCGCTTGGTTACGAAGGCCAGTGGCTCGCGCAGATGTTCGTGAAGGGCTGGCTTTTTTACCGGGCGGGAGCGGCGGCGCCGTCACGCGTGGAGGACGCCCCCGAGCTGGCCGCAGATCATGGGCGCGGCTGGTGGGTCACGCGTTCGGATTGGCCGGCGTTCGCGCGACAACAGGCGGCCGACGGCTGGAGCGTGTTGCCGAGGCTCGCGTGGCTCGCGCCACGCAGGCTGGCGGCCGCGCCGGGCGCAGCGCAAGCAACCGCAAGCACAGCGTCGCCCATCGACCCCAACGCGTTGGTCACCGCGCTAGCCCGGCCGGATGACCCTGTCCTGGTTGCGGCATTCGCGACCGACGGCGCGGGCGGCTACCGCGAAATGTCGCGCGGTTTCATCGTTCCCGACGATTGGCCCGCGCGCGCCGCGGCATTTTCGCGTCAGTGAGCTGCCGGTCAACAAGCGCGTGAAAGCGCGCTTACCACCAGCGCCAGAAGTGATGCACCGGCCCGACGCCATGGCCGACGTCGAGCCGCTCGCTGGCCTCCAGCGCCGCCGTCAAATACTGCTTGGCTTCGCTAACGGCCAGTGCGAGCGCGCCGCGTTGCGGCCAGAGTGCGGCAATCGCGGAAGAGAGCGTACAGCCGGTGCCGTGCGTATTCGTGACCGGCACGCGTGGGCCGGCAAGACGCAGCGTGCCACCGGCTTCGATGAGCCAGTCGGGGCTGTCCGCGCTGCCCAAATGGCCGCCCTTCATCAGCACCGCCTGCGCACCTAGCGCGCGCAACGCTTCGCCTTGCTCGACCATCGCGGCTTCGTCGGTAGCGGGCGCCACGCCAAGCAGCGCCGCGGCTTCCGGCAGATTCGGCGTGACGACGCCCGCCAGGGGCAGCAGTTCCTCGCGCAGCGCGGACACGGCTTCGGGCGCGAGCAGCGCGTGATTGCTCTTCGAGATCATCACGGTGTCGAGCACGACGCGCGCCGGCTTGTGCCGCCGCAGCGCATCGGCGACGGCGCGCACGATGTCGGCATTGGCGAGCATGCCGATCTTCACGGCATCAATGCGGATGTCGTCGAACACGGCGTCGAGCTGCGCGGTGACGAACCCCGCGTCGGGCGCGTGGATCGCGGTCACGCCGCGCGTGTTCTGCGCGGTGAGCGCCGTAATGACGCTCGCGCCGTACGCGCCGAGCGCGGAGAACGCCTTGAGGTCGGCCTGAATGCCCGCGCCGCCGCCCGAGTCGGAGCCGGCGATCGTGAGAACGTTGGAAATCGATGAAGTCATGGCAGCGTCAGATGCGCGTCGCGCGCGGTGTGTGGCCGCGCGTGCGCAGAGAAAATTCGGTTCGGCAGAGGAGGCGGGCCGGATTGCATCAGACCACGCACGCCCATCAATGCCTGTGATTTTCGCCGATCAGGGCGACCGAGTCGAACGAGCGCTGATTCGCCTGGTGGCGGCGCATCACGAGCCACATCATCAGGCAGACGAACGTGCCGAACAGCACGATCACGATGGTCACCGGCACGTCGAGCCACACGAGCACGGCATAGAGGCACAGCATCACGAGCACCGAAAGATTCTCGTTGAAGTTCTGCACGGCGATGGAGTGGCCGGCGGAGAGCAGCACGTGGCCGCGATGCTGGAGCAGCGCGTTCATCGGCACGACGAAGAAGCCCGAGAGGCCGCCCACGATCATGAGGAAGATGTACGCGAAAATCAGGTAGCCGGGAACGCGCAAATGGCCGACATGCAGGCCCCAATGCGGCGGAAAGAGATGGCGCGTGTAGAACGCCATGAGCATGACGGCAAGCCCCATGATGATGCCGACCGGCAGCACCGAGAGCGACTTCTTGAGCGGTATGCGCGCGGCCGCGATCATGGCGCCGGCCGCCACGCCCACGGCCACCACGGCCTGCAGCACCGCGCCTTCGGAGAGCGACATGCCGAGCGAGACTTCGGCCCACTTGAGGACGATGAATTGCAGCGTCGCGCCTGCGCCCCAGAAGAGCGTCGTGACCGCGAGCGAGATCTGCCCGAGCTTGTCGCGCCAGAGAATGTTGAAGCAGTCGGCGAAATCGGTGATGAGGCGGATGACACCGTGCTGCTGGCGCGGATAGCGCGCGCCGGTGTCGGGAATACGCAGATTGAAGAGGGCGGCGATCACGTAGATCACCATGATCACGACCATCGCGGCCTCGGCCGGCGTGCTGATCGCGGCGGGCGTATGGCGCAGCACATGCGAGGCGATGTGGGGGCTGATCAATGCGCCACCGAGCACGGTGCCGAGAATGATCGAGCCGACTGTCGTGCCCTCGATCCAGCCATTGGCGGCGACGAGGCGCTCAGGCGGCAGCAACTCGGTCAAGATGCCGTACTTGGCGGGCGAATACGCCGCCGCGCCGAAACCCACTACACCATAGGCGATCAAAGGGTGGGTGCCCGCCAGCATCATGGCGCAGCCGACGACCTTGATCGTGTTCGTGATGAACATCACGCGGCCCTTGGGGCGGGAATCTGCGAAGGCGCCGACGAAGGCGGCAAGAACGACGTAGGAGAGGACGAAGAACAGCTTGAGCAGCGGCGTCATCCAGTTCGGGGCGTGGAGATCTTTCAGCAGTGCAATCGCAGCGATCAGGAGCGCATTGTCGGCCAACGACGAAAAAAACTGCGCGGCCATGATGGTGTAAAAGCCTTTTTTCATCTGATGCGATGCTTTCCTCGCTGCGGTCCGTCCGCCCCGGACGGGTGGGAGGCATCCGGGCTTATTACGTTCGAAATGGGTTGTGCGCAGGGCTTTATATCACGAAAATAGGCGTATTCGGACTAGCACAATCCTTGAGCGCCCGTCAGGCGGGCCTGCGGGGCGCTGAAAACACCCTGTAAGCTCCTGATTCGAAAGCGTCTTTGCGAAAAAATCTCCCATGCCGCGCCCCCTCTCAGCAACGATTCACACCGCCGCTCTCGCCAATAACCTCGCCGTCGTCCGCAAGTACGCGCCAAAGTCGAAAATCTGGGCCGTGGTGAAGGCCAACGCCTACGGGCACGGGCTTGCGCGCGCATTCCCCGGTCTGCGCGCAACCGACGGTTTCGGCCTGCTCGACCTCGAGGAAGCCGTCAAGCTGCGCGAGCTCGGCTGGGCAGGTCCGATCCTCCTGCTCGAAGGCTTTTTCCGGCCGACCGACATCGATGTGATCGACCGCTACAGCCTCACGACCGTCGTGCACAGCGACGAGCAGATGCGCATGCTCGAAATGGCGCGTCTCTCGAAGCCGGTCAACGTTCAGCTCAAGATGAATAGCGGCATGAACCGGCTCGGCTATACGCCCGAGAAGTACCGCGCCGCGTGGGAGCGCGCGCGTGCCTGTGCCGGCATCGGCCAGATCACGCTGATGACGCACTTCGCGGACGCCGACACGCCGCGCGGCGTGAGTGAGCAGATGGCCGCGTTCGAGCGCGGCGCGCAAGGCATTGCGGGTACACGCAGCCTCGCCAATTCGGCCGCCACGCTCTGGCATCCCTCGACGCACTTCGACTGGGTGCGCCCCGGCATCATTCTTTATGGCGCTTCGCCTTCGGGCTTCTCCTCGGCGCTCGAAGGCACGGGCCTGCAGCCGGCCATGACGCTCGCGTCCGAACTCATCGCCACGCAGCACGTCGCCGAAGGGCAGACCGTCGGCTACGGGTCGATTTTCACGGCGCGCAAGCCCATGCGCATCGGCGTGGTGGCGTGCGGTTATGCGGACGGCTATCCGCGCGTCGCGCCCGAAGGCACGCCGGTGATCGTCGACGGCGTGCTCACGCATGTCGTGGGCCGCGTCTCCATGGACATGCTCACCGTCGATCTCACGCCCGTGCACACCGCGGGCGTAGGCGCCCGTGTGGAACTGTGGGGCAACAACCTGCCGATCGACGACGTCGCGAAAGCCTGTGGCACGATCGGCTACGAGCTGATGTGCGCCGTTGCACCGCGCGTACCGGTGCGGGCCGAATAACGCCATGGCAAAGAGCATGGCGAAGGTCAAGACACTGTATACATGTACCGAATGCGGCGGCCAGGCGCCCAAGTGGCAAGGCCAGTGCCCGGCGTGCGGCGCGTGGAACACGCTGGTGGAAGGCGTTGCCGAATCGGCGAGCAGCCACCGCTTTCAGTCGCTCGCGAAGAGCGCGCCGGTGCGGCGTCTCGCCGATATCGAGGCGTCCGACGTGCCGCGCTTCACGACCGGCGTGGGCGAGTTCGACCGCGTGCTGGGCGGCGGTCTCGTAGCGGGCGGTGTGGTGCTGATCGGCGGTGATCCGGGCATCGGCAAGTCGACGCTGTTGTTGCAGTCACTCGCGCAGATCGCGGCGGAGCGTCGCGCGCTCTATGTCAGCGGCGAAGAGTCGGCTGCGCAGATTGCGTTGCGCGCGCAACGACTGGCGCTGCTCGATCCCGGCTCCATGGCGAGCGAGCTGCAACTGCTCGCCGAGATCCAGCTCGAAAAGATCCAGGCAACGATCGAGGCCGAGAGGCCCGATGTCGCGGTCATCGACTCGATCCAGACGATCTATTCCGAAGCGCTGACTTCCGCGCCGGGCTCCGTCGCGCAGGTGCGCGAGTGCGCGGCGCAGCTTACCCGTATCGCGAAGCAGTCGGGCACGGCGATCATCATGGTCGGCCACGTGACGAAGGAGGGCAATCTCGCGGGCCCGCGCGTGCTCGAGCATATCGTCGACACCGTGCTGTATTTCGAAGGCGACACGCATTCGTCGTTCCGTCTCGTGCGCGCATTCAAGAACCGCTTCGGCGCGGTCAACGAACTGGGTGTGTTCGCCATGACCGAGAAAGGCTTGCGCGGTGTGGCGAATCCCTCGGCGCTCTTTCTCTCGCAGCACGAGCAGAGCGTGCCGGGCTCATGCGTGCTCGTGACCCAGGAAGGGTCCCGGCCGCTGCTCGTCGAGGTGCAGGCGCTCGTCGACACAGCGCACGTGCCGAATCCGCGGCGTCTGGCCGTCGGCCTCGAACAAAACCGGCTGGCGATGCTGCTGGCGGTGCTGCATCGCCATGCCGGCATTGCGTGCTTCGATCAGGACGTTTTCCTCAATGCGGTGGGCGGCGTGAAAATCACGGAGCCGGCCGCGGATCTCGCCGTGCTGCTCGCCATCCACTCTTCGATGCGTAACAAGGCGTTGCCCAAGGGTCTGATCGTTTTTGGCGAAGTCGGTCTCGCGGGCGAGATCCGACCCTCGCCGCGCGGCCAGGATCGTCTGAAGGAGGCTGCGAAGCTCGGTTTTTCATGCGCGCTGATTCCCCGCGCCAATGCGCCGAAACAGCCAATCGAAGGTTTACAGGTGATTGCCGTGGAGCGTCTCGAGGAAGCAATCGACCGGGTACGCGAGCTGGAATGAGCGTGGCGCGCGGGTGCGGAAGCCGTGTACTGTCGCGTAATGATTAGTAACAACCCTGGTTCCGGCTGTAACCATTTCAGACTGCGATTTCCCTATCCTTGGCGCGATGTTCAACCCGTGTCGAGCGGAAAGGATAGCGACTTGAAACAGACTGATACGTCCTTCGGCGGTCGTTCGATCGTCGTGCGCGGCTGCCGGGTATCCGAGCCGCTCATGCAGCCTTGGGGCAGCACCTGCCGGATCGTCGAGTGGATCGATGGCGACGGGCGCATTTCGCGCCGCGTCGTGGCGGAAGACGTGACGGCGGCTGAGGTGCGCAGCACCATTGCGCACCACGTTGAGGGCCGCAAGTACGTGATGTACGACGACGAGCGCTCGCCGCGGCAAACGCTGCCGCGACGCTAAACGAAAAAATGGGCGCTGCAAGGCGCCCATTTTGCTTTGTGCTGACGCTCGGCGCGGCGTGCGCCGCGTGAACTAGCCCCACGGACCGTAGGAGAAGGGTTTTTTCCCGCCAGGTGCGCCCGACGTTTCGGCGCCGTGGACCGGCTGGGCTGACTGGACGGAGTGCGCGCCTTGCGGCTGGCCGGCTGGCTGAAAAGCTGCCGCCTGCATACCGGGCGCGGTCTGCTGCGCTTGCCTGGCGGACATCTCGTCCATCATGGCTTGCAGGACTTCGGCATTGAATAGGGGATGGCGCGAAGCCTCGCCAGGTGTGAGGACCGGCGAAACACAGGTGTCGATCGCCTCCAGACGATCGATCCATGTCTGCAGCGACTCCGACTCGATGATGGCCGCCAGCTCCCGCGTGAGCGCGGCGGCGTCCGCACCGCCGATCGCCTGACCGAGGCTCCAGTGGCGCTCGGCCCAGTCGTCGCGGCCAATGGCCTGGCACAGCGTCTGCCAGAATTTCAGTTCGAGCGCGCCGACGGCGAGCCACCGGCCGTCTTGCGTGCGATAGAGGTTGTAGCAGGGCACGCCGCCGTTGAGCAGGCCGCCGCCAGGCTGCAGCGCCGCGGCGTCGTCGTTGGCCAGCGCGACCTGGGCGACCACATTGTGCGCATAGCTCGCGTGCGCCATCGAAACGTCGACAAAACGGCCCTCGCCGCCACGCGCCACATGCCAGAGCGCCGCGAGAATCTGCGTGACCGCGCTGAGCGCGCCGCCGAGCAAGTCGGCGATCTGGAAATTGGGCAGCACCGGCGTGCCGTCGCGCGAAGCCAGTTGGTCGAGCACGCCAGAATAGGCCACATAGTTGATGTCATGGCCCGGATGGCCGGCGAACGGGCCGGTCGTGCCATAGCCCGTGATCGCGCAGTAGACGAGCTTCGGATTGACCTTGCGCAATGTCTCGTAGCCTACGCCGAGGCGGTCCATCACCCCGGGCCGGAAACTTTCGACCAGCACGTCGGCGTCGCGGGCGAGCGCGAACAACACCGACCGGCCGCTCTCGGTCTTCAGGTCGACGCGGGTTTCGCGCTTGCCGCGATTGACGAGGCGATAGAACGCACCAGGGCGTGCGGCCACTTCGTCCACTGCGCTTTGCATCATCACGCGCGCCGCATCGCCCGCGCCAGGCGGTTCGATTTTCAGGACGTCGGCGCCCATTTCTGCGAGCCGCAAGGTGGCCACGGGCCCGGGCAGAAGACGGGTCAGATCCAGTACGCGAAGGCCCTGCAATGCGGCGGGTGACGACACTCGTGGCTCCCTGGCGAAGATTCTTGGCGAAAAGCGCGGCTAGCGGCGCGATGGTGGTGCAGTGACGACCTCAGTGGCAACCACAGTGGCCACTATAAGCTGCACTAGCCGATCTGCTCGAGTTCCTCGTGCGCGTCGAGCCATGCGGCTTCGAGCGTTTCGAGGCGCGAGGCAACCTCGGCCTGGCGGCGAATTGCTTCGGTCAGGCGGCTCTTCTGCTCCGGCTCGTAGCTCGCCGGGTCGACGACGAACGCGTCGAGCGTGCTCTTTTCGCCGTTGAGCGCATCCATTTCCTTTTCGATCTTGCCGATTTTCGCCTGTAACGGCTTCTTCAGGTGCGCAACCTTCTGGCGCTGCTCCGCTTCCTGGCGCCGCTGTTCCTTGCGATTGACGTTGTCGGCGCTATTGGCGCCGTTTGCCGCATCCGCCGTGCCAGAAGCGGCTTCCTTGAGCGCCGCACGTTGCTCGGCCGCATGCTGGAGCAGCCAGTCGCGGTAGTCGTCGAGGTCGCCGTCGAACGGTTGCAGACGATGCTTCGCCACCAGCATGAATTGATCGGTCGTCGCGCGCAGCAGATGCCGGTCGTGCGACACGAGGATCAGCGTGCCTTCGAACTGGGCGAGCGCCATGGTGAGCGCGTGGCGCGTTTCGAGGTCGAGGTGGTTGGTCGGCTCGTCGAGCAGCAGCAGGTTGGGCTTTTGCCAGATGATGAGCGCGAGCGCGAGGCGCGCCTTCTCGCCGCCCGAGAATGGCGCGATGGGAGCCGTGGCCATCTCGCCGGGGAAGTTGAAGCCGCCGAGGAAGTCGCGCAGTTCCTGCTCGCGCGTGTCGGGCGCGAGGCGCGCGAGATGCTGGAGCGGCGAGTCGTCGGGGCGCAGCGTTTCGAGCTGATGTTGCGCGAAGTAGCCGATCTGCAGGCCCTTGCCGGTGCGCAGTTCGCCGCTAAGCGCGGCGAGCGTGCCGGCGAGCGTCTTGATCAGCGTGGACTTGCCCTGGCCGTTCGCGCCGAGCAGGCCAATACGCTGGCCATTCTGGATCGAGAGCGTGACGCGTTCGACGATGGGCGTCTCGCCGCTGTCCTCGGCCCGGTAGCCACAGCGCACGTCCTCCATCACGAGCATGGGGTTGGGTGCGGAGTCGGGCGTGCGGAACTCGAATGTGAACGGCGAGCTTGCATGCGCGGGCGCGATCAGCTCCATCTTTTCCAGTGCCTTCACGCGGCTTTGCGCCTGGCGCGCCTTGGTGGCCTTGGCCTTGAAGCGGTCGATGAAGCTTTGCAGATGCGCGACGGTGCGCTGCTGCTTTTCGTACGCGCTTTGCTGGAGCGCCAGCTGTTGCGCGCGCAAGATCTCGAACTGCGAGTAATTGCCGCCGTAACGCTTGATCTGCTGGTTTTCCAGGTGCAGCGTGACATTGCAGATCGAATCGAGGAATTCGCGGTCGTGCGAAATCACGACGAGCGTGCCGGGATAGCGGTGCAGCCAGTCTTCGAGCCAGACGATCGCGTCCAGGTCCAGGTGGTTCGTGGGTTCGTCGAGCAGCAGCAGGTCGGAGCGGCACATGAGCGCCTGCGCGAGGTTCAGGCGCATGCGCCAGCCGCCCGAGAAGCTCGCCACGGGCTGGCGCGTTTGCTCGAGCGTGAAACCGAGGCCGAGCAGCAGCGCTTCGGCGCGCGCGGGGGCCGTGTAGCCGTCGGCGTCGGCGAACGCGCCGTGCGCTTCGGCTTCGGCCGCGCCGTCGTGTGCGGCCGACGCAGCGGCGATGCGGGCCTCGATTTCGCGCAGTGCGGCGTCGCCGTCGAGCGCGTAGTCGAGCGCGGTGCGGTCCACTGCCGGGGTTTCCTGCGCGACGTGCGCGATGCGCCAGGACGGCGGCAGCGAGAAGTCGCCGGCGTCCGCGTGCAGTTCGCCGCGCAGCACGGCGAACAGGGTCGATTTGCCCGCGCCGTTCGCGCCGATGAGACCGACCTTTTCGCCGGGGTTCAGCGTGAACGAGGTCTGTTCGAAAAGCGGCTTGGTGCCGCGGGCAAGACTGAATTGGTTGAAGCGGATCACGACGGCGCCGGCGGGAAGAAAACGAAGGAAAGCGCTATTTTAGACTGTGTGGGGCTCCGGCCGGCATTGGCCGAACGGCTAGCCGTTTGGTCGAGTGCTAATTCCACGCTTTCTCACGTAGACTGGCGCTTTTCCACGGGAGAGCCAGATGACTTCGATCTATTCGTTTTCGGCGCAACCGCTCGGCGGCGGCGAGCCGGTGAGCCTCGAGCGCTATACGGGCAAGGTGCTCCTGATCGTCAACACCGCGAGCGAGTGCGGGTTCACGCCGCAGTACGCGGGCCTGCAAAAGCTCCACGACCAGTACACCGCGCGCGGGCTCGCGGTGCTCGGCTTTCCATGCAACCAGTTCGGCAAGCAGGAGCCCGGCGACGCCGCGCAGATCGGCAGCTTCTGCGAGAAGAACTACGGCGTCACGTTTCCGATGTTCGAGAAGATCGACGTGAACGGGGCGAACGCGCACCCGCTGTATCGCTGGCTCACGGGCGAGGCGCCGGGGCTCCTCGGGCTCGAAGGCATCAAGTGGAACTTCACGAAATTTCTGGTCGACCGTAGCGGCAGCGTGGTGAAGCGCTACGCGCCCATGACGAAGCCCGAGGCCATTGCAGCGGACATCGAAAAGCAGCTCTGAGCGGCGGCTGGCGGCAAAGGCGCGCGTTATAGAATCGGCGCGAAGAGCCGCGCGAGGTGCATCGTGATCTTGCGCCACGCCGGCGCGTCGCGGTACTCGCTGCGGTCGATCTCGAACGTCTCTTCGAAGTCGCGCAGCAGCATCGCTTCGACTTCGGCCGCGAAGCCGCGATGCACCGTCAGCACCATGATCTCGAAGTTCAGGCGAAACGACCGGTTGTCGAGATTCGCGCTGCCGATGGCCGCGGCCACGTCATCGATCAGCACGACCTTCTGGTGCAGGAAGCCCGGCTTGTAGCGGAAGATGCGGATGCCTGCGCGCACCGCATCGAAGGCGTACAGCATGGACGCTTCGAACACCACGTAATGGTCGCGCCGGCTCGGGATCATGATGCGCACGTCCACGCCGCGCAGCGCCGCGAGGCGCAGCGCCGAGAACACGGCTTCGTCGGGCACGAGGTAGGGCGTGGTGATCCACAGGCGTTTTTTCGCGGCATTGATCGCCTCGACGAAAAAGAGCGAGCAGGTCTCCTGGCGGTCGGCCGGACCCGTGGGCAGGACGAGGCAGTACATGTCGTCGCCGTCGCGCGGCACAACGGGGGGCGGTTCGCAGCCGGGGAGTTGCTGGGTGGCCCAGTACCAGTCTTCGGTGAAGGCGAACTGCACGTTGGCGACCGCTGGTCCGCGCAGTTCGATATGCGTATCGCGCCAGGGTGAGAGGCGTGCATTCGCGCCGAGGTATTCGATGCCTACGTTGTGGCCGCCCACGAACGCGTGCTGGCCGTCGACCACGACGATCTTGCGGTGGTTACGGAAGTTGAGCTGGAAGCGGTTGACGAAGTGGCGTTTCGTGGAAAACGGGTGCACTTCCACGCCGCCGTCCTGCAACTCGTGCACGTAGCTGGCGGGCAGGTCGAACGAGCCGATGCTGTCATACAGCAAGTACGCGCGCACGCCGCGTTTCGCGCAGTCGAGCAGCACGTCCTTGAGCATGTCGCCGAGCGCGTCGGCGCGCACGATGAAGAACTGCACGATCACGTAGTGCCGGGCGCGTTCGATGGCATCGAAGATGGCGGAGAAGGTCGCATCACCATTCACGAGTGTGCGCACGGCATTGCCCGGCACGAGCGGCATGCCGCCGAGGCGCGCGAATGTGCGGATCACGCGTACGCCCAGTTCGTCGGCTGGCCATTCGCCCGCGGAGACTAGCTTGTCCCAGTCGGGCGCGGGAGCGCGTGAGCGCAACGTTTCGTTGCGCAGGCGCCGCGCGTCGGCATAGCCCGCGAACTTGCTGCGGCCGAGAAAGAGATACGGGACGAGCGTGAGGTAGGGCATCGTCGCGAGCGAGACGGCCCAGGCGATCGCGCCCTGCGAGGTGCGCGTGTTGAGGATTGCGTGGCACGCCGCGATCAGCCCAAACAGATGGATGATCGCGAGCAGCGTGCCGAGGTGTAACCAGTCGAATCGCATAGATGCGTGGGACGCTCCTTCAGCCGAACGCAGGGCCGGCCCGCGCCGGGAAGCGCACGGCCGGAGGGCTCAATCTTACCGAACCCGTTGCGACGACGGCTATCGGCCCAGTCCTGCACACAGCGAGACGCGGCGCACAGGCGCCGCGTCGTGTTCGCGCATTGCGCTCAGACTGTTAGACCCTAAGATCCTCAGACCGGCAAGTCACAGGCCTGGATCAGGAAAACCTGATCGTCGCCGGCGCTCGTCGAGAGCCAGACGAGCTCGAGGCCGCCGAACGCCGCTTCCACGTGCTCGCGCTCGTTGCCGATTTCGACCACCAGCACGCCGTCGTCGGTGAGCCAGTTGCGTGCGTCCTTGATGATGCGGCGCACGATGTCCATGCCGTCCGCGCCGCCCGCAAGCGCCATTTCCGGCTCGTGGCGGTACTCGGGCGGCAGCGCCTGCATCGAATCGGCATTCACGTACGGCGGGTTCGTGATGATCACGTCGTAGCGGCGCTCGGGCAGCGGTGCGTACAGGTCGCCTTCGAAGAGGGCGATGCGTTCGTCGAGATCGTGTTCGTGTACATTGCGCTTGGCCACTTCGAGCGCGGGCGCGGAGAGGTCGACGGCGTCGATATCGGCGTTCGGGAACGCGTGCGCCGCGAGAATCGCGAGGCTGGCCGAGCCGGTGCACAGTTCCAGCACCGCGGTGACCTGCTCGGGATCTTCCACGTAGGGCTGCAGGCCGTCTGCGAGCAGCTCGCCGATGAACGAGCGCGGCACGATGACGCGCTCGTCCACGTAGAAGCGCAGGCCGTGCATCCACGCTTCCTGCGTGATGTAGGCGGCGGGCACGCGCTCGGTCGCGCGGCGCTCGATCACGCCGAGCACCTTGTCGATTTCCTCGGGCGTGAGGCGCGCGTCGAGAAACGGGTCGAGCAGGTCGAGCGGCAAATGCAGCGTGTGCAGGATCAGGTACGCCGCTTCGTCGTAGGCGTTGTTCGAGCCGTGGCCGAAGGCGAGCTGTGCGGCCGAAAAGCGCGAGACGCCGTAGCGCAGCAGGTCGCGCACAGTGGCAAAAGTAGCGGCTAGCGGATGGGTCATGTTCTGGACTCCGGAGCGTGTTCGGTTGGCCGTCAGGCGATCAGCTGTTCGAGCACGCGGCGATAGATGTTCTTGAGCGGATCGATGAATTTCACTTCGATATGCTCATCGATCTTGTGGATGCTGGCGTTGGGCGGCCCGAATTCGACCACCTGCTCGCACATGCGCGCGATGAAGCGGCCGTCGGACGTGCCGCCCGTGGTCGAGAGTTCGGTGGTGACGCCGGTTTCGTCGTGGATCGCTTTTTCGAGTGCGCTCGAGAGCGCGCCGCGCGGCGTAAGGAAGGGCAGGCCGCTCACGCTCCAGTGCAGGTCGTATTCGAGGCCGTGCTTGTCGAGGATGGCATGCACGCGCTTTTGCAGGCCTTCCACGGTGCTGGCGGTCGAGAAGCGGAAGTTGAACATCACGTCGGCATGGCCCGGGATCACGTTGCTCGCGCCGGTGCCGCTGTGCATGTTCGACACCTGCCACGTGGTGGGCGGGAAGTATTCGTTGCCGTCGTCCCACTTTTCAGCGACGAGTTCGGCAAGCGCGGGAGCCAGCAGATGCACCGGGTTTTTCGCGAGATGCGGATAGGCAATATGCCCCTGCACGCCCTTCACGACGAGCTTGCCCGACATCGAGCCGCGGCGGCCGTTCTTCACGCAGTCACCGAGCGTGTTGGTCGAGGTCGGCTCACCGACGATGCAGTAATCCATCTTCTCGCCGCGCGCCTGCAGCGCCTCCACGACCTTCACGGTCCCGTCGGTCGCTGGGCCTTCCTCGTCGCTCGTGATGAGGAAGGCGATCGCGCCACGATGTTGCGGATGCGCCGCCACGAACTCTTCGCTTGCCACCACGAAGGCCGCAAGCGAGGTCTTCATGTCGGCGGCGCCACGGCCGTAGAGCACGCCGTCGCGGTGCGACGGCTGGAACGGCGGCGAACTCCATTGTTCGATGGGGCCGGTCGGCACGACGTCGGTATGGCCCGCGAAGGCAAGCAGCGGGCCTTGCGCGCCCGCGGTGCCGCGCTTGACGGCCCACAGGTTCGTCACGCCGTTGGATTCGATCGTTTCGCACGCGAAGCCGAGCGCGCCAAGGCGTTCGGTCATGATGCGCTGGCAGTGCTGGTCGTCGGGCGTGACGGACGCGCGCGCGATCAGGGCTTCGGTAAGGGCGAGGGTGGCGGACATAAAAAGACCACTTTCAATAAAAATGCCGGCACAGCTGACGGAGCAGGGGCCGGCAACAACTTGTCATGACCGTATGCGCTCGATCTTCCATGGAGCAGATCGGGCGCACCGGTCTCATGCGGCGCTCAGGCGAACAGCTCCGCATACTGGTCGGCGGAAAAGCCAAGCGTCTTCACGCGGCCGTTCACCACGACTACGGGCCGCTTGATGATCGACGGCTTGTGGATCATCAGCGCAATCGCGCCGGCGGTCGTGTCGGCTTCGGCCTTGTGCACGTCCGACAGGCCGCGCCACGTCGTGCCGCGCTTGTTGATGAGCTGATCGAGCGACACGTCCTTGAGCCAGTCCTGGACGAGTGCGTTCGAAACGCCCGCCTTCTTGAAGTCGTGAAACTCGAACTCGACGCCGTGCTCTTCGAGCCATACGCGGGCCTTCTTCACGGTGTCGCAGTTCGGAATGCCGTAGACAACGGTTTTGGCGGACTTCGCCATCAGTCGCCTCGCAGCAGCTCGTTCAGGCCGACCTTGGCGCGCGTCTTCGCGTCGACCTTCTTGACGATCACGGCGCAGTACAGGCTGTGCGAGCCGTCCTTCGAGGGCAGGTTGCCCGCGACCACGACCGAGCCCGCCGGAATACGGCCATACGAGACTTCGCCGGTTTCGCGGTCGTAAATCTTGGTCGACTGGCCGAGGTACACGCCCATCGAGATGACCGAGTTCTCTTCGACGATCACGCCTTCCACGACTTCCGAGCGCGCGCCGATGAAGCAGTTGTCTTCGATGATGACCGGATTGGCCTGCAGCGGCTCCAGCACGCCGCCGATGCCCACGCCGCCCGAGAGGTGCACGTTCTTGCCGATCTGCGCGCACGAACCGACCGTCGCCCACGTGTCGACCATCGTGCCTTCATCGACGTACGCGCCGATGTTGGTGTACGACGGCATCAGCACGACGTTCTTCGCGATGAACGAGCCGCGGCGCGCGATAGCCGGCGGCACCACGCGGAAGCCGCCCGCGGCGAAGTCTTCGGCCGTGTAGTTGGCGAACTTCGAGGGCACCTTGTCGTAGAACTGGCTGTAGCCGCCCGCGGGCATCGGCGCGTTGTCTTCCAGGCGGAACGACAGCAGCACGGCCTTCTTCACCCACTGGTTGACGACCCAGTCGCCGTCCTTCTTCTCGGCGCAGCGCAGCGCGCCTTTGTCCAGTTCGGCGATGACGTGGGCGACGGCTTCGCGCACGTCGTTCGGGGCCGACTTGGGCGAAAAGTCGGCGCGGTTTTCCCAGGCGGTGTCGATGATCTGCTGAAGTTGTTGCGACATGGTGGTGATTTCGTGAGAGTAATGGTTGAAAGCGGTGTTGCGCGCAGCGAGGCAGGACCCCGGCGCGCAGGCAAAAGCTTTACGGTTTGAGCGAGCGGCAGAACTCGACGATGCGCTGCGCGCCCTCGATGCACTCCTCGACGTCGGCGACGAGCGCCATGCGGACGAAGTCTTTACCCGGATTCGTGCCATGCGCCTCGCGCGCGAGGAACGAGCCGGGCAGAACCGTCACATTATAGTCGGCGTAGAGACGCTGGGCGAACGCGGTGTCCGAGAGGCCGGTGCGCGCGACGTTGGCCCAGAGGTAGAACGCGGCGTCGGGCAATTTCACGTCGAGCACGTCGGCGAGCATGGGCGTGACGGTCGAGAACTTCTTCAGGTATTTCGCGCGGTTTTCGCGCACGTGCGCCTCGTCGCCCCAGGCCGCGATGCTGGCGGACTGCCAGACCGGCGACATGGCCGAGCCGTGGTAGGTGCGGTACAGCAGGAACTGCTTGAGGATGGCGGCGTCCCCGGCCACGAAGCCCGAGCGCATGCCGGGCGCGTTCGAGCGCTTGGAAAGGCTCGACAGCATGACGAGACGCTCGAAGCCGCGGCCCAGCTTGTGCGCCGCTTCGAGACCGCCGAGCGGCGGATTCGCTTCGTCGAAATAGATTTCCGAGTAACACTCGTCCGAGGCGATGACGAAGCCATAGCGGTCGGAGAGCGCGAACAACTCGCGCCAGTCGTCGAGCGTGATCACGGCGCCCGTGGGGTTGCCCGGCGAGCACACGTACAGCAGCTGCGTGCGCGCCCAGACTTCTTCAGGAACCTGCGAATAGTCGCAGGCGAAGTTGCGGGCCGGATCGCTGTTCACGAAGTACGGCTCGCCGCCGCCCAGCAGCGCGGCGCCTTCGTAGATCTGGTAGAAAGGGTTCGGGCAGAGTACGATCGCCCGCTTTGCCGGATCTTTCACGCCCGCTGTCGGGTCGACCACGGCCTGCGCCAGTGCGAAAAGCGCCTCGCGCGAGCCCGAGACGGGCAGGATTTCCGTGTTCGCGTCGATGACCGGCAGTCCGTAGCGCGCCTTCACCCAGTTCGCAATCGACTCGCGCAGCGCCGGGGTGCCCGCCGTGGCTGGGTACGACGAGAGGCCATCGAGCGATGCCACGATGGCGTCGCGGATCAGCGCAGGCGTGGGGTGTTTCGGCTCGCCGATCCCGAAGCTGATATGGCGCTGGCCGGCGTTCGGCGTGACGTCCTTGAAGAGTACGCGCAGCTTTTCGAAGGGATAGGACTGAAGGGTGTCGAGTAGCGGATTCACTTGGGCGTCGGACAGGCGTGGGCGAAAGACGGATGGCGTGGCGCGCAGGATGGGAGCGGCCGGTGCGAGCCGGCGAGCCAGTTGCGCTGCGCTCGGCTTGGCTCGGCGAAAAACACAGAGGCGCGGCCTTGGAACTGCAAGCGCTCGATTATAGCGTGGCGTCGTTGCTGCTGCGGGCGCCAGCCGGAACCCGCCCTGGCGCAGCCGGTGCTCGCCGGACGACGAGACAAAGGAAAAGCATGGAATTTTCGAATCACGTTCCGAACAGCGGCGCCAGCGCTGTGAACGCGCGGCCGGGCCAAGGGAAACGCGAGCAATGAGCCAGAGCACCAGCTTGCGCGCCGCATGGCCGACGCTCGCCATCATGATTGGCGCGTCCGTATGGGGTTTCGTCTGGTATCCGCTGCGCATGCTGGCGGCCGCCGGGCTCACCGGCACGGCATCGAGCGCCGCGACGAGCGCAGCCGGCTGCCTCTTCGTGCTGGTGCTGCGCTGGCGCTCGCTTGCGACCGTGCGCTGGCACTGGGTCCTGCCGATGCTCGGGCTTGCTGCGGGCGTGACCAATGTGGGTTTCGTGTGGGGCGCGATTCACGGCGAAGTGATGCGCGTGCTGCTGCTCTTTTATCTGACCCCGGCGTGGACGGCGATCTTCGCGCACTTCATCCTGCACGAACGCCTGAACTGGGCGGGAGGCGCGCTCGCGACGCTTTCGCTGCTGGGTGCGATCCTGATGCTCTGGTCGCCGAAACTCGGCGTGCCGCTGCCCGCCAACGCCGCCGAATGGGCGGGTTTGATCGGCGGCATGGGCTTCGCGATGAGCAATGTGCTCGTGGTGAAGACGAGCCGCGTGCTGCCGCATATGAAGCCGGAGATGCGCACCGCCGTGATCTTCGCGGGCGCGGCGCTGTTCGGCGCGCTGACTTCGTGCTTCGAGCCGATGTCGGCCGCTCCGGCTGGCGAGCATCTCGCGCGCGTCGTGCTGCTGGTGCTCGCGCTCGGCATCGTGCTCGGCACCAACAACATGCTGGTTCAGTACGGGCTTGCCCGCGTGCCGGCTAACCGCGCGTCGATCATCATGCTGTTCGAGATCGTCGTCACGGCGCTCACGTCGTGGCTCTTCGCGGGCGAGACGCCGGGCCCGCGCGAATGGGCGGGCGGCGCGTGTATCGTGCTTGCTTCGTTGCTGTCGAGCTGGGTGCACCGCGCGCAGGACACGCGCAAGCGCGGCGCACACGTGAGCGCCGACGCGAGCGTCATGACCCATGCCGACGCAAGCCGCACCGATGACGCGGACGACGCCGACGGTAGCGGCCCCGGCGGCGACGATGGCAACGGCGGTGGCAACGGCGATGGCAACGGCGATGGCAACCCAGGCGGCGGCTCGGGTCCAGGGCCTTCCCGCGCGCGGAATGGCGCGCGTGCGATGGTATGATTGCCGCTGATTCCCGCCGACCGCTCGCGCGCATGCGCGTTCGTGCGGCGAGCCGTGGCGCCTGCCTTGTGCGCACTGCGCCGCCGTGCGATCGATACCGGATTCGCGGCGGCAAGCGACGTACGGCACGGGCGGTCCCGTTCACCACTATTCAAACAGCGATATCGCCGTGCGTCTGACCTCGATTAAACTCGCTGGCTTCAAATCATTCGTCGATCCCACGCATTTCCAGGTTCCGGGCCAACTCGTCGGAGTGGTCGGGCCGAATGGCTGCGGGAAATCCAACATCATCGACGCGGTGCGCTGGGTGCTGGGTGAATCCCGGGCGTCCGAGCTGCGTGGCGAGTCGATGCAGGACGTCATCTTCAACGGTTCCACCGCGCGCAAGCCGGGCAGCCGCGCGAGCGTCGAACTGGTGTTCGACAACGCGGACGGCCGCGCCGCCGGGCAGTGGGGCCAGTATGCCGAGATTGCCGTGAAGCGCGTGCTCACGCGTGACGGCACGTCGAGCTACTACATCAACAACCTGCCGGCGCGCCGGCGCGATATCCAGGACATCTTCCTCGGCACGGGCCTCGGCCCGCGCGCCTACGCGATCATCGGGCAGGGCATGATTGCGCGGATCATCGAGGCGAAGCCCGAAGAGCTGCGCGTGTTCCTCGAAGAGGCCGCGGGTGTTTCGAAGTACAAGGAACGCCGCCGCGAGACCGAAAACCGTCTGCACGACACGCGTGAAAACCTCACGCGTGTCGAGGACATCGTGCGCGAACTGTCCAACAACCTCGAAAAGCTCGAGGGTCAGGCAGTCGTCGCCACGAAATTCCGCGAGCTGCAGTCCGAGGGCGAGGAAAAGCAGCGCCTTCTGTGGCTCTTGCGCAAGAACGAGGCGGCGGGCGAGCAGCAACGCCAGCAGCGCGCGATCGAGCAGGCGCAGATCGACCTCGAGCGGCATACCGCGCAGCTGCGCGAAGTGGAAGCGCAGCTCGAAACACTGCGCGTGGCGCACTACTCCGCAAGCGACGCCATGCAGGGCGCACAGGGCTCGCTCTATGAAGCGAACGCCGAGGTGAGCCGTCTCGAAGCCGAGATCAAGTTCATCGTCGAGTCGCGCAACCGCGTGCAGGCGCAGATCGCCGCGCTCACCGCGCAGCGCGAGCAATGGCAAGTCCAGGCGCAGAAGGCGCAGGACGATATCGAAGACGCCGAAGAGCAACTGGCGATCGCCGAGGAAAAGGCGGCGCTCGCGGAGGAAGACGCAGCGGCAAAGCAGGAAGCCTTGCCCGCGCTCGAAAACCGCTGGCGCGACGCGCAGGCGCAACTGAACGACGAGCGCGCGGGCATCGCGCGCACCGAGCAGGCCATCAAGCTCGAAGCCGCGCACCAGCGCAACGCCGACCAGATGCTTCAGCAGCTTCAGCAACGCCATGAGCGGCTGAAGTCGGAGGAAGGCGGGCTCGACGCGCCGGACGAAGCCCAGCTCGAAGAGCTGCGCATGCAATTGGCCGAGCAGGAAGAAGTGCTGCACGAAGCGCAAGCGCGTCTTGCGGATGCGCAGGAAACGGTGCCGCGCCTCGACGCGGAGCGCCGCGCCGCGCACGAGCGCGTGCAGGCTGAAAACGCGCAGATCCACCAGTTCGAAGCGCGTCTGGCCGCACTCAAGCAGTTGCAGGAAAACGTACAGACGGAGGGCAAGATCCAGCCGTGGCTCGAGCGTCACGAACTGGGCGCGTTGCCGCGGCTGTGGAAGAAGCTGCACGTGGAAGCGGGCTGGGAAACGGCGCTCGAAGCCGTGCTGCGCGAGCGGCTCGCCGCGCTCGAAGTGTCGAACCTCGACTGGGTGAAGGCATTCGCGAGCGACGCGCCGCCCGCGAAGCTCGCGTTCTATTCGCCGCCTGCCGCGGGGCCGGCAAGCGCCGCGCCTGCGGGCCTCACGCCGTTGCTTTCGCTCGTGCGTATCGACGACGCGGGCCTGCGTGCCGTGCTCACCGAATGGCTCGGCTCGACTTACGTTGCCAACGATCTCGCCGAGGCGCTTGGTCAGCGCGCGCAACTGCCGGCTAGCGGCGCGTTCGTCGTGAAGGCCGGTCACGTCGTGACGCGCGTGGGCGTGCAGCTGTACGCTGCCGACACCGAGCAGGCCGGCATGCTCGCGCGTCAGCAGGAAATCGAGAATCTCGAGCGCCAGGTGCGCGCTCAAGCATTGCTCGCCGACGAGGCACGCACCGCTGTCGTGCGCGCGGAAGCCGCGCACACGCAAGCGGCGCAGGTGCTCACGGAAGTGCGCCAGCAGGCCGAGCGCGCGACCCAGCGGGTGCACGCCCTGCAGATGGATGTGCTCAAGCTCACGCAGGCGCATGAGCGCTACACGGCGCGCAGCACGCAGATCCGCGAAGAACTGAACGAGATTCGCACGCAGATCGAAGAGCAGCGCGCGCTGCGGGCGGAGTCGGAAGCGAACTTCGAACGCCACGACGTCGAACTCGCCGAACTGCAAGCCCGTTTCGAGGACAACCAGCTCGCGTTCGAAGCGCTCGACGAGGAACTCGGCGCGGCGCGCAACGAGGCGCGCGATCTCGAACGCGCGGCCGCGGACGCGCGCTTTGCGGCGCGCAACATGGCGAACCGCATCGAAGAGCTCAGGCGCAACATCCAGGTCGCGCACGATCAGAGCGAACGCGTGGCCGCTTCGCTCGAAGACGCGCGCGCCGAGCTGGAAACGATCAACGAGCAGACCGCACACACGGGCCTGCAGGATGCGCTGGAAATTCGTGCGCAGAAGGAAGACACGCTGCGCGCTGCGCGCGCCGAACTCGACGACTTGACCGCAAAGCTGCGCGCCGCCGACGAAACGCGTCTCGCGGCGGAGCGCGCGCTGCAGCCGCTGCGCGACCGTATCACCGAGCTTCAGTTGAAGGAACAGGCGGCCCGCCTCAATGGCGAGCAGTTTGTCGAGCAGCTTCAGGCGGCTGGCGTAGACGAGGCCGCGCTGCAGGAAAAGCTCACGGCCGACATGAAGCCGTCGTACCTGCAAGGCGAAGTCACACGCATCAACAATGCGATTGCCGCGCTCGGGCCCGTCAATATGGCGGCGCTCGACGAGCTGGCCGCGGCGAAGGAGCGCAAAACTTTCCTCGACGCCCAGTCGGCCGACCTCACGAGCGCGATCGAGACGCTCGAGGACGCGATCCGCAAGATCGACCAGGAAACGCGCACGCTGCTGCAAGGCACCTTCGACGAAGTGAACCGTCATTTCGGCGAATTGTTCCCGCGCCTCTTCGGTGGCGGCCAGGCGAAGCTCATCATGACCGGCGACGAGATTCTCGACGCGGGCGTACAGGTGATGGCGCAGCCGCCCGGCAAGAAGAATTCGACGATTCACCTGCTTTCGGGCGGCGAGAAGGCGCTCACGGCCACGGCCCTCGTGTTCGCGATGTTCCAGCTCAACCCGGCGCCTTTCTGTCTGCTCGACGAAGTGGACGCGCCGCTCGACGACGCGAACACCGAACGTTTCGCGAACCTCGTTCGCGCGATGTCGGACAAAACACAGTTCCTGTTCATTTCGCACAACAAGATTGCCATGGAGATGGCGCAGCAGCTTATTGGCGTGACGATGCAGGAGCAGGGCGTGTCGCGCATCGTCGCGGTCGACATGGAAACGGCGGCGGGTTTCGCCCAGAATACGGTCTAATCGATTTACACGGTCTAACGGACGGCGCGCGTTGCGCGGCCGGCGGCGCCATCGGTGAGGCAGCCGCCGCGCGCAATGCGCTTGCCACAGAAACGGCGCGCACAACGAGCGCGCTGTCGAATAAGAATTGCTGATGGAGCATGCATGGATGAGTTGACTCTCGGGTTGATCGGCGCGGGCGCCGTGGTAGTCGGGGGCGTGGTGGTGTATAACGCGTGGCAAGGCGCGAGGGTGCGCCGACGCATGCCGCGCCCAATGCCCGAAGAGGCGGTCGAGGCGCCGCAGCGCGACGAGTTCCAGGAGCAAAGCCCGTTCATCGAGCCGGCGCATGCACCGTCGCGTCGCGAGCCATCGCTCGCCGGCGCAGCGGAGGCCGAGCGCGTGGAGCCGGGCTTTGGGACTGTGGCGCCGCTCGACACTCCGGCCGACATCCAGGCGGAAACGACGACCCCTAACGGCTTTCCTGCGGAAGCAGCGGCTACCGAGGAGAGCGGTGAAACGGCGCCAGCCGCAAGCGCGGCTGTTCCCGAATCCGTGAAGGACGACGCCGACGAAGCCGAGCGCATCGAACCCGTCATGCCGGCCGCCACGACGATCTCTTCGGCGCCGCCGGCCGTGGTCGACCGACGTATCGACTGTATTGTGCCGATCCGGCTTGGTGCTTCTGTGCCGGGCGAGCGCGTGATTCCGTTTGCGCAGCGCTTGCGCCGCGCGGGCAGCAAGCCGGTGCACATCGAAGGCAAACCCGAAGGGGGCGACGGCTGGGAGCTGCTGCAAAGCGGCGTGCGCTACGAGGAGCTGCGCGCTGCTGCGCAACTCGCGAACCGCAACGGCCCGCTCAACGAACTCGAGTTTTCCGAATTCGTGACCGGCGTGCAGCAGTTTGCCGACGCGCTCGATGCCGCGCCCGAGTTTCCGGACATGATGGAAACGGTTGCGATGGCGCGCGAACTGGACGGCTTCGCGGCGCAATGCGACGCGCAACTTTCCATCAACGTGATGTCGGACGGCGCGCCTTGGTCGGCAAACTACGTGCAGGCCGTGGCCGCGCAGGACGGCCTGCTGCTTTCGCGCGACGGCACCCGCTTCGTGAAGCTCGACGCGAAGCAGAGCCCCGTGTTCATGCTGCAGTTCGGCGACACCAACTTCCTGCGCGACGACCTCACGTACAAGGGCGGCGAGTTGATTACGCTGATCCTCGACGTGCCCGTGGCCGATGAAGACATCCTGCCGTTCCGCCTCATGTGCGACTACGCGAAGTCGCTTGCGGAGCGCATTGGCGGGCGCGTGGTCGACGACCAGCGCCGGCCGCTGCCGGAGTCCGTGCTGCAGTCGATCGACAAACAGCTCATGACGCTTTACGCGAAGCTGGAGCAGGCCGGCATTCCGGCCGGCTCGCCGGCCACGCGGCGGCTGTTCAGCCAGTAACGCCGAAGGCCTGTAGCCGGCCGGCAGACAAGGCGCGGTGCCGTAAAGGCGCCGCGCCTTTTTTGCGTGCGCGTGCGCGTGCGCGTGGCGCGGCGCGCTTGGCACGGGCGGATAGGGGTGATCGGGGTCATGGAGGGGCGAGCGCCGTTACCGGCACAAGTGATGTAGTGCGTTCAAGCTCGCACTGCCGGACCCCGGCGTCAATGCTGCCGATGCAGCGTTAGCCATTCGGCCAGGACCTTGGGGAGGCCCGTTCGGCGGCGCACGAAGAATGCCCGAAGTTAGCCTTTCGGCCGATGCGACACGCGCCGCTTCCTGAGATAATCTGACGTCCGAAATCATTTCCATCTGCGAGTCGCCCAAGGCATGATCCGTCATCCCGCCCGTCCTCCCGAAGAAGCCACCGCTGCGCAGCGCGCGGTGTGGTTGCGCGCCGAACTCGAGCGTGCGAATCACGCCTACTACGTGCTCGACCAGCCGGAGCTGCCCGACGCGGAATACGACAAGCTGTTCGGCGAGCTTCAGCAAATTGAGGCCGCGCATCCCGATCTCATCACGCCCGATTCGCCCACTCAGCGCGTGGGCGGCGAAGTCGCCGGGGGCTTCGAGCCCGTGGTGCACGACGTGCCGATGCTGTCGCTGAACAACGGCTTTGCGGATGAGGACATTGTCGCGTTCGACAAGCGCGTGGCCGATGCGCTCGGCAAGATCGAGGGCGCCGAAGTCGGCGCAGTCGAATACGCCGCTGAACTCAAGTTCGACGGCCTCGCCATCTCGCTGCGCTATGTCGACGGCGTGTTCGTCCAGGCGTCCACGCGCGGCGACGGCGCGACCGGCGAGAACGTCACGGAGAACGTGCGCACGATCCGCTCGCTGCCGCTGCGCCTGAAGGGCAAGCGCGTGCCGAAGGTGCTCGACGTGCGTGGCGAGGTGCTGATGTTCCGCCGCGACTTCGAGCGCATGAACCAGCGTCAGCGCGACGCCGGCCACAAGGAATTTGCGAACCCGCGCAACGCGGCGGCGGGCAGCCTGCGTCAGCTTGATCCGAAGATCACCGCGCAGCGGCCGCTCTCGTTCTTCGCTTACGGCATCGGCGTTCTCGAGGGCGAGCCGATGCCGGCCACCCATAGCGAACTGCTCGACTGGTACGCGGAAATGGGCTTGCCGGTCAATTCCGAGCGTGCGGTCGTGAAAGGCGCGCAAGGTCTGCTGGAATTCTTCCGCGCCGTGGGCGAGAAGCGCGATGGCCTGCCGTACGACATCGACGGCGTGGTCTACAAGGTGAATCGCCGCGACGAGCAGGACGCGCTCGGCTTCGTTTCGCGCGCGCCGCGCTTCGCGCTCGCGCACAAGTTCCCGGCGCAGGAAGCGCTCACGAAGCTGCTGGCCATCGACGTGCAGGTGGGCCGCACTGGCGCGATTACGCCGGTTGCGCGGCTCGAGCCGGTGTTCGTCGGCGGCGCGACGGTGACGAACGCCACGCTGCACAACGAAGACGAAGTGCGCCGCAAGGACATCCGTATCGGCGACACGGTGATCGTGCGGCGCGCCGGCGACGTGATTCCCGAGGTGGTCAGCGCGCTCATGGACCGCCGACCGGCCGACGCCCAGGAGTTCGTGATGCCGACCGAATGCCCGGTCTGTGGATCGCGCATCGAGCGTCTGCCCGACGAGGCGATCGCTCGCTGTACAGGCGGTCTCTTCTGTCCGGCGCAACGCAAGCAGGCGCTCTGGCACTTCGCCCAGCGCCGCGCGCTCGATATCGACGGCCTGGGCGAGAAGATCATCGACCAGCTGGTTGACCAGAACCTCGTGCGCACGCCCGCCGATCTTTTCAATCTCGGCTTCGGCACGCTTGCGCAGCTCGATCGCATGGCCGACAAATCGGCGCAAAACCTGCTCGACTCGCTTGAAAAGGCCAAGTCCACGACGCTTGCGCGTTTTATCTACGCGCTCGGCATCCGGCACGTGGGTGAGTCGACGGCAAAGGATCTCGCCAAACACTTTGGCTCGCTCGATCCAATCATGAGCGCTTCGGTCGAGGAACTGCTCGAAGTCAACGATGTGGGGCCGATCGTCGCGCTCGCCATTCACGAGTTTTTTGCGGAAGAGCATAACCGCACGGTGATCGAGCAACTGCGCGCGCCGGGCAAAGTAACATGGGCGGAAGGTCCGCCCGCGCCGAAGGCGCCAGTGGGCGTGCTGGCCGGCAAGACGGTGGTGCTCACCGGCACGCTGCCCACGCTCTCGCGCGACGAGGCGAAGGAAATGCTGGAGGCGGCCGGCGCAAAGGTGGCCGGCTCGGTGTCGAAGAAGACCGATTACGTGGTGGCGGGCGCCGACGCGGGCAGCAAGCTCGCAAAAGCCGAGGAACTCGGCGTGCCGGTGCTCGACGAAGAAGCAATGCGCAAGCTCCTGGAGGGGCAAACGACATGATTCGCGAAATTCTCAGAATGGGCGATCCGCGCCTGCTCAGCATTGCCCGGCCGGTCGATCACTTCGATACGCCCGAACTGCACGAACTCATTGCCGATATGTTCGACACGATGCACGCGGCGAACGGCGCAGGCCTCGCCGCCCCGCAGATCGGCGTCGACCTGCAGCTGGTGATCTTCGGTTTCGAACAGAACGAGCGCTATCCCGAAGCGCCGGCCGTGCCGCAAACGGTGCTCATCAACCCGGTCATCCATCCTCTGTCGCACGACATGGAAGAGGGCTGGGAGGGGTGTCTTTCGGTGCCGGGCATGCGTGGTGCCGTGAGCCGCTATTCGATGATTCGCTATGACGGCTTCGATCAGTACGGCCAGCCCATCGAGCGTGTGGCGGAGGGTTTTCACGCGCGGGTCGTTCAGCACGAATGCGACCATCTGATCGGCAAGCTGTACCCCATGCGTATTACCGACTTCTCGAAGTTCGGCTTTACCGAGGTTCTGTTTCCGGAACTCGATCCGAACAGCGACGACTGAAGATCGAAGCATCATGAAAAACGGGAGCCATCTGGCTCCCGTTTTTCATGCAACGCGGCGTTTGGCGCCGATGCGGCGTTAGAACGCCTCGTCAGCGGCCAGATAGCGCCATTGGCCTTGCGGCAGCGCGCCGAGCAGCACGCGGCCCATGCGCACGCGCTTGAGGCCCACGACCTTGAGGCCGACCAGTTCGCACATGCGGCGGATCTGGCGCTTCTTGCCTTCGCGCAGCACGAAACGCAACTGCTCGCCGTTTTGCCAGCTCACCTGCGCGGGCTTGAGCGGCACGTCGTCGAGCGACAGGCCGTGGCGCAGTTGCGCGAGCAACTCGGCCGGGAAGTGCTGATCGATTTCGGTCTCGATGTCGTTGTAGGTGACGCGTACGAGATATTCCTTGTCGATGTCCGAGCTCTCGCCGATCAACTGCTTGGCCACACGGCCGTCCTGGGTCAGCACGAGCAGACCGGTCGAGTCGATGTCGAGCCGGCCAGCCGGTGCGAGCGTGCGCAGATGTTTGGCCGAAAAACGAATGCCCGAGTGATCGCCGTCCCAATGATTCTCGCCGGTGATCAGTACGGCGGCGGGCTCGTAGCCGTCCTCGGCCTGGCCCGACACATAGCCCACGGGCTTGTGCAGCAGGATCGTCACCTGGCGCGCCTGCGCGGCGAGCGCTGACGGATCGACCTCGATGCGCTGATTCGGCGTGACCTTGGCCCCGAGCGTGTCGACGACTTCGCCGTCGACATACACCCAGCCTTTTTCGATCCACTCGTCGGCTTCACGGCGCGAGCACAGGCCCAGTTCGGACATGCGCTTGGACAGGCGCAGGGTGTTGTCGCCGTCGACTTCCTCTCGCGGCGTGCGGCGCGGTGCGGATTCGGCGTTGTCGGTACGCCGCGGGGGCTTCCCGGCCGACGTCACGGGGCGGGCAGTCTGGCGTGCGCCGCCGCTTTCTTCGGCGCTGCGGCGTGTGCGCGTCGCGCCGCCCTCACGGTCATCGCTTCGGACGGATTTCACCGGGCGCGCGAAGCGTCGCTCCGTTCCCTCGTCGCGGGCGCGTGCTGGGCGGCGGTCGTCACCTTCGGTACGTCGTTCGAAGCGACGCTCACCACTTTCTTCGCGGCCGCGCGGGGGGCGGCGGTCGTCACCTTCGGTGCGCCGTGCGTAGGGCCGTGCGTCACCTTCTTCGCGGCTGCGCGGGGGACGGCGATCGTCACCTTCGGTGCGCCGTGCGTAGGGCCGTGCGCTACCTTCATCGCGGCTGCGCGGGGGACGGCGATCGTCGCCTTCAGTGCGCCGTGCGTAGGGCCGTGCGCTACCTTCTTCGCGGCTACGCGGGGGACGGGGGTCGTCGCCTTCAGTGCGCCGTGCGTAAGGCCGTGCGCTACCTTCTTCGCGGCTACGCGGGGGGCGGCGGTCGTCGCCTTCGGTGCGCCGTGCGTAGGGCCGTGCGCCACCTTCTTCGCGGCTACGCGGGGGACGGCGGTCGTCGCCTTCGGTGCGCCGTGCGTAAGGCCGTGCGCTATCTTCATCGCGACCGCGCGGGGGGCGGCGGTCGTCGCCTTCAGTACGCCGTGCGTAGGGGCGTGCGCCACCTTCATCGCGGCTGCGCGGGGGGCGGCGGTCGTCGCCTTCGTCACGGCGCGTGAACGGACGTGCACCATTTTCCTCACGACCACGCGGCGGACGACGATCTTCGCCTTCGGCACGGCGCGCGTAGGGGCGTGCGCTACCTTCTTCGCGGCTACGCGGCGGACGACGATCGTCGCCTTGAGCGCGGGGAGCGAAACGACGCTCACCGCCTTCCTCACGAGCACGCGGCGGGCGCCGGTCTCCACCCTCGTCACGGCCGCGCGCAAATCCACGCGCCTCGTCGCCGGTGCGACGGGCGGGGCGGCGCTCGTCGCCGTAGCCGCCTTCGCGAGCAGGCCGCGCTGGACGGCTCGAACCGTCGCGTTCACGCGCCGTGGTTGGCCGTGCCGGGCGCGTGTCGCCGGCGCGAGGCGCGGTGCGCTCGCCCGAGGCGCGCGCAGGCTTGCCGGCCGATGTCTTCGCAGCCGACGCCGGCCGAGCGTCCGCCGGCCGCGCCTCAGCCGGCCGTACCGGCTTACGCGCGGTCGTGCTGCCGCGGCGGACGGGGGCGCGTTCCGGAGTGGTCGGGCGCGGATGTTTGGCTGTCAGTTTGGCTCGCATGGATCTGGGTATTTCGCTTGGGTCATTCACACTGCGATCGCGCGCAGCAGTTCGGTTTCGACGTGAATCTGCCGGCGGTTGTCGGAAAGTCCCGATCCGTCGAGCAGAAACACGTCTTCCACACGTTCGCCGAGCGTATTGATCCGCGCCGCATGGACGCCGACATGATGCTCCGCGAGTACGCGCGCGATGGAATAGAGGAGGCCCGGCCGGTCGTTCGCCGACACGGACAGGATGTAGTACTGGCCGCGCTCGTCCGCCCGCAGGTCGACGCGCGGCGTCACCGGGAAGGTGCGCGACAGGCGTGAGAGCCGGCCCTTTGACGGTTCGGGCAAGGTATTGTCCGTCGCTTTCAGGCGCGCCGCGAGTTCCTGTTCGACGAGGTTCGCGATATCGCGGTAGTGCACGTCGCCCTCGGTGTGGGCGACGATGAAATTATCGAGCGCATAGCCGTGGCGCGTGGTGCTCACGCGCGCGTCGAGCACGGAAAGTCCACTGCGGTCGAAGTACGCGCACATCGTCGCGAAGAGGTCGGGTCGGTCCTGCGCGTAGACGAGCACCTGCAGCGCCTCGCCGATGGGCGACGGGCGCGCGCGTACGACCGGCTCGGGTGCTTCGACGTGGCGATAAAGCACGCGCGTTTGCCAGGCAATGTCGGCGGCGTCGTGGCGCAGGAAATAACCCACGTCGAGCTTGTCCCAAAGCGCGCGGTGCGCGTGCTCCGGCACGGTCTCGAGACGCAGCAGCGCGAGCGCCAGTTCCTGACGCGTCTTGAGCTCCGAGTGCGCGTCGGGCTTGGCGCCGCCGAGCACGGCAAGCGTCGAGCGGTAGAGGTCTTCGAGCAGCTTGCCCTTCCAGTTGTTCCAGACCTTCGGGCTCGTGCCGCGAATGTCGGCGACCGTCAACAGGTAGAGCGCCGAAAGGCGCCGCTCCGTGCCCACCAGGTCGGCAAAGCGCTTCACGACCTCGGGGTCGGTGATGTCCTGCTTTTGCGCGACCTGGCTCATCGTCAAGTGCTGCTGGACGAGCCAGACGATCAGGTCGGCGTCGTCGCCCGTGATGTCGTGCTCGCGGCAAAAGCGCCGCGCGTCGGCCATGCCGAGTTCGGAGTGGTCGCCGCCCCGGCCCTTGGCAATGTCGTGGAACAGCGCTGCGACATAGAGCACCCACGGGCGTTCGAAATTGGCGATGAGCTGGCTGCAGAACGGATACTCGTGCGCATGCTCGGCGACGGCGAAGCGGCGCATGTTGCGCAGCACCATCAGGATGTGCTGATCGACCGTGTAGACGTGATAGAGGTCATGCTGCATCTGCCCGACGATACGGCGGAAGTTCAGCAGATAGCGGCCGAGCACGCTCGTCTGGTTCATGAGCCGCATGGCGTGCGTGATGCCAGCCGGCTGCTTGAGGATCTCCATGAAGAGCCGGCGGTTCTCCGGGTCGCGGCGCCAGTTCTGGTCCATGGTCTCGCGCGCGTTGTAGAGCGCGCGCAGCGTGCGCGCCGACAGGCCCTTCACGCCGGGCACCTGCTCGTAGAGCAGGAAGGCTTCGAGAATCGCGTGCGGCTCGCGTTCGAACACGTCGTCGCTGACGATTTCCAGCATCCCCTGCTTTTCGACAAAGTGCTCGGAGAGCGTGCGCGTGATGCCGCTCGTGCTCGGGAAGAGCTGCGCCTCGATGTTCTGGATCAGGATCGTGGAAAGCTGCGTGACTGCCTTCGCTGCCCAGTAGTAGCGGCGCATGAGCTGCTCGCTCGCGCGCCGCGCGCCGCTTGCCTTGTAGCCGAAGCTCTCGGCCACTGCCGTTTGCAGGTCGAACACGAGGATGTCCTGGCGGCGGCCCGCGATCACGTGCAGGCGCGCGCGCAGCGCCTTGAGAAACGCCTCGTTGCGGCGGAGTTCGCGCGCCTCGCGCCCGGTGATGAGGCCGCGCTGGTCCAGTTCCTTCCAGCTGCTGCCGAAGGCCGCGGCCTCGGTGATCCAGAGGATCAGCTGCAGGTCGCGCAGGCCGCCGGGGCTTTCCTTGACGTTGGGTTCGAGCGAGTAGGGCGTGTCCTGGAAGCGCGCGTGGCGCTGGCGCATTTCGAGCACTTTCGCCTGGAAGAACGCGCGCGGGTCCATGGCGTCGCGATAGCGCTGCGCGAAGTCGCCGAAGAGCGCTGCGCTGCCCGTGATGCGGCGCGCCTCGAGGAGCGACGTGCGCACGGTGACGTCGTTGGCGGCTTCTTCGAGGCATTGCGAGACGCTGCGCACGCTGCTGCCGATATCGAGTCCGAGATCCCACGCAAGGCCGATGAATCGCTCGATGCGGTCTTCGAGCAGCGCGAGCGGCTCGTCGTCCGGCAGCAGGACGAGGATGTCGACGTCTGACCAGGGCGCAAGTTCGCCGCGCCCGAAACCGCCCACCGCCACGAGCGCGAGCGTGTCCGGCAGCTCGCAGAGATTCCATGCGCTGCGCAAGGTGTCGTCGGTGGTGCGGGCGAGGGCGCGCATCAACGAATCGACATTGGTCGCGGTCTTGAAGCGCTCGAGCAACTGGGCCTTGGCGGCCTTGTAGTCGGACTTCAGCGACGACGTATCAGGAACGGCGACAGCGGGAACGCTCATGGGCTCGGATCGTGTCTGGCGTGGTTGGGCAGGCGGCCGGTCGTGCGCGCGACGGGTCTCGCGTTTGGCGGATGGCCGCGTGGGTTCGTCTGTTAGTGCGTCGGGTGCTTTACAGGCTGCTTTCCTGGCGGCTCGGCAGGCTGCCCTGGCGTGCTGCTGGCGCCGGGAGGCTTTCGCGTGCGGTGCCTCGCTCGCGTTGGGCGTACTCGCCCGAAGTGCAGGACGTTTTCTACGAGCACGTCCATTGTGCGCCGGATCGCGCCACGAAGCGCTTCCCGGCACTATTTACGGCAATCAGGCCGCCGTGCCCGCCATCTGCGCGACGATAGCCGGCTTGGCGGGCGTGCCCGCCGAGACCGTCAGGACCTCGTAGCCCGTTTCGGTCACGAGCACCGTGTGCTCCCACTGCGCCGAGAGACTGCGGTCTTTCGTCTTGACGGTCCATTGGTCCGGCATGGTGCGGATGTCGCGGCGGCCGGCGTTGATCATCGGCTCGACGGTGAAGATCATGCCGGGTACGAGTTCGATGCCCGTGCCGGGGCGTCCGTAGTGCAGCACCTGCGGGTCTTCGTGGAACACCGTGCCGATGCCGTGGCCGCAGTATTCGCGCACCACGCTGTAGCCCTGGCTTTCGGCGTAGCGCTGGATGGCATGGCCGATGTCGCCCAGATGGCCGCCGGGACGCACCTGGTCGATGCCGAGCCACATGCATTCATACGTGGTCTGCACGAGGCGTTTGGCGAGGATCGAGCCTTCGCCGACGATGAACATGCGGCTCGTGTCGCCGAAATAGCCGTCCTTGATCACGGTGATGTCGATATTGAGCGCGTCGCCGTTCTTCAGCGCCTTGTCGCCCGGAATACCGTGACAGATCACGTCGTTCACAGAGGTGCAGATCGCCTTCGGGTAGGGCGGATAGCCGGGCGGCTGATAGTTCAGCGGCGCGGGCACCGTGCCCTGCACATTGGTCATGTATTCGTGGCACAGGCGGTCGAGTTCACCTGTCGTCACGCCAGCGGTGACGAACGGCGTGATGTAGTCGAGCACCTCGCTCGCCAGGCGGCAGGCGACGCGCATTTGCGCGATGTCTTGTTCGTTCTTGATCGAAATGGCCATGGTATGCGCCCGAAAATGCAGTCGAATATTGAATTATCGCACCTAATGCAGGTGGTCGCTGACTTTCGCAAAGGCGGGGCGCGATCCGCCACGCGCTTTCGTGCCATATTCCGCGGGTAATAGCTGTCTTGAGTAAGGGGCAGTTTGCGTGCTATACTCTTCGGCTAAGTCGCTTCCCATGTCTTTCGAATTCATCTTCGGGATTTGTGCGGGAGAGTGGCTGAATCCGCCGTTGCCGCGGAGTGCTTTGCCGGGAGTGAATCCTGGCGGGTGCGCGAAGAACATTCGGAAGCATCTTCTTCAGGCAGCACACTCGCAAGCCGGCGCACCCAGGGTGTCGGGCGCGTCGATCTCCGGAAAACGGAGGGCGCACCGATACGGCAGCCGGCTTCAGACCCAAACCCTTGCGGAGAATTGAAACATGGCAGTTACCATGCGCCAGATGCTGGAAGCCGGTGTCCACTTCGGTCACCAAACGCGCTTCTGGAACCCGAAGATGGCCCCCTTCATTTTCGGCCATCGCAACAAGATTCACATCATCAACCTCGAAAAGACGCTGCCGATGTACAACGACGCGCTGAAGTACGTGCGTCAACTGGCAGCGAACCGCGGCACGATCCTGTTCGTCGGCACGAAGCGTCAATCGCGTGACACGATCGCTGAAGAGGCAAACCGCGCTGGTATGCCGTTCGTGAACGCGCGCTGGCTCGGCGGCATGCTGACCAACTTCAAGACGCTGAAGGTTTCGATCAAGCGCCTGAAGGACATGGAAGCAGCTGTGGAAGCGGGCGAGCTCGAGAAGATGAGCAAGAAGGAAGCCCTCCTGTTCGAACGCGAAATCGCCAAGCTGCAAAAGTCGATCGGCGGCGTGAAGGACATGGGCGGCATTCCGGACGCAATTTTCGTGGTCGACGTCGGCTATCACAAGATTGCCGTGACGGAAGCGAACAAGCTGGGCATCCCCGTGATCGCCGTGGTCGATACGAACCACTCGCCGGAAGGCATCGATTACGTCATCCCGGGTAACGACGACGCCAGCAAGGCTGTCGCGCTGTACACGCAAGGCGTGGCTGACGCGATCCTCGAAGGCCGTGCAAACTCGGTGAACGAAGTGGTTGCAGCTGTGCGCGGCAACGACGGCGACGACGAGTTCGTCGAGGTCAACCCGGAGGCGTAAGCTGCCCCCGTGTCCGGCAAGAAAAGGGGGCTTTCCATAGGCCCCTTTTTTTTAAGCCGCGACTTTCGTCGCCGCGTCATATGCGCGGCACCGTAGCCCTGTAGAAGCAGCTGTAAAAAAGCGTTTCACCGCAGGCGGAAACGGAAACGAATTTCTGCCGGCCGCGTCGAAAGGCGGGCGGCGTGTACCAGACAGACTCAAGGAGCGAATGATGGCGGCAATTACCGCAAGCATGGTGGCAGAACTGCGCGCAAAGACCGACGCGCCGATGATGGAATGCAAGAAGGCGCTGACGGAAGCCGACGGCGACCTGGCGCGTGCTGAAGAACTGCTGCGCGTGAAGCTCGGCAACAAGGCCAGCAAGGCCGCTTCGCGCGTGACGGCTGAAGGCGTGATCGCTTCGTTCATCGGTGCCAACGCTGGTGCGATCGTCGAACTGAACTGCGAAACCGACTTCGTCTCGAAGAACGACGACTTCATCGACTTCTCGAAGAAGATCGCCGAACTGATCGCCACGCAAAACCCGGCTGACGTCGCGGCTCTCTCGGCACTGCCGCTGGACGGCTCGACGGTCGACGCAGTGCGTCTCGCGCTCGTCGGCAAGATCGGCGAAAACCTCTCGATCCGCCGCTTCGCGCGTTTCGAAACCGCCAACAAGCTGGCTGCCTACCTGCACGGCACGCGTATCGGCGTGCTGGTCGAGTACACGGGCGCAGACGAGCAAGTGGGCAAGGACGTCGCGATGCACATCGCCGCGATGAAGCCGGTCTCGCTGTCGTCGGACGACGTTCCGGCCGACCTGATCGCCAAGGAGCGCAGCATCGCCGAGCAGAAGGCAGCCGAATCGGGCAAGCCGGCTGAGATCGTCGCGAAGATGGTTGAAGGTTCGGTCCAGAAGTACCTGAAGGAAGTCTCGCTCCTGAACCAGCCGTTCGTTAAGAACGACAAGCAGACGATCGAGCAGATGCTCAAGGCTGCTGGCACGACGGTGCAGAAGTTCGCCCTCTTCGTGGTGGGCGAAGGCATCGAGAAGCGCCAGGATGACTTCGCTGCCGAAGTGGCCGCGCAAGTCGCTGCTGCAAAGCAGCAATAAGACGGAAAGTCCGCCTGCCGTGTGTTACGCGGCAGGTGGCGCCGCAGTTGTTGCAGCATCGCAGTTGGTTGAGTTGTAAGCCGTGGCGAAGCAATTTGCCATGGCGGGCAGCGTAGCGACGACGCGCATGGTAGTCCCCCGCCGTGCGCGGCGTCGGAAATCTTCGCTATTTCTGGCGGCGCTTGCCCGAAGCCGTATTTCACCCCTACAGTTTCAAGTTATTGCCCTTTGCGCGCGATCCTGGATACCTCCATGCCCACACCCGCCTATAAACGCGTCCTGCTCAAACTTTCCGGCGAAGCCCTGATGGGCGATGATGCTTTTGGCATCAATCGCGCCACGATCGAACGTATGGTGGCAGACGTGGCCGAGGTGGTGCGTCTCGGCACCCAGCTCGCAGTCGTGATCGGCGGCGGCAACATTTTCCGCGGCGTCGCGGGCGGCGCAGCCGGTATGGACCGCGCAACGGCCGACTACATGGGCATGCTCGCCACGATGATGAACGCGCTCGCGCTGCAGGACGCCATGCGTCACGCGGGTATCGAGGCGCGCGTGCAGTCGGCGCTGCGCATGGACCAGGTCGTCGAGCCGTACATCCGCCCCCGTGCGATCCGCCAGCTCGAAGAAGGCAAGGTCGTGATTTTCGCCGCGGGCACGGGCAACCCGTTCTTCACCACCGACACGGCTGCTGCGCTGCGCGGCTCGGAAGTCGGCGCCGAAGTCGTGCTGAAGGCCACCAAGGTCGACGGCGTCTACTCGGCCGACCCGAAGAAGGACCCGACCGCCACGCGTTACTCGACGATCAGCTTCGATGAGGCAATTGGCCGCAACCTGCAGGTCATGGACGCCACCGCGTTCGCACTGTGCCGCGACCAGAAGCTGCCGATCCGGGTTTTTTCCATCGTCAAGCCGGGTGCGCTCAAGCGCATCGTTCTGGGCGAAGACGAAGGTACGCTCGTCCACGTGTAAACTCTCGTCTTACGAGAGGTTCGAACACGGGCCGCGCCGCCCATCAGCGCGCTGGCGGGCCCGTTCCGTTATGAAGGTTCGGAGGTATCAAAATGGCTGTGGCTGACATCAAGAAGGGCGCCGAGCAGAAAATGCAGCGCTCGATCGACGCGTTCAAGAGCGATCTGGCGAAAATCCGCACGGGCCGCGCCCATACCGGTCTGCTCGATCACATCCAGGTCGACTACTACGGCTCGCCCGTGCCCATCTCGCAAGTCGCCAACCTCACGCTCGTCGACGCACGTACGATCGGCGTTCAGGCGTGGGAAAAGAAGATGGTGCCGGTGATCGAAAAGGCGATCCGCGAGTCGGATCTCGGCCTGAACCCGGCCACGCATGGCGACCTGATCCGCGTGCCGATGCCCGCACTGACCGAAGAGCGCCGCAAGGAGCTCACGAAGGTCGTCAAGAACGAAGGTGAAACGGCGAAGGTGGCCGTGCGTAACCTGCGTCGCGACGCGAACGAACAGCTCAAGAAGCTCGTGAAGGACAAGGAAATTTCCGAAGACGACGAGCGCCGTGGCGGCGACGAAGTCCAGAAGCTGACTGACCGCTTCGTGACCGAGATCGACAAGCTCGTCCAGACGAAGGAAGCCGAGATCATGACGGTCTGAAGCCTTAGGGCTTCCAGATTCGCCAGATTTCCGGCGCTTTCCCTTTTTCACCGCAGTTACAGTCCGACGGCCATGACCTATACCAGCTCAACCGTTCGCGTGCCCGAGGTGGCGGCCGTGCCGCGCCACATCGCGATCATCATGGACGGCAATGGCCGTTGGGCAACCCAGCGCCGCCTGCCGCGCGTCGCAGGCCACACGCGCGGCGTCGACGCTGTGCGCTCGGTTGTCGAATCGTGCGTGGAGCGCGGCGTCGAATACGTCACGCTGTTCGCCTTCAGCTCCGAGAACTGGCGCCGTCCGACCGACGAAGTGTCGTTCCTCATGCGTCTTTTCGTCACCGCGCTCGAGCGCGAAGTGGCGCGCCTGCACGCGAACGGCATCCGCCTGCGCGTGGTCGGCGACCTGTCGATGTTCAACGAGCGCATCCAGGACCTGATTCGCCGCGCGGAAACCAAGACCGCGCGCAACACCCGTCTCACGCTCACGATCGCCGCGAACTACGGCGGCCGCTGGGACATCCTCCAGGCCACGCGCAAGCTCGTCGAGGAGGCCGCGACCACGGGTCAGCCAGTGGCGGTCACCGAAGACACGTTGTCCCAGCATCTGGCAATGGCCTATGCGCCCGAACCCGATCTCTTCATACGCACGGGCGGCGAGCAGCGGGTGAGCAACTTCCTGCTCTGGCAACTCGCCTACGCCGAGTTCTATTTCACCGACACGTTCTGGCCGGATTTCGACGCCGAAGCGCTCAGCCGCGCCATTGCGTCGTATGCCGAGCGCGAGCGCCGCTTTGGCCGCACGAGCGCGCAGGTCGTCTCCCAGAACGCCGATTCCCTTTCATGCTAAAGACCCGCGTCATTACGGCGCTCGTCCTGCTGGCAGTCTTCCTGCCCATCACGTTGTTCGCGCCCGTGGCGGCGTTCGGCGCGCTGATCGGGGTCGTGGTCGTGTTCGCCGCGTGGGAGTGGGCGCGCCTCCTGAAGGCGGGCGCGGCCGGCTCGATCGTCTATGCCGTGATCGCGGCGGCCGTTGTCGCGCTCAGTACGCGGCTGCCGGCGCCCCGGCCGCTCTTTCAGGCGGCGGGCGTGTTCTGGGTGATCGCCGGCCCGTACGTCCTGCTGCGCAAGCCCGTGCTAGCCGCAGGCGCCTGGCGCGCTTTCCTGCTGGCCGCGGGGCTCGTTATCTTCGCGGCCTGCTGGCACGCGCTCGTAGCGGCGCGCGCGGCGGGCGTGGCGTTTGTTTTGTCCCTGCTGCTCGTGGTGTGGCTGGCCGATATCGGCGCATACTTTGCAGGTAAGGCATTCGGAAAGCATAAGCTCGCTCCTTCGATCAGCCCCGGCAAAACCTGGGAGGGCGCCGTGGGCGGCTGGGCCGCCGTGATGGTGGTGTCCGGCGCGGCGATCGCGCTGCACGCGTTCGAACCCACGCTGTATTCCGCGCTCGCCGCCCAGAACGGGTTTGGGCGCGCGCTTTTCGTACTTACCGTGCTGGTCGCGTTCAGCGTGATCGGCGATCTGTTCGAGTCGATGCTGAAGCGCCAGGCTGGCGTGAAGGATTCGAGCGGCCTCCTGCCGGGCCACGGCGGAGTCCTCGACCGCATCGACGCGCTGCTGCCCGTGCTGCCGCTTGCCATGCTGCTGCTCGGCTAAAGGCGCCTGGCTAGAGACGCTCGGTTAGAGATTTGAATATGCAAAAACGACTCACACTGCTCGGTTCCACGGGCTCCATTGGCGACAGCACGCTCGACGTCGTCGCGCGTCATCCGCAACGCTTCTCGGTCTATGCGCTCACCGCGCACCGTAACGGCGAAAAGCTCGTCGAACAATGCCTGCGTTTTGCGCCCGAAGTGGCCGTGGTCGGCGACGCCGATACCGCCGCACAGGTCGAGCGCAAGCTGCGCGAGGCCGGTTCGAAGACCGTCGTGACCTACGGGCCGCAGGCGCTCGTCGAAGTTTCGAAGAGCGACGGCTGCGACACGGTGGTCGCTGCCATCGTCGGCGCGGCGGGTCTTGCGCCCACGCTGGCAGCGGCGAAGGCTGGCAAGCAGATCCTGCTCGCCAACAAGGAAGCGCTCGTGATGTCGGGCGACATCTTCATGAACGCCGTGTCCGACAGCGGCGCCGTGCTGCTGCCGCTCGACAGCGAGCACAATGCCGTGTTCCAGTGCTTTCCGCACGAGAGCGCGCAGCGTGACGGCGTCACGAAGATCATCCTGACCGCTTCGGGCGGCCCGTTCCGCACGCGCGAGCCCTCGACGCTCGTGAACGTCACGCCCGACGAGGCCTGCAAGCACCCGAACTGGTCCATGGGCCGCAAGATTTCCGTCGACTCGGCCACGATGATGAACAAGGGCCTCGAAGTGATCGAGGCGCACTACCTGTTCGATCTGCCGGGCGAGCGCATCGACGTGCTGATTCACCCGCAGAGCGTGATCCATTCGATGGTCTCGTACGCCGACGGTTCGGTGCTCGCGCAACTAGGCAACCCCGATATGCGCACGCCGATCGCGCACGCGCTCGCGTACCCGGATCGTGTCGATTCCGGCGTGGCGCAACTGGATCTCGCGCAAATCGCGACGCTCACGTTCGAAAAGCCCGACTACGCGCGCTTTCCGTGTCTCGCGCTCGCCATGCAGGCACTGTCCGCCGGCGGCGTGGCGAGTGCGGCGCTCAATGCGGCGAACGAAGTCGCCGTGGAAGCCTTTTTGAACCGGCGCATCGGCTTTATGGCCATCGCCCAGACGGTAGATGCCGTACTCAACGCGCTCGAGAACCGCAACGCGTCGAGTCTCGAAGTCGTGCTCGAAGCCGACGCGGCCGCCCGCCGCGCGGCTCACACCATCATCGACAGCCTGCCGGTGCCGGCCTGACAGGTCAGCGAGGGGCTTGCGGAAGGGCCCTTGTGGCCCCTCAGGCACGCGAGCCCGACCTCGGGGCCGCTCCCGCACCGGTGCGCTGCTTCCAGCCCAGGAGGCGCTCATGAACCTGCTTACCGAACTGGTCGCATTCGTCGTCGCGATCGGCGTGCTGGTCGTTGTGCACGAATACGGGCACTACAGCGTCGCGCGCTTGTGCGGCGTGAAGGTGCTGCGTTTCTCGATCGGTTTTGGGCGGCCGCTCGTCCAGTGGGTCAGCAAGAAGAGCGGCACCGAATGGACCATCGCGGCGCTGCCGCTCGGCGGCTACGTGAAGATGCTCGACGAGCGCGAGTCGCCCGACCAGATTCCCGCGAGCGATTTGCCCCACGCGTTCAACCGCCAGTCGGTCGGCAAGCGCATTGCGATCGTCGCGGCCGGGCCGATCGCCAATTTCGTGCTGGCTATCGTGCTCTTTGCGGTGGTCTACGCGAGCGGTGTGACCGAACAGAAGGCCATCGTCGCGGCGCCGCCCGCGCAATCGGCGGCGGCGCGGGCCGGCTTCCAGGGCGGGGAAACCATTCTTTCGGTGAGCGATGCAAACGGCAGTCGCACCGAGCCCGTGCGTTCGTGGTCCGACCTGCGCTGGAAACTGCTCAGCACGGCGTTCGATCAGGGCCATGTCGTGCTTGCCGCGCGTGACGGCGAGGGCACCTACGATTTCCCGCTCGATCTCTCGCAACTGACCAGCAAGGATCTCGACGACGACTTCATGGCGAAGCTCGGCCTCGAGGCCGGCGGCAACACGCTCAAGGTAGCGGCAGTGGAAGCGGGTAGTGCGGCGCAACATGCCGGGCTGCAAGCGGGGGATCAACTGCGCGCCGTCGACGGCCGGGCCGTGGACAGCGCAAGCACTTTCATCGCCTACGTGAAGGCGCACGCGGGCAAGCCCGTGCAACTCACGGTCGCGCGCGGCGACGCTGCACCGAACACCCAGCAGATGCTTACGCTCACCGTCACGCCGACGCTCCAGCGCGACGCGCAGACCGGCGAAGACGTGGGCCGAATCGGCGCCGCGCTTGCGGCACAGGCGCCCTCCGTGGACGTGCGTTACGGACCGCTCGAGAGCGTGCGGCTCGGTGCGTATCGCACGTGGGACATCGCGGTGTATTCGCTGCGGATGTTCGGCCGCATGATCACGGGCGAAGCATCGCTGAAGAATCTGTCGGGGCCGGTGACGATTGCTGACTATGCCGGCAAGAGCGCGCGACTGGGCCCCTCCGCGTTCCTGTCGTTCCTCGCCCTCGTGAGCATCAGCCTCGGCGTATTGAATCTGCTCCCAATTCCGGTATTGGACGGGGGGCATCTGTTATATTATGCGGTTGAAGCCGTAACGGGCAAAGCCGTCTCGGACCGCTGGCAGCTCGTGCTGCAGCGCGCGGGACTTGCCTGCATCGTCGCACTGTCGGCGATCGCGTTGTTCAACGATCTGGCTCGGTTAATCCATTTTTAAAGATGTCTGGCGGCGTCCGAGGGCGGGCCGCCTGACCTGATGCAGCTATACATAATTGGGGAAGCACGTTGTTTAGACCTCATCGCTTGGTTCCAAAAACGGTTGCGGCCGCGGCGATCGCCGCACATGGACTCGTTGCCCACGCAGCAACGACGCCTTTCGTGGTTCAGGACATTCGCATCGAAGGGCTGCAACGCGTCGAGCCGGGCACGGTGTTCGCCTACCTGCCGATCAAGCAGGGCGACACCTTCACCGACGACAAGGCGTCCGAGGCCATCCGCGCACTCTATGCGACGGGCTTCTTCAACGACGTGAAGATCGCCGCTGAAGGCGGCGTGGTGGTGGTGCAGGTGCAGGAACGCCCGGCCATCGGCACGATCGACTTTGCGGGCATCAAGGAATTCGACAAGGACAACCTGACCAAGGCGCTGCGCGCGGTCGGTCTCTCGCAAGGCCGCTACTACGACAAGGCGCTCGTGGACAAGGCCGAGCAGGAGCTCAAGCGCCAGTACCTCACGCGCGGCTTCTACGCCGCCGAGGTCACGACCACGGTCACGCCGATCGACCGCAATCGCGTCGGTCTGCTGTTCTCGGTGGTCGAAGGTCCGAGCGCGAAGATCCGCCAGATCAACTTCATCGGCAACAAGACGTACAGCAGCGGCACGCTCCTCTCGGAGATGCAGCTGTCCACGCCGAACTGGTTCTCGTGGTACACGAAGAACGACCTCTACTCGAAGGAAAAGCTCACGGGCGACCTCGAGAACGTGCGCTCGTACTACCTGAATCACGGCTACCTCGAGTTCAACATCGACTCGACGCAGGTCTCGATCTCGCCCGACAAGAAGGACATGTACCTCACCATCGGCATTCACGAAGGTGAGCCGTACAAGGTGTCGGGTGTCCAGCTGTCGGGCAACCTGCTCGACCGCGAGGCCGAACTCAGGAAGCTCATCAAGATCAAGCCGGGCGATACCTTCTCGGCCGAGAAGCTGCAAGCCACGACCAAGGCCATCGTCGACAAGCTCGGCGAATACGGCTACGCGTTCGCGACCGTCAATGCGCTGCCGCAGATCGACCAGGCGAATCACACGGTCAACCTCACGCTGCAGGTCGATCCGAGCCGCCGCGTGTACGTGCGCCGCATCAACGTGGTGGGCAACACGCGTACCCGCGACGAAGTCGTGCGCCGCGAAATGCGCCAGCTTGAAAGCTCGTGGTTCGATTCGAACCGCCTCGCGCTCTCGAAGGACCGCATCAACCGTCTGGGCTACTTCACCGACGTCGACGTGACCACGGTGCCCGTGGAGGGCACGGCCGACCAGGTCGACGTGAACGTGAAGGTTGCCGAAAAGCCGACCGGCGCGATCACACTGGGCGCGGGCTTCTCGTCAACCGACAAGGTGGTGCTGTCGGCGGGCGTGTCGCAGGACAACGTGTTCGGTTCGGGCACGTCGCTCTCGCTGAACGTGAACACCGCGAAGACGTACCGCACGCTGGCCCTCACGCAGGTGGACCCGTACTTCACGGTGGACGGCATCAAGCGCATTACCGACGTCTACTACCGTACGTACCAGCCGCTGTACTACTCGACCGATTCGAGCTTCCGCATCATCACGATGGGCGGCGACCTGAAGTTCGGCATCCCGTTCTCGGAAGTCGACACGGTCTACTTCGGCGCGGGCTTCGAGCAGGACACGCTCGACGTCGACTCGAACACGCCGCAGAGCTACATCGACTACGTGAACGAGTTCGGCCGCGTGTCGAACAACGTGCCGCTCACGGTGGGCTGGTCGCGCGACGCGCGTGACAGCGCGCTCGTGCCGAGCAAGGGCTACTTCACGCAGGCGAATGCCGAGTACGGCACGCCGGTTGGCGGTACGCAGTACTACAAGGCCGACGTGCAGGCCCAGTACTACTACTCGTTCGCGCGCGGCTTCGTGCTGGGCCTGAACTTCCAGGGCGGCTACGGTAACGGCCTGAGCGGCAAGCCGTACCCGATCTTCAAGAACTACTACGCGGGCGGTATTGGTTCGGTGCGTGGCTACGAGCCAAGTTCGCTCGGTCCGCGCGACAAGACCACGAATGACCCGATCGGCGGTTCGAAGATGATCGTCGGTAACGTCGAGTTGACCTTCCCGCTGCCGGGCACGGGCTATGACCGCACGCTGCGCGTCTTTACGTTCGTCGATGGTGGTAACGTCTGGGGCACGGAAGGCAACAGCACTGGCGCGAACGGCCTGCGTTACAGCTACGGTTTCGGTCTCGCGTGGATTTCGCCGATCGGCCCGCTCAAGCTGAGCCTTGGCTTCCCGCTCGTCAAGCACGAAGGCGACCAGTACCAGAAGTTCCAGTTCCAGATCGGGACGGCGTTCTGACGTATGTTTTGCCCGGCTGTTGCGCGCACCGCGCGCAGCGCCGGAATCCAGGAAACGAGAGGATGACTTTGCTAACGGGTATGTTTTCCAGACGGACGATCGGGGCGATTGCCGTGTCGCTGGCGCTCCTCGGTGTTGGCATGGGTGTGGCGCAGGCGCAGGAAGCCAGGATCGCGGCGGTCAATTCCGATCGCATCCTGCGCGAATCCGCTCCCGCGAAGGCCGCGCAGACCAAGCTCGAAGCCGAGTTCGCCAAGCGCGACAAGGATCTGCAGGACATGGCGCAACGCCTGAAGTCGATGTCCGATTCGCTCGACAAGAACGGCCCGTCGATGTCGCCGACCGATCGCGCGCAGAAGCAGCGCGACCTTTCCGCGCTCGACAGCGACTTCCAGCGCAAGCAGCGCGAATTCCGCGAAGACCTGAACCAGCGCCGCAATGAAGAACTGGCGGCAGTGCTCGACCGCGCGAACAAGGTGATCAAGCAGATCGCCGAGCAGCAGCACTACGACCTGATCGTGCAGGAAGCGGTGTACGTGAGCCCGCGCATCGACATCACCGATCAGGTGCTGAAGGCGCTCGCGGCGAACAGCGCCGGCAGTGGTAGCAGCAGCAACTAAAGCAACGAAAAGTCACTACAGGCAACTAAGGCAGGAGCAGCACGCGCATGGCATTTACGCTTGAGGACATTGTCGGGCGGTTCGGCGGCGAGGTGGTGGGCGATGCGACGCAACGCGTCAGTTCGCTGGCGCCGCTCGACCAGGCGGGTCCGCAACAGCTCGCGTTCCTCGCGAATCCGAAGTATCTCGCCCAGGTGGAGACGACCCGCGCGGGCGCTGTGCTCATCAGCCCCGGCGACCTCGAGAAGCTCGCATCGCGCGAGGGACGCAACTTCATCGTCACACCGAATCCGTATGCTTACTTCGCGCGTGTCGCGCAGGCGTATATCGACCTTGCCGCGCCGAAGGTGCAGCCCGGCATCCACGCCAGTGCCCACGTCGACGCGAAGGCGCAGGTTGCCGCGAGCGCGGTGATCGGCCCGAACGTCACGATTGAAGCGGGCGCCGTGATCGGCGAAAACGTCAGGCTTGACGCGAACGTCTTCATTGGCCGCGGCACCCAGGTGGGCGAGGGCTCGCACCTGTATCCGGGCGTGACCGTCTACCACAGCTGCAAGCTCGGCGCGCGTGCCATCGTGCATGCCGGCGCCGTGATCGGCTCGGACGGTTTTGGTTTTGCCCCCGATTTCACGGGCGAGGGCGACGCACGCACGGGTAGCTGGGTCAAGATTCCGCAGGTGGGCGGCGTGGCCATCGGGCCCGACGTCGAGATCGGCGCGAACACCACGATCGACCGCGGCGCGATGGCCGATACGATCATCGAAGAATGCGTGAAGATCGATAACCTCGTCCAGATCGGCCACAACTGCAAGATCGGTGCGTACACGGTCATCGCGGGCTGTGCCGGCATTGCGGGCAGCACGACGATCGGGCGCCATTGCATGATCGGCGGCGCGGTGGGCATTGCGGGGCACGTCACGCTGGCCGACTACGTGATCGTTACGGCAAAGTCGGGCGTCTCGAAGTCGTTGCCGAAGGCCGGCATCTACACGAGCGCCTTCCCGGCGGTCGATCACGCCGACTGGAACAAGAGCGCCGCGCTGTTGCGTAACATCGACAAGCTGCGCGACCGTATCAAGGCGCTCGAGGCGGCGGTTGCCCAGAAGCCGCAGGGCGAATAAGAAAGCAGTATCGAGGTGGCGGGCGGCGTGTCGCGCAAGCGGCGCGCCGCTTTGCCTAGCGAACGACCAAAGTTGCCCGCCCGGGGCTACCCGCCCGGGGCAATCCTCATGCACGGGAGCCCGGGCGTGGCGCATACTTCGCGTCAGCGCGGGCGTGTTTGGTCAAGCGCCTCGAATATCGAAATCGAAAGTCACACGCGCAATTCCTGCGTGAGCAGAACCACCATGAACATCGAAAAACTCAACTTCGACATCCACAAGATCCTCACGCTGTTGCCGCACCGCTATCCGTTCCTGATGGTGGACCGGGTTCTCGAGCTGGAGCCGCACAAGAGCATCAAGGCGTTGAAGAACGTGACGGTCAACGAGCCCTTTTTCACGGGGCACTTCCCGCAGCGTCCGGTGATGCCTGGCGTGATGATTCTCGAGGCGCTGGCGCAAACCGCCGCGCTGCTCACGTTCTCGGAGGAAGAGCAGGACTTCGAGAATACGCTGTACTACTTCGTGGGCATCGACGGTGCGCGGTTCAAGCGCGTAGTCGAGCCGGGCGACCAGCTCATCCTCAACGTGACGTTCGAGCGCTACATGCGCGGCATCTGGAAGTTCAAGGCGGTAGCCGAAGTCGAAGGCTCCGTGGCCTGCGAGGCGGAACTCATGTGCACCGTCAAGAAAATGGACGCGGCGCAATAAGAAGCGCCGCCGCATGCCGCAGCGCGCCTTGACCTCGAGGCGCCGCAGCACGGAAACAGAATCGGAGAGCGAGGACCAATGAGCAGGATCCATCCCACTGCGGTCGTCGAGTCGGGCGCGCAGATCGACGAATCGGTCGAAATCGGGCCGTTCGCGGTCATCGGTGCAAACGTCACCATCGGCGCCCGCACGACGGTCGGCTCGCATAGCGTGCTGGAAGGCCACACGACGATTGGCGAAGACAACTCGATCGGCCACTACGCGTCGATCGGCGGCCGTCCGCAGGACATGAAGTACAAGGGCGAGCCCACGAAGCTCGTAATTGGCAACCGCAACACGATCCGCGAGTTCACGACCCTGCATACGGGCACGGTGCAGGACACTGGCGTCACGATCATCGGCGACGACTGCTGGATCATGGCCTACGTGCACGTTGGCCACGATTGCCGTCTCGGCAACAACATCATCATGTCGAGCAACGCGCAGCTCGCGGGGCACGTGATCGTCGACGACCACGCGATCATCGGCGGCATGACCGGCGTGCACCAGTTCGTGCGCATTGGTACGCACTCGATGGTCGGCGGCGCCTCGGCGCTGGTGCAGGACGTGCCGCCGTTCGTGATCGCCGCCGGGAACAAGGCGGTGCCGCACGGCATCAACGTCGAAGGTCTGCGCCGCCGCGGTTTCTCGCCCGACGCGATTTCCGCGCTGCGCTCGGCGTATCGCACGCTCTACAAGAACGGGCTCTCGCTCGAAGAGGCGAAGGTGCAGCTCGCCGATCTCGCTCAGGCGGGCGGCGACGGCGACGTGTACGTGAAGGCGCTGCTCGACTTCGTCGAGCAGTCGCAACGCGGCATCATTCGCTGATCGATGGCGCTGCAAACGCGTCCGCTGCGCCTCGCGATCGTCGCCGGCGAGCCGTCCGGCGACCTGCTTGCGGCATCGCTGCTCGCGGGTCTGAAGGCCCGCTTGCCCGATACTACGCAGTACTACGGAATCGGCGGCCCGCGCATGATGGCAGCCGGCTTCGACGCGCACTGGCCAATGGAAAAGCTCTCGGTGCGCGGCTACGTCGAGGCGCTGCGGCACATTCCCGAGATTTTGCGCATCCGCAATGAGCTCAAGCATCAGTTGCTGGCCGATCCGCCTGACGCCTTCATCGGCGTGGATGCGCCTGACTTCAACTTCGGTCTGGAGCACGCGCTGCGCGACGCGGGTATTCCGACGATCCACTTCGTCTGCCCGTCGATCTGGGCGTGGCGAGGCGGTCGCATCAAGAAGATCCAGAAGGCCGTGGATCACATGCTGTGCGTGTTCCCGTTCGAAACGGCGCTGCTCGAGAAGGCCGGGGTGGCGGCGTCGTATGTGGGGCATCCGCTCGCCGACGAGATTCCGCTCGATCCGGACATGGGCGGCGCGCGCCGCACGCTCGGCCTGCCGGAAAGCGGCCCGGTGATCGCGGTGCTGCCGGGCAGCCGCCGCTCGGAAATCAATCTGATCGGGCCGACCTTCTTCGACGCGATGCAGATCATGCAACGGCGCGAGCCGGCGCTGCGCTTCGTGATGCCGGCGGCGACGCCTGCAATCCACGCGCAGTTGCAGGAGCTCGCGAACGCGCACCAGGGGCTCGCGCTCACGATCATCGATGGCCAGTCGCAACTCGCCATGACGGCCGCCGACGCGATCCTCGTGAAAAGCGGCACGGTCACGCTCGAAGCGGCGCTGCTCAAGAAGCCGATGGTCATCTCCTACAAGGTGCCCTGGCTCACGGGGCAGATCATGCGCCGCCAGGCCTATCTGCCTTACGTGGGTTTGCCGAACATTCTCGCGGGCCGCTTCGTCGTGCCGGAAATCCTGCAGCATTTCGCGACGCCGGAGGCGCTTGCCGACGCGACGCTCACGCAGTTGCAGGACGAGGCAAACCGGCGCACGCTGACCGAGGTGTTCACGCAGATGCATCTGACCCTGCGCCAGAACACGGCGGAGCGTGCGGCCGAAGTGGTCGCGAGCATCGTCGAACGCCGCAAGGGGCGGGCATGAGCGAGGGTACGATCAAGCGCGCAAAAGCGCCGGCCGTGAAAAAGCCGCCGTCGCAGGCAGCACTCAAGCTTGCTGCGCGCCGCAAGGCGGCGCGGCAAGCCGGGCTGCTGTTCGAGTCGCCAGACGATGTCATTTGCGGCGTGGACGAGGCGGGGCGCGGGCCGCTGGCCGGGCCCGTGGTCGCGGCCGCCGTGATCCTCGATCCGGCCCGGCCGATTCGCGGGCTCGACGACTCGAAGGTGCTGACGGCGCAGGCTCGCGAAGCGCTCTACGAGCGCATCGTCGAACGCTCGCTCGCGTGGTGCGTTGCCTCCGCGAGCGTCGAGGAAATCGACACGCTCAACATCCTGAACGCAACGATGCTGGCGATGCGGCGTGCGGTCGAAGGCTTGAGCATCGTGCCGACGCTCGCGAAGATCGACGGCAATCGCTGCCCGGTGATGCCGGTGCGCAGCGAGGCGGTGATCGGCGGCGACGCGCTCGTGCCGAGCATTTCGGCGGCGTCGATCATCGCGAAAGTCACGCGCGACCGCATGCTCGTCGATCTGCACCAGGCGCATCCGCATTACGGTTTCGACGCCCACGCGGGCTACGGCACGCCGCAGCATCTCGAAGCGTTGCGCGTGCATGGTCCGTGCGAGCATCACCGGCGCTCGTTTGCGCCCGTGCGCGACGCGTACGCATTGCACGGCATCGTCCTCGCCGGTGCTTCGACGGTGGTCACTGCCGGCCCGGAAGAAGGCGACGCCTTCGCGCCACTGTCTTGAGCCGCTAATGGCGTCCCGCGCGAGCGGGCGCCATAGTGCGTAGTGCAGGCGCCGCTGTTCTTCTTTCTCTCGATTCTCATTTGACACGCCAGGCCCGCCCGTGAAAGCCATTACCTCGCGCGACAATCCGCTCTACAAACGCCTGAAGGCGTTGGCCGGCTCGACGCATCAACAGCGGCGCAGCCACCAGGCTTTGCTCGAAGGCTTCCACCTCGCGAGCGCCTGGCTCGATGGTGGTTCGCAGCCCGAATACTGCGTGGTGACCGAAGGCGCGCTCACGCATGAGGAGGCTCAGGCCATCGTCGCCCGCGTGGACGAGCGCCGCGTGATCACGCTGCCCGACGCGCTCTTCGGGCAACTCTCGAACGTCGTGCATGGCGTAGGGCTGCTGCTGCTCGTCGACATGCCGGAGGCACAACTGCCCGAACGCGTCGGCTCGACTTGCCTCGTGCTCGACGGCTTGCAGGACGCTGGCAACGTCGGCTCGATCCTGCGCAGCGCGGCGGCCGCCGGCATCGACAAGGTTTTTTGCACGCCGGGCACGGCCTATGTGTGGTCGTCAAAGGTGCTGCGCTCAGCAATGGGCGCGCACTTTCTCCTGCAGGTGTTCGAGAACGTGGAGGCCGAAGCGCTCGTCGAAATGCTTGGCGTGCCGGTCGTCATCACCGATTCGCACGGGGCGCAGGCGATCGACGAGGCCGATCTCACGGGCCAGGTCGCATGGGTGTTCGGCAACGAAGGGGCGGGCGTGTCGCAGGTGTGGCGCGACGCGGCGGCGCTGCGCGTGACGATTCCGCAGCCGGGCGGCATGGAGTCGCTCAACGTCGCGGCGGCGGCGGCCGTGTGCGTGTTCGAGCAATGCCGGCAGCAACGGCATGCGCGTTGACGCTCGCAGCAGTCAGTAATAAAAAAGCCCGCGTCGTGACGCGGGCTTTTTTATTTCAGGCAGGCCGTTTCAATACGACGGCTTGTCGATGCGAATTTCCTGCAGGATCGTGGTGGCGATTTCCTCGATCGACTTGTGCGTTGACGAGAGCCACTTGATGCCTTCGCGGCGCATCATCGCCTCGGCTTCGTTCACTTCATAGCGGCAGTTTTCCAGCGCGGCGTACTTGCTGCCCGGACGCCGCTCGTTGCGGATCTCAGTGAGACGCTGCGGGTCAATTGAAAGGCCGAAAATCTTCGTGCGATGCGGCAGCAGCGAATTCGGCAGCTTGCCGCGCTCGAAATCGTCGGGAATCAGCGGATAGTTCGCGGCCTTCACGCCGTACTGCATGGCGAGGTAGAGGCTGGTAGGCGTCTTGCCGCTGCGTGACACGCCCACAAGGATCACATCGGCGTCGGCGAGATTGCGGTCGGACTGGCCGTCGTCGTGCGCGAGCGAGAAGTTGATCGCCTCGATACGGTTCTTGTATTCGTCGGTGTCGGCGTTCTGGTGGCCGCGACCCATCGCGTGGCTCGACTTCAGTTCCAGCTCTTGCTCGAGCGGCTCCACGAAGGTCTGGAACATGTCCATCACGAGCGCATTCGCGCGCTTGACGATTTCGTTCGAATTGCTGTCCACGAGCGTTGTGAACACGATCGGCCGGCGGCCTTCCTGCACGGCGGCTTCGTTGATCTTCTCGGCGGTCGAGTAGGCCTTGTCGGTCGAATCGACAAACGGCACGCGCACGAGGCGGAATTTCTGGTCGAACTGCGACAGGATCGAATGCGCGAAGGTTTCGGCAGTGATCCCGGTACCGTCGGAGACGATGAATACGGTTGGCGGCATCGGTTGAGGCTGGGTACGTGAGCTGCAGGGCCGCTCGGGACAGGCTTGGGCGCCCGGAAAGCCCCGTCCGGCGGGACCGAGGGGCAATTCTCGCCGACTGGCACAAATTCCAGAGTCGGCACGGTAGAATAGCGGCAACCTGTTGGATAAGCAATTGCAGTGCAACCGCGCCAAACAGCCGCCTATCGCGGCGCATTCTGGTGTCAATTTGCAGCGATTCCATCTAACTCCATGTAATCGCGCGCATCTTCGTGCTTTTCCATTGAACGGAACTTCGCTCGGCGCCTGAGCGATTGCTTCTCCAACAGGTTGCGCAAGACGCGAATCCGCTTCCAATGGGCGGACCGCGTTCGAGCCCACTTGCGCAATCGTGAATTTTTTTCACACTTAGGGGCTTGTATGACTAACACCGTTGCCAAGGATCAGGCTTATGTAGTGCCTTTCGAGCAGTTGCGGATGACCGATGTCGAGATCGTGGGCGGCAAAAACGCCTCGCTCGGCGAAATGATCAGCCAACTGGCTGAAGCAGGCGTGCGTGTGCCCACGGGCTTCGCGACGACTGCGCTCGCCTTCCGCGACTTCCTGAAACATAACAACCTGACCGAACGGATCGCCGCTCGTCTGGAGACGTTCGACGTCGACGACGTGAAGGCGCTGGCCGAAGCGGGCAAGGAGATCCGTCAATGGATCATCGACGCGCCGCTGCAGCCGAAGCTCGAAGCGGACATCCGCGCCGGCTTCGAAACGCTGCAGGCCGGTTCGCCGTCTGAGCTGTCGTTTGCCGTGCGTTCGTCGGCAACGGCGGAAGACTTGCCCGACGCATCGTTTGCCGGTCAACAGGAAAGCTACCTCAACGTGGTAGGCATCGAAGACGTGCTCGATCGCCTCAAGCACGTGTTCGCGTCGCTCTACAACGACCGCGCTATTTCCTATCGCGTCCACAAGGGCTTCACCCACGCCGAAGTCGCACTGTCGGCTGGCGTGCAGCGCATGGTCCGTTCGGACCGCGGCGCCGCAGGCGTGATGTTCACGCTGGATACCGAGTCGGGCTTCAAGGACGCCGTCTTCATCACGTCGAGCTACGGCCTCGGTGAAACGGTTGTTCAGGGCGCCGTGAATCCGGACGAGTTCTACGTCTTCAAGACCACGCTCGCACAGGGTAAGGCTCCGATCATCCGCCGCTCGATCGGCTCGAAGCTCATCAAGATGGAATTCACGCAGCCGGGCGAACCGGGCCGCGTGAAGACGGTCGACGTTACGCACGAACAGCGCAACCGCTTCTCGATCACCGACGAAGACGTGATCGAGCTGGCCAGGTACGCCGTCATCATCGAGCAGCACTACCAGCGTCCGATGGACATCGAGTGGGGCAAGGACGGCCTCGACGGCAAGATCTTCATTCTCCAGGCGCGTCCGGAGACGGTGAAGAGCCAGGCCGCGGGCAAGGTCGAGCAGCGCTTCAAGCTCAAGGGCCAGTCGCAGGTTCTGGCAACGGGCCGCGCAATCGGCCAGAAGATCGGCGCGGGCCGCGTGAAGGTGATTCACGATCCGTCCGAAATGGAACGCGTGCAGCCGGGCGACGTGCTGGTCGCCGACATGACCGACCCGAACTGGGAGCCGGTAATGAAGCGTGCGGCGGCGATCGTCACGAACCGTGGCGGGCGTACCTGCCACGCGGCGATCATCGCGCGTGAGCTGGGCGTGCCGGCAGTCGTTGGCTGCGGCGACGCGACCGACGTGCTGAAGGACGGTGCGCTCGTGACGGTGTCGTGCGCGGAAGGCGACGAAGGCCGCATTTACGACGGTCTGCTCGAAACCGAGGTCAGCGAAGTCCAGCGTGGCGAGCTGCCGGCCATTCCGGTCAAGATCATGATGAACGTCGGCAATCCGCAGCTCGCGTTCGACTTCTCGCAACTGCCGAACGCAGGTGTTGGCCTCGCGCGTCTCGAGTTCATCATCAACAACAACATCGGCGTTCACCCGAAGGCGATTCTCGAGTACCCGAACATCGACGCGGACCTGAAGAAGGCCGTGGAAAGCGTTGCACGCGGCCATGCGTCGCCGCGCGCGTTCTACGTCGACAAGCTGACGGAAGGCATCGCCACGATCGCGGCGGCGTTCTATCCGAAGCCCGTCATCGTGCGTCTGTCCGACTTCAAGTCGAATGAGTACAAGAAGCTGATCGGCGGTTCGCGCTACGAGCCGGACGAAGAGAACCCGATGCTCGGTTTCCGCGGCGCGTCGCGTTACATCGCCGAGGACTTCGCGCAAGCGTTCGAAATGGAGTGCCTGGCGCTCAAGCGCGTGCGTGAAGAGATGGGTCTCACGAACGTCGAGATCATGGTGCCGTTCGTGCGCACGCTCAAGCAGGCTGAGCGCGTGGTGGGCCTGCTCGAGAAGTTTGGCCTCAAGCGCGGCGTGAACGATCTCAAGCTCATCATGATGTGCGAAGTGCCGTCGAACGCGATTCTCGCCGAAGAGTTCCTGCAGTACTTCGATGGTTTCTCGATCGGTTCGAACGACCTCACGCAGCTCACGCTCGGCCTCGACCGGGACTCTGGCATGGAACTGCTGGCCGTCGACTTCGACGAGCGCGATCCGGCCGTGAAGTTCATGCTCAAGCGCGCGATCGAAACTTGCCGCCGCCTGAACAAGTACGTCGGCATCTGCGGTCAGGGCCCGTCCGACCACCCGGACTTCGCCCAGTGGCTCGCGGAAGAAGGCATCGCTTCGATCTCGCTGAACCCGGACTCGGTTGTCGAGACGTGGCAGCAGCTGGCGAAGTCGCAGTCGAAGTAAGCGTATTGCCGAGGGTGCGAATCCTCGGGGGAGCTTGATGCGGCTTCCTGAGCGGCGTTACACGCTGCGGAAAAAAGTGTCAGCTTCGTGCTATAACACCCCGGTCTATCCGGGGTGTTTTACTTTGGGAGGTCGCCGTGGGTCCGCATGGTTTGTTCTGGTGGATTGCCGCCGGCGTGCTCATCGTCGCCGAGCTGATGACCGGCACCTTTTACCTCTTGATGATCGCGCTAGGCTTGCTCGCAGGCGCGCTCAGCTATGAGCTTGGCGCGCCGCTCGACGTCCAGTTGATTGTCGCGGCGGTGGTTGGGCTCGCAGCTGTGGTCACGCTGCGGCGCTCTCGTTTCGGCCGCCGCCGGCGCATGACCGATGCCTCGACCGATCCGGGCGTGAATCTCGATATTGGCGCAACACTCGCCGTCGCCGCCTGGCGCGATGGCCGCGCGCGCACGATGTATCGCGGCGCCGAATGGGATGTCGAACTCGCACCTGGCGAGCCCGAAGATGCGCCGCTCTATGAAATCAAGGCGGTGCGCGGCAGTTGCCTGATCGTTGCGGCGAAGCGCGAGCACCGCGAACCCAAGGCGTCCGGCACCGCTCAAGACGGCGCACGCCACGCATAGCGGGTCGCATTCGAACTCACACCAGCAAACTACACAGAAGCGAACGGAGGTCCCGTATGCAAGTCCCAGTCGTCGGCCTGATTCTGCTCGTGATCGTCATCGTGCTGATCGCGCAGACCATCAAGATCGTGCCGCAGCAGCATGCCTGGGTGCTCGAACGGCTTGGGCGTTACCATGCCACGCTCACGCCAGGCTTGACGATCGTGTTGCCGTTCGTCGATCGGGTGGCCTACAAGCACGTGCTGAAGGAGATTCCGCTCGACGTGCCGAGCCAGGTTTGCATCACGCGCGACAACACGCAGCTTCAGGTGGATGGCGTGCTGTACTTCCAGGTGACCGATCCAATGAAAGCGTCGTACGGGTCGAGCAATTTCGTCTTCGCGATTACACAGCTTTCGCAGACCACGCTGCGTTCGGTCATCGGTAAGCTCGAACTCGACAAGACCTTCGAGGAACGCGACTTCATCAACCATAGCGTTGTGTCGGCGCTCGACGAAGCCGCCTCGAACTGGGGCGTGAAAGTACTGCGCTACGAGATCAAGGATTTGACGCCGCCGAAGGAAATCCTGCACGCGATGCAGGCGCAGATCACCGCCGAGCGGGAAAAGCGCGCGCTCATCGCAGCCTCCGAAGGCCGCAAGCAGGAGCAGATCAACCTGGCGGCCGGAGCGCGCGAGGCAGCGATCCAGAAGTCGGAAGGCGAGCGCCAGGCGGCGATCAACCAGGCGCAGGGTCAGGCGGCCGCTATCCTTGCTGTGGCGGAGGCGAACGCGCAGGCCATCCAGAAGATCGGCAACTCGATCCAGGCGCAGGGCGGTATGGATGCCGTCAACCTGAAGGTGGCCGAGCAATATGTGAATGCTTTCGCCAATCTCGCGAAGCAGGGCAATACGCTGATCGTGCCGGGCAATATGGGCGATCTGAGCACGATGATCGCTTCGGCACTCACGATCGTGAACCGGGCGGGTTTGCGCGAGGGGCAGATCAGCGGTGCCGGTGCGACAAAGGGTCCATAGGCGCCGAGACCGCCGAAAATGACAACGGGCCGCATGAGCGGCCCGTTTTTCATCTGAACGATTCCGGAAGAATCAGGTGGGCGAGCGCATCAGGCGCGCCTTTTCGCGCTCCCAGTCGCGTTTCTTCTCGGTTTCGCGCTTGTCGTGCAGCTTCTTGCCTTTAGCGAGGCCGATCTCGCACTTCACGCGGCCACCCTTGTAATGGAAATTCAGCGGTACGAGCGTGAAGCCGCGCTGCTCGACCTTGCCGATCAGCTTGTCGATTTCCTCGCGCTTCAGGAGCAGCTTGCGGATGCGCGTGGGGTCGGGCTGGATGTGCGTCGAGGCCTCTGGCAGCGGGCTGATGTGCGTGCCGATCAGATACAGCTCGCCGTCCTTGATCATGACGTAGCTTTCCTTGATGTTGGCTCGCCCGGCGCGCATGGCCTTGACTTCCCATCCTTCCAGCACGAGCCCGGCCTCGTGACGCTCTTCGATGAAGTAATCGAAGAACGCTTTTCTGTTGTCGATGATGCTCATAGGAAAATGGGATCGGCCCAACTCGTTTAAAATTACGATTTTAGCAAAGCGGGCTCCCGAAAGCCCGTGGCGCTTTCACCCTAGCCACGCATTGCGCAATTTATGGCGGATGTCCAGAAAACCGTGTTGATTCGCCATTCGGCGGAGCAGATGTTCGACCTCGTCACCGACGTCGCCGACTACCCCAACTTCCTGCCGTGGTGCGGCGGTGTCGAGATTCGCCGTCAGGACGAAAGCGGCATGGAGGCGAAAATCGACATCAACTTCAAGGGCATCAAGCAGCACTTCGCCACGCGCAACTCGCAAAAGCGGCCCGAACGCATCGACATGGAATTCGCCGACGGCCCGTTCCGCAAGTTCACGGGCTACTGGCGCTTCACGCCGCTGCGCGCCGACGCCTGCAAGATCGAGTTTGCGCTGCATTACGAGTTTTCAAACATCATTCTCGAAAAACTCATTGGGCCGGTGTTCCATCACATCGCGAACACCTTCGTCGACTCTTTCGTGAAGCGCGCCGACCAGCGCTACGGCAAGCCATGAGCGCGAACCTTTCCGTTGACGTCTGCTATGCACTGCCGGACGCGCAAACGCTCATCAGCATCGAGCTGCCGCCCGGCGCGACCGTCCAGCAGGCCATCGACGCGAGCGGCATCCTCGCACGCCATCCCGAGATCGATCTGGCAAAGCTCAAGGTGGGCGTGTACGGCAAGCTCAAGCCACTAGACACCGTGCTCGCCGACCATGACCGCGTGGAAATCTACCGGCCGCTGATCGTCGACCCGAAGATGGCGCGCCAGCGCCGCGTCGACAAGACCCGCAAGGAAGGTTCGATCGAAGGGCGCAAGTGGTTGCCCAAGGACTCGCGCTAGGGCTCGAAGCGGGTTGCAACGGGCGGCCGCACAAACGTAATGGGCGAGACAGCGTGCGCTGTCTCGCCCATTTGGCCTTTAGGGGCATCGCGCTCAGGCGGTGGTAGTCCGACCGCTTCGCTTCGCGTCGGTATGGGAGTGCGTGAGGCGGCTGTCGTTGCCGATTCCTGGTAGATCGCCGTCCGGCACGATGCCGTCGCCGTGCGCGGTCTCTGCGGGGCCGCCCGAATGCTGGCGTACCGACCAACTTACGCCCGCCACCAGCAGCACGACGGCCGCGACTTCCAGGCCGCGCGGCAGCCGGTGATCATAGATAAAGCCGTAGAGCAGGGCGAACAGCGTTTCGAAGGCGATCATCTGACCCGAGAGCGTGAGCGGCAGGCGCTTGGCGGCGGCGTTCCACAGGCCGTTGCCGAGCCACGAGGCGCCGATCGCGAGCACCAGATTCAATTGCCAGAACGTGGTCCAGCGGCCGGCGGCGACGGTTTCCTGGACCCAGTGCGACGGCACGACGAGAATGCCGAGCCAGAGCAGCCCGCCTAGCCCGCCCGTCACCACGCCCCAAAGCACCGACCATTCGTTGCCGCCGAAGTGCGCATTGCGCTGCAGATAGCGGGCGTTCTCGACGGCGAACCAGGTCCAGCACACGAGCGCGCCGACGGCGCAGCCAATGCCGGCAATGCGCGTGAGGATGCTCGCGCCGCCCGCGTCGCCAGCCGCGGTGAAGACGTCCACGTTGATGCAGACGATACCGGCCGCGATCATCGCGAGCGGCCAGATCAGACGTGAAAGCGGCACGGCGCCGTGGTCGCGACGGCCGAGCAGCGTGACCGTGACGGGCAGCACGCCGACGATCAGCGAGGCCGGCGCAATGCCAACCAGATGAATGGCGCTAGCGAGAAAGAGGTAATAGAGCACGTTGCCCACGAGCGCGAGTTTCACGAGCGCGATGAGATCGGCACGCGTCAAGCGCGGCCAGACCCGGCGCAGCATGGGCAGGAGCGCGGCGAGCGAGACAAGCCCATACATGACGTAGCGGCCCGCGCTCAGGAGCAGTGGCGAGAATTCCGCCAGTTGCCGGGGCACGACGAACACCGTTCCCCATAACGCGCCGGCGAGCACGCCGTACAACACACCACGCTGCATTTGTATTGCCTCCAGAAACTTCGGGTGGCCCAATCGGGCCGTTTTAACAGAACGGCCGAAGCTTAACTGGAGGCGTGCGTGGCCGTCTTGTTCAATCCTGCACCGCGTGCCCGATATTCGGGTCGGAGGCGTGGCGCACCCGCACGCCTTGCGCCGGCCGGGCCCGAGCGTGGAAATAATCCCGAAAACGGCGCTAAGCTACTGTTAGCGCTGATGATTTCCAGGGCGCTATCGCGTATAATCTGCTTTTGCGCCTATAGGATTTGCCATGCGTCTGATCCAGAAAGCACTCACGTTCGATGACGTGCTCCTCGTTCCCGCCTTCTCCGACGTTCTCCCGCGCGACACCAGCCTGAAGACCCGGCTGACCCGCAATATCTCCCTGAACATTCCGCTCGTGTCGGCCGCTATGGATACCGTCACGGAAGGCCGTCTGGCAATTGCCATGGCGCAGCAGGGCGGCGTCGGCATCATTCACAAGAACCTCACGCCGGCCGAGCAGGCGCGCGAGGTCGCGAAGGTGAAGCGCTTCGAGTCGGGTGTGGTGCGCGATCCGATCACGATTCCGCCGCAAATGAAGGTCGCCGACGTCATCGCGCTTTCGCAGCAGCATGGCATTTCGGGCTTCCCGGTCGTGGAAGGCGCGCAGCTCGTCGGTATCGTCACGAACCGCGACCTGCGTTTCGAAACGCGTCTGGACGAGCCGGTGCGCTCGATCATGACGCCGCGCGAGCGCCTCGTGACCGTCAAGGAAGGCACGCCGCTGACCGAAGCCAAGGCGCTCATGCACAGCCACCGCCTCGAGCGCGTGCTGGTCGTGAACGACGCGTTCGAACTGCGCGGTCTCATGACCGTCAAGGACATCACGAAGCAGACCGAGCACCCGGCCGCCTGCAAGGACGAGCACGGCAAGCTGCGCGCAGGCGCGGCCGTCGGCGTGGGTCCGGACAACGAAGAGCGCGTCGAGCTGCTGGTGCAGGCCGGCGTGGACGTGATCGTGGTCGACACGGCGCACGGCCACAGCAAGGGCGTGCTCGAGCGCGTTCGCTGGGTCAAGAAGAATTTCCCGCACGTCGAGGTGATCGGCGGCAACATCGCAACGGCTGATGCGGCGCGCGCGCTCGTCGAGTACGGAGCGGACGGCGTGAAGGTCGGCATCGGCCCGGGTTCGATCTGCACGACGCGTATCGTGGCAGGCGTGGGCGTGCCGCAGATCAGCGCGATTTCCAATGTCTCGGAAGCGCTCAAGGGCACCGGCGTGCCGTGCATCGCCGACGGCGGCGTGCGCTACTCGGGTGACGTTTCGAAGGCGCTCGCAGCCGGCGCGAACGCTGTGATGATGGGCAGCATGTTCGCGGGCACCGAAGAGTCGCCGGGCGACGTGTTCCTGTATCAGGGCCGCCAGTACAAGTCGTACCGCGGCATGGGCTCGGTCGGCGCGATGAAGGACGGCGCCGCGGACCGCTACTTCCAGGACAACTCGGCCAATATCGACAAGCTCGTGCCGGAAGGCATCGAAGGCCGCGTTGCCTACAAGGGGCCCATCAACGCAATCCTGTTCCAGCTGATCGGCGGGGTGCGCGCCTCGATGGGTTACTGCGGTTGCCGCACGATCGACGACCTGCATGCGAAGGCAGAGTTTGTGCAGATCACTGGCGCCGGCCTGAACGAATCGCACGTGCACGATGTGCAGATCACAAAGGAAGCGCCCAACTACCACGTGGACTAAGCCCCGATGAAGCCGCTGCTGCGCGTGCTGCTGATTGTCGATGCGTTGACGTTGCTGGGGTTTGGCGTGCTGTTCGTTCTCACGCCCTCGACCCTGGTGTACAACGCGCTGCAACTGGTGCAAACGCAGCCGGCACTCGTTGGGCAGGCGTTTGGTGTGGTGCTGTTGGGCTTCGCGTGGCTTGCGCTGCGTGCGGCCTTCCACGGGGAGATGACAGTGCCTGTGGGCCGCACCGTGGGGCACGTCAACTGGATTGCCGGCGTGCTGATGCTGGTCTGGCTGATCGGGTTGCGTGCGCCGCAGCTCACCGGGTTGGGTCAACTGGTGGCTGGCGCGGTTGGCGTGTGGCTGATCCTCCTCGGCCTCGGCGGCGTCCGGCTCGCGGGCGCGGTGCGCAAGCGCCAGAAGGGGCAGGCGAGCGGCAACGCCGTGCAGCAGCGTAAGGCGGCGAAGGCGCAGCCGGAACGCCGTGACGAGCCGGTAACGTACTCGAAGCCGGGCTTTCTGAAAACGATGGCGTGGGGCGGTGCGCGCGAGGCGAAACGGCCGGCGGCGCCGGTCGAACCGGTCGTGGAAGTGCCGACCGTGACGCCCGCAGCGGTTCCGCCGGTTACGCCGCGTCCAGCGACGGTTGCGCCGCCGGCCGCCAGTGCGGTGCAAGCTCAAGAGGCGCGCCAGGCGGCTCGCGACGAAGCGGCCGACGCACCGAGGCCCCCGCTGCGTGGCTGAGGCCGCGCTCAGACCCGGCCTCCGAAACACCAGACTTAATGCGTCCACAGCAGCGTCCAAAGCTCACCCGAATTTGCGCTACCCGGTTCCGCCGTAGTGCGCTGCCCTGGTCCCGATGAATTCACGCTGCGCGCGTTTTTATTGTCGCGCGGCTTTCCGTATCCGTTCTTTTTTTAGGTCTCGTCCGCAGCCATGCACGACAAAATCCTGATCCTCGACTTCGGCTCGCAAGTCACCCAGCTCATCGCGCGCCGCGTGCGCGAAGCCCACGTCTATTCGGAAATCCATCCGTACGATGTGGACGACGCGTTCATTCGCGAATTCGCACCGAAGGGCATCATCCTCTCGGGCGGCCCGAACTCGGTCACCGACACCGATACCCCGCGCGCGCCGCAAGCCGTGTTCGAACTGGGCGTGCCGGTGCTCGGCATTTGCTACGGCATGCAGACGATGGCCGAACAGCTCGGCGGCAAGGTCGACGGTGGCCACCTGCGCGAATTCGGCTACGCCGAAGTGCGCGCGCGCAACCACACGAGCTTCCTCGAAGGCATCGAAGACTTCCGCACGAGCGAAGGCCACGGCATGCTCAAGGTGTGGATGAGCCACGGCGACAAGGTCACGGAAATGCCGCAGGGCTTCAAGCTGATGGCCTCGACGGAATCGTGCCCGATCGCGGCGATGGCCGACGAAGCGCGCCACTTCTACGGCCTGCAATGGCACCCGGAAGTCACGCACACGGTGCAGGGCCGCGCGATGCTCGAGCGCTTCGTGCTCGGCATCTGCGGCGCCAAGGCCGACTGGGAGATGGGCCACTACATCGACGAAGCCGTCGAAACGATCCGCAAGCAGGTGGGCAACGAGCACGTGATTCTCGGCCTCTCGGGCGGCGTGGACTCGTCGGTGGCCGCGGCGCTGCTGCACCGCGCGATTGGCGACCAGCTGACCTGCGTGTTCGTCGATCACGGCCTGCTGCGTCTGAACGAAGCCGAGCAGGTGATGACGATGTTCGCCGACAACCTCGGCGTGAAGGTCATCCACGTCGACGCAAGCGAAGCGTTCATGTCGAAGCTCGCGGGCGTGACCGACCCGGAAGCGAAGCGCAAGATCATCGGCGCAGAGTTCGTCGAGGTGTTCCAGACCGAAGCGGGCAAGCTCAGCGACGCGAAGTGGCTTGCGCAAGGCACGATCTATCCGGACGTCATCGAGTCGGCTGGCAAGGGCAAGAAGGCCGCGCACACGATCAAGAGCCACCACAACGTGGGCGGCCTGCCGGAAACGCTCAACCTCAAGCTGCTCGAACCGCTGCGCGAACTCTTCAAGGACGAAGTGCGCGAACTGGGCGTGAAGCTCGGCCTGCCGCACGAAATGGTCTATCGCCATCCGTTCCCGGGCCCGGGCCTTGGCGTGCGGATTCTCGGCGAAGTGAAGCGCGATTTTGCGGATCTGCTGCGCCGTGCGGATGCGATTTTCATCGAGACGCTGCGTAACACGATCGACAAGGAAACCGGCAAGTCGTGGTACGAACTCACGAGCCAGGCGTTCGCTGTGTTCCTGCCGGTGAAGAGCGTGGGCGTGATGGGCGATGGGCGGACTTATGAGTATGTCGTTGCGCTGCGCGCGGTGCAGACGCTCGATTTCATGACGGCGCATTGGGCGCATCTGCCGCATGAGTTGCTTGGGCATGTGTCGAATCGCATCATCAATGAGGTGCGTGGCATCAACCGAGTGGTGTACGACATCTCGGGCAAGCCGCCTGCGACGATTGAGTGGGAGTGACACCAATCTGAGCTGTAATCTGGCCAGGCGAGGCAGATACTGGTAGAAAAATGAAAAAGCCCGCGATGTTGCGGGCTTTTTCACATCCACACCTCGATCTATGACGGCGTCGCGTCGGTCGCGTTCAATCCTGCCTCTGTATCCGGCGTGTGAGACGCATGCGCCCCGGCGGCTCGAAGTACGTTCCGAACCGCACGAGGCCCGCCTTTTTCAAATGACAGGTCATCTCGAAGCTGACTAGCACACCGGGGTCGTCGTTTGCCAGGATCGAGACATCGATCGACCGGATACGCGGCTCGTACTTTAGCAGCGTTACCTGCATCTGGTCCCGGAGCTGATGTGCCGAGGCTGGCAGCGCCATATAGATGTTCGTCAAGTCAGGCAGGCCATAATCGGGCAGGTGCTTGAGCGAGCCCGCGCGAGTGTTCAGGATCCGCTGCACGTTATGCTGCACGCTCAGGCATTCAAGCGTGCGATCGTCGTATGCGTCCAGCGATTCCCCGCCGATCTGGCCGAGGAGCATGTCGTAGAGTGACGGTCCTGTGGACATTGGGTTTGTCCTCAGCCTTCGGCGTGAGCAAGCGTGCCCGTTTCTGCTGTTGCCTGTTCGCGGTCGACAAAATCAATCGTGAGATTTCCGTCGGTCGAACTGGACAGCACGATCTTCGCCGGAACTGTGGCGCTGGCCATGCGGGTGAGGAGTTCACGGGAAACCGATGGCAAGATGCGCTGGTTCAGGAACGCGTCCACATTGCGCGCGCCAGAATGGCGTTCGAGACATAGCTGCGCCATCGTGTCAATCAGCGTGTCGTCGCAGACGAGTTCGACCGCATGCTGTCTGCGAAGACGCTCGTCGACCTTTGCCAGTTTCAGCCGCACGATCGTGGCGAGTGCGTGCACGTCGAGGGGGCGATACACCAGGGTCTGGAAACGCGCGAGAAGGGCCGGCTGAAAGTGTGCGAGAAGTTGTGGCCGGATCGCGTCGAGCAGGGCCGCGTGTGCAATCTGCGGTGTATCCAGCACAGCTTCGTCGATCTGTTCACTGCCCAGGTTGGAGGTCATGAGGATCACGCAGTTGCTGAAGTCGATTTCACGGCCTTCGCCGTCTCGCATGGTCCCGCGGTCGAACACCTGGTAGAAGATATCCAGCACGTCGCGGTGGGCTTTTTCAACTTCATCGAGCAGCACGACGCTGTAAGGGCGCTGGCGCACCGCCTCGGTCAGGATGCCACCGCGGCCATAGCCGACGTAGCCTGGAGGCGAGCCCTTGAGTTGCGATACCGTGTGCGATTCCTGGTACTCCGACATGTTGATTGTCGTGAGTGCAGCCTCGCCCCCGAAGAGCAGGTCCGTGAGCGCGAGGGCGGTCTCCGTCTTGCCGACGCCCGACGGACCCGCGAGCAGGAATACGCCGAGTGGCGCGTGTTCGTTCTTGAGACCTGCTTTCGCCGTGCGCAGACTCTCCGCGAGCGCAGCAAGCGCCTCGTCCTGCGCGACGACCCGTTTCGCGAGCTGGGTCTCCAGCGCGAGCAGGCCCTGCAACTCGTCTTCGAGGAGATTGCCAACCGGTACGCCGGTCCATTCAGCCACCACGCGCGCGATCGCCTGAGCGTCCACATCGGCAAAGATCAACGGTGCTTTGCCCTGCGCTTGTGCGAGCGCTTCGCGCGTTTCGACAAGTGAAGCGTTGCTGCCGGCAGCCCCAGCGCCGCGTTGTTCGAGCAGCGCCTGTACGAGGCCGAGTTCCTGTCCGTAACGCTTCTGCAGCGTTTCCATGTGGGCGTTCGCATCGATGAGGGCAACATCGAGTGAAGCACCTCGCCCTGGTGCGCTTTCGATGCCGGCGCGCGCGTCGTCTTCGAGGGTGGCTAATTCCAGCTTCAGCGCGGCCACCGCGGCGTGGGCGCGTTGCAATTCCGCCGGCGGCGATTCGAGACCCATTCGCACGCGCGCGGCCGCCGTGTCGATAAGGTCAACCGCCTTGTCTGGTAACTGCCGTGCAGGAATGTAGCGGCGGGATAGCTTGACCGCGGCCACCAGCGCCTCGTCGCGGATGTGGACATTGTGGTACGTCGCGTAGCGATCCTTGAGACCGCGCAGCATCAGGCAGGCTGCCGCGTCATTGGGCTCGCCGACCTTGATCATCTGGAAGCGACGCTCGAGCGCGGCATCGCGCTCGAAGTATTCTTTGTACTCCGACCACGTCGTGGCTGCGATCGTGCGCAGCCCGCCGCGTGCCAATGCCGGCTTGAGCAGATTGGCGGCGTCGGCGCCGCCAGCTGCATTGCCCGCGCCGATCAGGGTATGCGCCTCGTCGATAAAAAGCAAAATCGGCACGCTTGATGCCTGCACTTCGTCGATCACGTTCTTGAGGCGCTGCTCGAACTCGCCCTTTACACCCGCGCCAGCCTGCAGCAGGCCCAGGTCGAGCGTGAGGATGCGCACATCGCGGATCACGTTGGGCACGGTGCCCTCGGCCACGCGCAGCGCAAGGCCTTCGACGAGCGCGGTCTTGCCCACGCCAGGTTCGCCTACAAGAATCGGGTTGTTCTTGCGGCGCCGCGCGAGCACGTCGACCATCTGCTGGATTTCGCGGTCGCGCCCGAACACCGGGTCGATCTTCCCATCGCGTGCCTTTTCCGTTATATCGATTGCAAAGCGTGCCAGGGCGTCGCCTTCTACGCTGCGCTTCGTAGCCTGCGCTGGTTTTGCTTCGGTAACCTTATTAGCCGAGCCGACCTGACTCGGGACAGCGGTTTGGTCAGAGGGAACTTCTGGCTCCGCCCGCTCGTTCTCGCAGGTTCGCAGCCCGAGACGGGGCAGCAGGCGCTCGATCTGTGCGGTGCTGACTGACAGCAACTGCCACGCATTGGTCGCGCGCAGGACATGGGGCGCCTCGACGATGGCCTGCAGGATATTGGCCGAACGGATGGTCGTCTCGCCTCTGTCGGCCAGATTCAACGCGTTGGACCAGGCATATTGAAGCACGGCGGCGAGCTGCGGAGAGAGGCTGGGGCGGCCACGCAGGTTGCGTGGTGTGTGGTCGATTGCATTGAGCAGTGCTTCCCATACGGCGTCGATATTCAGTTCATAGTGGTTCATGATCGCCGGGATATCGCCGTCCCCGGCCTCGATCAGTTTGAGCAGCCAGTGTTCGACCGTAATCTCGTCTGCGAGCCGTGTCTGGCACAGGCTTGCCGCGGCCTCGAGCGTGTTTGCGCAGTGGGGATTGAGCCGCTGCAGAAGCTGGCTGGCGTCGCGAAAGTAGGAGTTTCGGTCGTGGTGCACGGTCATGGTCGAGCTGTTGGTACATCAGAAGAAGGGGCGCGCCAACTGAAAGCGGTCGCCCCTTGCGGGAAAAAACCAGTCTGCCCGAGGGCAGACTGGTAAAAGGAGGCCGTCCATGCGTGGCAGGCCTCCAGACTACCGTTGGATCAGGAACGCTCGTTCCAGGTATCCGAATGGATGATGTTGCCGTCCTTGTACGACCAGGTGATCTTTTCGTAGCGCAGCTCGACTTCCTCCAGATGGTTGTGCTTCTCGAAGTCAGGCACCTTGATGTCGAGCATCTTCGGACGCACGGCGACGACCTTCACGTTCTCGAGTTTCGTGTTGAAGTACTCTTTTTCCTTGCCCGCGTCATCGATCTTGTACCACTTGATCTCGGCCGACTTGAGCGTTTGGCCGCTCGTCACGGCCTTGTAGAGGTACGGCGTCGACGCGTCTGTTTCCTTGAACAACGTGATCGGTGCGTGAACGCGCGTGCCTGTCAGCTTGCCGGTGTTGCCATCGGTCGGAATATGCAGGCTGTGATTGAACTGGGTGATTTCGATGCTGCCTTCGCGGCCCTGGACGGTCACCGAACCCTTGATGTCCGCACCACCATCGTCCTTCAGCCACATGTATGACGGAATTGCCATTTACCACTCCCTTCTTTTTTGCTGCGACAATCGCCCGGAATCAGTAATCGGGCTTCAACATCCCGAAGCCTGCGCTTCGGGGGCTAAAAAGTAACTACCCTGGTGTGTTTGCCGAACGAACCTGCGGCGCAGCCGTTGCTGTTGCCGGGTGGATGCCGGCATCGTCGGGAACGAGCGTGATCTCGACCCGGCGGTTGCGCCAGCGTCCTTCGGGCGTGTCGTTATCCGAGACGGGGCGGGTATCGCCATAGCCCTGGATGGCGAACTGTGTGGCGGGAATGCCCGACGCATCGACGAGCCAGTCGCGCACGGCGCCTGCGCGCGCAACGGACAGCGCCAGATTGCTGCGTGGGTCGCCGACGGTGTCAGTGTGACCAGCCACGAGAATGCGCTTGCCAGGATTCGCGCGGATCATCTCGAGGGCGCCGACCATGACCCGGTTCGAGCCTTCTCTGAGCTGCGCCTTGCCGCTGTCAAAGAGCGACATGCTGTCGAGGGACACGATGGCGGGCGGCGGCGGAGGCGGCACGTACGAGGCGATCGCGTCGTCCAGCGGCGGGATCAAACCCGCGCCGTGGTACATCCCGAATGACAGGTTCAGCGGCATGCCGGTACGGGCATAGCGGTCGAGCAGATCACGATCGGCCACGAGCGAGCGCAGGGCGTCGCGCCTGGGTGCGTCGTGCGCAGCAGGTATCGAGCGAAAACGTGCGAGGTCCGCGCCGATCCTCGTGAGGAGTGCTTCGTTGTTCTTTGCGGAGCCCCAGAAAGCAATGCCCGCCGCGCAGGCGAGGAGTGCGAGCGCGTGAGCGAAGGCGCTCATCCAGGGCGAGACCCAGCGGGGAGCAGGCAGCGCCTCGATCAGCGGTTGCGGCAGCGGCCATGGCGTCGGGGACGCGATCACCTCAGCAGGGGCGACCGTCGTACGCTGTTCGACTTCGCGCTCCCAGAGGGACGCTGGCCCGCTTGCTGGTCCGCAGTCAATCCAGCCCGCGCCGTATAGCGGCCACGGGGCGGCGGGCTGTTGTCGGTCCGCGAGCGTCCCTAACACGACACGCTGCGTCCATTCGATGAGGCAAGCAAGGCTGGCTGAGCGTGCAACCAGCGTGGCGGCCTCACGCCTGCTGGCGGCAGCTTCAATGGCCTCACCGGCGGCATGCACGGCAGCTTCGAAATTCCATGAGCCCGTGTGTGGTGTGCTTGTCGTTACGCCGTGCCATTGCGCGGCGACAGGGCCGTCAACGCTCGTACCGTCTACCGCGGCGTGCGTGCCTCTCGTCAGGCGCTGGTAGACCGACACATAGGCTGGCAGACGCGTGCCGAGCATGCGGCAGGCATCGGCTATTGACTGGCGCGCCAGGCGCAGTTTCTGTGTGAGTGCGTCCGTGTTGGGATGCATTGCGGGAGCGACACTCAGCACAATGCCGTCGGGCGAGCGACCGTCGCGCCAGTGCCGCACCGCAATGGCCAGACGCGGGAGATCGCGCGGTTCGTCGACACGCAGCCAGATCGCGCCGTCGCCAATCCAGACGAGGCGCGAGGTGCCGTCACGGTCAAACAGCGCAGGCAGCGCGTCACCTGTGAGCATGACAAGCGGCATGCCGGTATGTAGCCCGTCAGGGATGGCGGTCATCGCTGCGCCAAGGGCGGCCAGAACCTGCGCATTCTGCCGGCGTGCCAGTGCGAGCTGACGGGTGCGCCACACGAAAAGGCCAACCGCCACGGCAATGGCCACGGCCGTGAGCACCCAGGCGGTCACGCGCGAGAGCGGCAGCACGAGCCAGATCAGCGTGAGCGCGAGAACGAGGGTGAGCAGGACGATGAGGCGAAGCGGGTACGCGCGCCCGTGGGCGCGTCCCTCGCTTCCTTCGAGCTGGACTGACTTCACGGACGCGACTTCCCCGAAAGAAGTTGGGCGAGCTGCATATCAAGGCCCCCATGCCATACGAGCCACAGCAGAGCTGCCACCACGCAGCAGATGCCGAGGATCGCCCACGATGACAGCCGGTAGAGCCAGTCCGAAGGACGGCGCACGGTGTGATCGGTGGTGAAGGGTGGCGTCGCCGCTGTGCGCGACTTGCTGATCCGCGTATTCAGCGCGCTGGCCAGTTCATCGAGCCTGGCTTCACCGTCCAGCGCATAACGCCCGATAAAGCCCATGCCGAGCACGCTCGAGTAGCATTCGAGCAGATCGACGTTGGCTACCGGGGCACGCAGGCGTTTCTCCAGGCGCTCGAACACACGCTCGCCCGCGTCATGCATGTCAAAGAACTCGACCTGCAGTGGGCGAAGCTCCCACGTGGCACGGTCATTGCCGGCGAGGTGACGCAGGGCGACTTCGTCAAGCAGGCCGCATTGCGCGATCCTCGCGTCCATACACACGTCGTCCGGGTAGCCCCGTTGATGGAGCCCGTCAGCAAAGTCGTGGATGAGCTCGCGGCAACGCTTCTGCATGCTCCCGGCCGTTCGGGCAATCCCGCCTTCGGTAACCGAGGTCACGAGCAAGGCTGTGTTGCGCAACAGGTCGCGGATGCCGCTGACAGGGGGCTCGCCGGGTGCCGCGACGACGTCCCTCGAACGGCCCATCTGCAATGCAGGCTCCGTGCGGTTGAAATTTCGCCTGAAATTGAGACCGATCATGAGCGCAGCACCGCGTAAAGTTCAAGCGTGGCGTCGGGTATCGACGAGGGCAGATAGACTTGGGCTGCACGTGCCGCGAGCATGCGCGCATGGGCAGCGCTACCTGCATCCAGTGCAAAGTATTGGTTGTCCAGCCGCACGGGAATCGCGGCCGGCACACGCTGCACCGCCTTCAGTGGAATGCCAGGCAGCGCTGCGTTGACGATCTGTCCGACGTCGTCTGGTGCGCCGATCTTGCAAAGTTTGGGTACCAGTTCGACGAGATCGAAGGCGGTAGACGAAGCGTGCACGGACAGATACCAGTCGACGGCGCCGTCGAGCAGACGTTCGTCGAGAATCTGCGCCGCCCATGTGGTCGGCGTTTTACTCACAAGGCCAATTGCCACCACGCGCGACGGAATGATGGCGTCCAGCAGATCCCGGACCATTGATTCGAGCTTAGTGAATACCTCGTCAGCGCGCACGTGATCGTAGACGGGAATGTCCGTGAGCAGCGCCGTTGTTGAGAAAGTCGCGAGCGCGCTGACAAGCCGTGCGAGCGTCAGATATAGCTGCTCGGGTGTCCGGGTCAGATTCGTCGCGTAGTGACGTAGCTCCGGCCATGCACTATGGATGCAGTGCAGTAACCAGAATAGCTGCACATCCGCAACGCCATATTCGGTCACTTCGCCAACGCGTTCGCTACGACGCGCGCCAAGTGCTGCACTCTTCGCAAGCAGGATGTCTTCGAGACGATTGATACGCGCGGCATGCAACGGATGCGCCGCGAGTGTCAGGCAGGCTGGCACAAACTTCTCGTCGACGCGAAACTGACCGCTTGCTGTACGCGCGATGCGGGCAATCGCGCAGACCGTGTCATCGGCGTGCTCCTCGAAATCAAACAACAGCCGTACGGCCAACCGCTCGGCAGAGATTTCGGTTTCGCTCGCCCCGTTCAGGTCGTTGACCTTCGCGTACTCCCGATATGACCTCCGCGGGCGCGCGAGCGGCGTCTCATCCATACGGCAGTTGTTGCCATTGGCGTCCGGGAGGGCAAGCGCCGCGTAGATGACGATGCTCTGCCGGTCTGCGATCAGTGCCTGGTTGAGATCACGCGCGGGCGGCAATGCGTCAGCGAGCGACGTGTCGATCGGTGTGCCGTCAGGAAAGCGAAGTTTCAGGGTGACGAGCTTCAGGCGTCCCGTCTCGAGTGCCTCGTCGTCGATCGAGACGGCAAGCGTGCCCCAGGCATAGGCCAGAGCGGCCGTCGCGATCTGCTGCATCGCGAACCCCGTATAGCGATCCTGCTGCTGGAAATGTTGCTGGGAAAGGATCAGCCCTTCGTGCCACAGCGGTTTGTCGATTCGCATGGGTGAGGTGGTCTTTGCTGTTGTTGATCTGCGGGCTTTTTGTGTGGGGCAGGCGTCGCTTCGGACGTATCGCACATCCCGGTGCCGTCCCGATTCGAACGCATCGCGCTGCATGATGCCATCGGTGAACCCGCTTCTGGTTGATATGGACTACTTATTGATTATGATTGTGAGGAGATGATGAAAAGGATCTTTCGAGAAATTGAAATGCATTTGTTTCGTTATTTGAGATGGATCAAAAGCGTATAGTGCTCGGCGAGATGGGAAACAAGGCAGACATCTATGCCAAAATAAAATCAATCAGATTGATCGGCATACCGACAATCAAAACGCATATCGAGAAAAGTTATTGGCTGACATCATGGAGGGATCGTGTTTTTTCGAATGATTACTCGAATTGACAGCTGCCGGTTTGAACTATTAAATGGCTGCCGCATGAGGCCGCAGCGAAAACTGGAGTAGGTGTCTCGAGGTAACTTGTCCTGAATTGGATAAATCCGAAATACGGGCCACTGCCATGAGAATCTGGGGATTTCTGCGGGAATTAATCGAATATATTCGTGGAGCCCAAATTGGACAGCTTTCAAAGAGAAATCCCAAAATCACGGGTCTCAATTACGCTTGACCTCCATACCGGGGGTGCTCAAAAGAAAGTCGAACTACCGCTCAAGCTGCTTGTTGCCGGCGACTTCAGCGCAGGACGCGAACAGGCAGCCCTTGCCGCGCGCAAGAAAGTCAGTATCGACAAAAACAATTTCGACGCGGTTCTCGCTGACTATGCGCCCGACCTGCGACTGGAAGCGGACAACACGCTTGCCGCCGACGGCACCGAACTGCCGGTGAATCTCTCATTCCGTTCGATGAAGGACTTCGAACCCGAGCACGTTGCCCGCCAGATTCCCGAGTTGCGTGCGCTGCTCGCGATGCGCAATCTGCTGCGCGATCTCAAGTCGAACCTGCTCGATAACGGGACGTTCCGCCGGGAGTTCGAAAAGGTTTTGAAGGACAAGGGGCTGTCCGACAAGCTGCGCGGCGAGCTCGCGCAGATCGCCACGGCAGCCACCCAGCCGGAAGGTCATGCCTGAACGGGGCAAGGCCCGCCAGGCCTTCACCGCATTCCGAACTTACGTAGTCGCACGAACCACACGAAAGCAGAAAGGTAAGGACATGAAACAGAATGAATCCCGCCAGGGTGCGACCGAGACCGTCGTGCACGACGCCCCGGCAGCGGCTGCCGACAGCGTATACGCGGCGCTGTGCAGCAAGATCAACCTCAAACCGGTTGCTCAAGCGCGTCCGCTCGAAGCGTTCCGTGACAGCGACATGCTTTCCGAGGCATCGGCCGACGAGCGCATCGCGCGCGGCATGGGCGCGTTTCTCGAACTGGTCTCGAAGTCGAGCCAGCCTGTTGACCGTCTCGACAAGTCGCTGCTCGATTTCCACATTGGTCAGATCGACCGGCAAATCAGCCGGCAGCTCGATGCGGTCATGCACAACCCGCAGTTCCAGGCGCTCGAAGGCCGTTGGCGTGGCCTGAAATTGCTCGTCTCGCGCACGGACTTTCGCAAGAACGCGAGGATCGAGGTGCTCGACGTGTCGAAGGATGCACTGCAGCGTGACTTCGAAGACACACCGGAAGTCATCCAGAGCGGCCTTTACCGTCACACGTATATCGACGAATACGATACCCCCGGTGGCCAGCCCGTCAGCGCGATGATCAGCGACTACGAGTTCGAGAACTCGCCGCAGGATATCGCCCTGCTGCGCAACATCTCGAAGGTGGCCGCGGCAGCTCATATGCCGTTCATTGGTTCGGTGGGCGCGGCGTTCTTCGGCAAGAAGTCGATGGAAGAGGTGGCCGCCATCCAGGATATTGGCAACTATTTCGACCGTGCCGAGTATCTGAAGTGGAAGGGCTTCCGCGACACGGACGACGCACGGTATGTGGGCCTCACGATGCCGCGCGTGCTGGGTCGCCTGCCTTATGGCAAGGACACCACGCCGGTTCGTGCCTTTAACTACGAAGAGGCCGTCAAGGGCCCGGATCACGACCGGTATCTGTGGGTCAATGCGTCGTTCGCATTCGCGACCAACATGGTGCGCAGCTTCGTGAACAACGGATGGTGCGTGCAGATCCGCGGCCCGCAGGCCGGCGGCAAGGTCGACGATCTCCCCGTCCACCTCTACGACCTCGGTACCGGCATCCAGCCGAAGATCCCGACGGAAGTGCTGATTCCCGAGACGCGCGAGTTCGAGTTCGCGAACCTGGGCTTCATCCCGCTCTCGTTCTACAAGAATCACGACTTCGCTTGTTTCTTCTCGGCGAACTCGACGCAAAAGCCGGCGCTGTATGAGACGAAGGAAGCCACGGCCAACAGCCGCATCAATGCGCGTCTGCCGTACATCTTCCTGCTTTCGCGCATCGCGCACTACCTGAAGCTGATCCAGCGCGAAAACATCGGCACGACCAAGGACCGGCGTCTGCTTGAGCTCGAGCTCAACAACTGGATCAAGGGGCTCGTGACCGAGATGAAGGATCCGGGTGATGAACTGCAGGCGTCGCACCCGCTGCGTGATGCGAAGGTGACGGTTGAAGACATCGAGGACAACCCGGGCTTCTTCCGAATCAAGCTCTTCATCATCCCGCACTTCCAGGTGGAAGGCATGGATATCGGGCTCTCGCTCGTGTCGCAGATGCCGAAGGCGAAGAGCTGAACGTCGGCAGGCGTCAGTCGCGGTAACAGGGGAAGCCGGAGCATCTACCAGGGCGCTCCGGCGTCGGCTTATCCAGATCCTTCCAGTTGAGGCGCAGTCGCAGCATGTCGAACGACCAGTACCTGCAGGCTTATCAGTTGATCGTGGCGCCCCAGCCAGCGCCGTTCTCGGTGCAGGAATTCGAGGGGAGCGACGGCATCAGCGAGCTCTACCAGTACGATGTCCGCTTCACGAGCCCGGTGGCGGCCATACCGATGGATCAGGTGCTAGGGCGTCCCGCGAAGTTCGTGGTGACCCCGGTCGACCCGAACATGGACAGCCTGCGAAAGATGTTCGGCGAGAACGCGGCGCAGTTCAGCAAGGCGCCTGCGCCCTATAGCGTGTACGGCATCATCACTCGTTTCGAGGAGTTGGGTACGTCGGCGGACCAGACGCTCTACCGGGCGGTGCTGGAGCCGAAGATGGCTGATCTGGCGCGAGGGGTAACGAGTCGGTTGTTCCAGAAGCAGTCGGCCGACGAGATCATTACCGACACGCTGCGCCACTATGAATATCGTGCGGGCGTGGATTTCGAATTCAATCTGCGCGGCAAATACAAGCGCCACGAATACATTACCCAGTATCACGAGACGACGTTTGCCTTCATCCAGCGCCTGTGCGCCGAGGAGGGGATATGGTTTCGCTGGGAACAGAGGAAGGATCGCGCGGTGCTCGTCTTTGGTGACGACCTTGACGCGTATTCGCGCAAGCAGCGCGTAGTACCCCTACGGTCGGACTCCGGGCTCGAGAGTTCGGGCGCCGAAGCGATCAAGACACTCGAGCGGCGTACACGGCGGGTGCCGGAGTCGGTACAGCTGAAGGACTACAACCACCGTCAGGCCGATGTCTCGCTGCTGGTGGCCGCCAATGCAGCGCCCAACGACGCGACGACCAATGCGGTCGACTACCACTGGGGTGAGCACTACGAGACGCCTGCTGAGGGCCGTCAGATCGCGCGCCTGCGCCATGAGGCGTGGCTCGCCACGCAGATCACGTATCACGGAACGGGCAATCCGTTCTGGCTCGAGGCGGGCGAGGTGATGCGCATCGACCCGGAGCCCGTCGACGCACCGTACGGGATCTTCGTGACGTCGGTGACATTCTCCGGTGGCCGTAGCAAGCCCTTCTGGATCACGTTCGATGGGATTCCCGCTAACCGCGTGTGGCGTACGTCGCTCTCGTCGGTCGTGCAACCGCGCATCGAGGGTATTCTCCCGGCGCGCGTCACGTCGCCCGGAGATTACAAATATGCGTATCTGACAGAACAAGGCTGGTACGTCGTCATCCTTCCGTTCGACTTGGACACGTGGAGTCCAGGTGGTACAAGCCGTCCGGTGCGGCTGGCCAAACCCTACAGCGGCGACAACTACGGCCACCACTTCCCGCTCATCGATCCGGTGGAAGTCGGCCTCATCTTCACGGCGGGCGATCCTAACCGGCCGGTGATCATGGGTGCGATGCACGACAGCTCGCACCCGGACCTCGTCAACAACCTGAACAACACCCGTAACCTGATCCGCACTGCTGCGCAGAACGAGCTGCGTATGGAGGACAAGGAAGGCATCGAGCACATCCACCTGACCACGCCGTTCCAGACCAGTGAGCTGAACCTGGGGCATATGGTGGATGGGGACCGCAAGGAGCGCGGGCAGGGCGCTGAACTGCGTTCGGACGAACGGGTGGCAGTGCGGGGCGCAAAAGGCGTCCTTATCTCCGCGGAGGCGCAACCGGCGGCAGCCGGTCAGCAGCTTGCTATGCAGGATGCGGACGCGACCTTCAGGCAATCCGAGGATATTCTCAAGTCTCTTAATGACAGCGCGGAGGCAGCGAAAGCAATCCTCGCTGAAATCGACTGGCAACGAACGCTTGTCGAAGAGAATCTCACTAATCTCAAGAAGTCGGTGATAGTCGCTAGTGCCCCTGACGGCGTGGGCATTTCCAGTGGGGCTCATTTCCAGATTTCCGCACGCAAGCAGCTTTTCGCCACAGCTGGCGCGGGGATGGATATCGGCATTATGAAGCGTATCGCTATTGCAGCTGGTGAAGCGATTTCGATCTTCTCCGCGAGACTCGGCATTCGAATCTTCAGCGCGAAAGGCAAGATTCAGATTCAGTCACAGGGAGACGCAATGGAGGTCATGTCCATGCAAGACATGAATGTAAGTTCGTCAAACGGTCAGACTGTCATCACTGGCAGCAAGGGCGTCACCATCGGCGATGGATCTGGTGCTTACATCAAGCTCGCCGGCGGGAAGATCACGCTTGCCAGTCCCGCCGGCGAAATCGAGCTTAAGGGCAATTTGACGGTCAACGGCGCCGAAGGCGGCAATTTCAGCTTCCCTTCCTGGACCGCGACGCCTGTCAAAGACGTTAAGGGCCTTTTGAATTTCGGATTTTCTGAGTAAAGGCAATCATGGCGCACCCTCCGGCACAGACTCCAACGCAGGCCCCCGCATCTGCGAACACGCGCGTGGCACAACTTTCGTTCGCGTTTCCATTTCTGAAGCAGGGGCAGACAGCGGATGGGAAAGGAATTCCGTTCGCTGACGAGCACGACATTTATCGGCTCCTCGCGGAGCACGAACCTGGCGGCTTCTATCTCGTGAGTCCGAGCGGAATGTGGCATGGCGGCATTCACGTTACGGAGGCCGGTGCCGGACAATCGCTTGACCTTGACTCAGGGGTACGTTGTATCGCGGACGGAGAGGTAGCGGCTTATCGAATTAATAAGTGGCCGCTTGCAAGTTACCTTCCCATTCCCATGCCGTCGTTTGCGGCGGGCCTCTCAGGCGCTCCCGGCAAGAACGCGTTTTATACCTCGAACTACAGCACCGCATTCACACTGGTGCGTCATCAGATGGAGTTTCCGAAAGGCAACTGGCTCACGTTCTACAGCCTATACATGCATTTAATGGCTCAGGGAGAATACGCGAGTACACCGAAACGAAATCCTCCTGCATATTGGCCCAAGGATCTGGACGATTCAGATTGTGACAAGGTGACGATCACACTTGACTCCCATGGCAAGGGCATCGCTATCAAGGCGGGAGAACTGATCGGGCACCTCGGCTGCTACGACTCGCTGAGACTAGGCACAAGTGGTTCGCGCATGGTGCACATCGAAGTGTTCAGTGACGACAGCATCGTGCAGTTTATCGAGCAGGGACGCCAATGGGTGAATAAACCTGGTCGCACCTCGACTGACTGGGCTGATCTGGGGCTAACTGCCAGCCCAACCATTTTGCGCGCGCAGACCCAGACTACGCTCTTTCAGAACCATACGCTGGCTGGGCAAGGGCAAAATGCGCCCGTTACCGACGTCACGCGGGTCTATTCGCTCGCGGCACTGCAAAAGCGAAAGGACAATCCGTTTACTGAAAAGACAACGGACGCAAGCGCTAAATACAAGGTGAACTGGTGGAAGGTCGATAGCGCTGACACATTGAGAAATTCAATTGAAGGCTGGGTGCGTGAGTTCAATTTTCCCAAGGGTATGGTCACACGGGAGTTCGCGCAGAGCTGGATAGATTTTCTGCCACTTGACGGTGAGTCGGACCGCGCGCACAGCATATTCTCTACCACAGACGAATGGGTGGACTATGCAGGTGGCAGCGACGCGGCAGGTCTGGGTGATCGCACGAAGCTCAGCGAACTCATGACCAAGGTTTATGCGGTGCTCTTTACCAAGGGTGATGGCAAGCAGGCTGCTGTGGATCTATGCACGATGTCGAAACCGGCGGCTAACCAGTACCCCTGGCTCATGGAGGCGGCGTCTCGCATGATTGTCAAACACGAAAGCGAGTGGGCGAACCCGGGCAAGTGGAAGGAACTGATTGTCGCGCTTGAGGAGAAGTCAGACAACAAGGCGCAGTACGATAGCGAGCAGGAGCGTATTGACAAGCTGGCTTGGTGGACGGATGTGGCAGCAGGTATCGAGGAGTTCCCGACGTCCGATGTCTACCATTTACATCCTATTGCGTTAGTGGCAAATTTCCTCTCCGATAATTGCGCTTGCGCAAACAAGGAAATATCGGTAGAGACAGTTGGCAGGATTACGACTACTGCGTCCAATACGACTATCAAACGGTTCATTGATGGAATTAACAAATCGTTTGTTGATTATAAATTTGATTCTTGCCTTTCCCGGGCACATTTTCTATCGCAGGCCATAACCGAAAGTGCAGAATTTGCTTATACCAAGGAACAAGGCGATCACCACCCTTACGATCCGTGGCGCGGCCGAGGTCTCATCCAGGTTACTCTCAAAGAAAATTACACTGCATATCAAAAATATTCTGGAATGGATGTTACATCCAGTTCAAGTGCAATGGAGAAACTTGAGAAAAATCCTGATGCAGTGCTTTCAGCAGCATGGTTTTTTGCAATTCGTCATAATCTCCTGGCCGCTAGTGAGAAGGATGATTTTATTTGGATTACGAGAGTGGTGAATGGTGGATTCAACGGGTACTCAAAAAGATTAAATTACTTTAACAGGGCTGTGGAGGCCATGGAAATAAAAGGATGTTTAAAATTGAACAACAACGGCGTTTATAAATTTGAAGAAAGTGCTGCTTACAACGAAAAAAGAGCTTCATTTGCTTGGGGGCTTTGGAATGACCCATTTTTGAAAAAAGAGGGGATTGCGACCAAAACGAATGAAGAGGCTATCAAGGGATATAAAAGATATATTGAGCTGGATGATGCTGCGGGAAGGCCAACTGATGAGAAAGGAAACCCTCTCGATGGCGGTTGGTATTTAATAGGAGAGAAAACAAAAGTTCGAACGTACGCCGAAGGTCGTTTATCTGCATTAGGTGTCGGCAAATGATATTAAATAATCGTCATAATCGTGGTTTAAGGATCGTGATATTATTAATATTTACATTCCTTCTTGGTTCTCAGGCTAGATCCGCCGACACTGAATTTTCCGTTGTTGGTGTGTTCGAAGGCAATGGAATGCCGAGTCATTTTTTATACCGCCAAACTGAAGGCGGCTTGATGGTGAAGTATCACTCATCATCGCTGAATAAAGACTTCAATTATTCAGTCGAAAAATTTGATGAATGTAGTTCATTATCGTTGTACGTTGTCCCGCATCTACCTCAAATTGTAGTCGATGGAAGTTGTGCGAGCAACGGCGGTCAAATTTTTCAAAATGTCTATCAATGGGATAACATGAAGAAGAATTGGTGTTTAATCAGGGAAATAACCGGTGAAAGGCCGGATGTACCTGCCGGTAAAGTAATGCCATCCGAGCAGATCGAGAGAGTTTTAAACTGCCCGCTGCTTGGCGAAAGCGGCCCATATACGTATGAATCTCCCGCCGAGGTATCCAAGGATGTCACTACTGAGCTCGCCAGATTCAATCGTGCGCGGGAATCGAAACAGACGCTCCAAAAATTCTTGAATTCATTGTCACCATTTGACGCAAGAGAGTTGGCGCACTACATCACTACGGATAATGTCTCAGATATTAACGACCTTGCCTTCTATCTTACAGATGCAGGACGTGCATTCGACGCACTTCCGGCTCTGTTGACGATTAATCAAGACTTTCCCACGCGGGTTGTTGCTAAGTTAAATCTGGCAGACGCGTATTGGAAAAATGGTTATAAAAACGACGCTAAAATAGCTTACGCTCAATACGTTATTGAAATGACCAACCGTGGACTAGATTCGAAAATTCCGGAGCGAGCCAGAGTGCGCGCGCGTTGAATATTTCGGTAACTCGCGCGACGAATTCAGGCTGTAGGGATTTTTCAGTCGAAAATATATCGCAGAGAGATTTCTTTCATCTGAAGTAGAGAACTCGCTTTGAAATGTATCGATGATAAAACTATTGAAGTTGAGTCTCATTTTCTTGATAAGCGGCTCGGCATATGCAAAAAGCACGTGTTCGGATATTCATGGAAAACAAGGTTTTCACCCATTAATCTTGAAAAATGGAATAGTCTGTTTTGTTCAGGAGCCTGTGCTGAATTCGAATACCGGGGTGCCGATTGGTGAAGACGCAATTTCTCTATATTATATATCTAATGGTAATGCTCCAGTAAAGGCGATGGGGCGGGGCCTTCTCTATGATGATTCGCCTGGTAAAATCGTCGATTCATTTCCGTTGGCTACTGATCAGGATAATAACAGAATAGCCGTGATTCATTCTGTGGATGTGCGCCAGTCTCTTGTAGAGGAAAATTCATCTGGACAATTCTATTCAGTTTCTGTTTTTGTCATAGTCGACAACAACCTTCGTCGTGATGAGCGTGCCTCTGATTGGTTTGGAGCCGACTACAGCTGGATATCTAACAATCGGCGAGTAACATATGTATTTCCTTTTCAAACAAAGAAAGATGTTCGACGGGCGGTAGATTCATCATTCGCGTCATTAATGAATGGCGATAAAATTATTAGTGCAAAAGTTAAAAATAAGAGCTATCTCTTTGATTTGCCGAGTATTAAGGATGAAACAAAGAAGTATCTTATAGCGGGAGATAAGGTCACTGTTGACAAGGCCACGGCCGGGTGGTGTCAAATCAGCTATAACGGGGGTAAGAAGGCAGTACAGATGTGGTTGCTCTGCAGCGCGCTTTCAGTCGATACGCGATCAAATTGAGAATCACTGAACGATGCTGTGGACGGCTAGACACTCACGACAGCCCTTTGATGAGGGAAGGTAGTTGTTAGGTGTTGACAGATGATATTTATTTAACAACACCATTATGTCTTTATGCTATCAAGATCATTTTCATCTGAATTACTGTTTTTTCTAAAACTGAGGATGGTAGTATTAAATTTATTGATTTTATTCGTAATCTCGATTTTCGTGGTAAAAATTTCTTTTGCAGGCGCGCTAACACAGCCGCTACAAAGTGAAATGACTCTTTGCAGCGAAGGGGAAGACATTTATTTTAATTGTTCACTGAAAGATGGAAAAATCGTTTCCATCTGCGCAAAAGGCAACGTTTCACCGAATCGCGGGTATGTGCGATACAAGTATGGCATTGAAAATGATATTATCGAATACCCTAAAAAAAATCTCCCTCCCGGCGATAATTTTATTTTATCCGATGTTTCTGAGGGGGCTATACATGGATTACATCTTAAATTTTCCGTCAATAAATATATCTATGTAATTTCGTCCGTTTGGCCTGCTGGGTTATATGTATCAAGAAACAATAAAATTATCTTCGATAAAGAATGTAAAGCTTCGCGCTACAAGAGTTTTTCAAATAAAATTTTTGATGGAATAAATCAAGCAGCACCTTCCAGGGTGGATATACATTGAGCGAAGTGCTGGACTTGCCTTTCGCTTTTTCAATTATCTCAGTGACGAGTATTGAATGAAGAACTTCGTATATGAAGGTGATACTACCAGCCACGGCGGTAAGGTGCTGTCTGGATCGGACAGCATCAAGGTGAAAGGCCGACGGGCGGCGCGTGTAGGAGACCGGGTTTCCTGCCCATTGCACGGGGATAACGAGATCATCGAGGGGGGCAGTCGAGTGAAGGATGGTCAAATCATGCTTTCGCGCGATGGCGATCATACTCGCTGTGGTGCAACGCTCATTTCTTCCGGCAGCGGAGCACGGGTGAGTGACTGATGCCAGTCGATTTCAACCGTATCCCGCCGCGCGTCGCCGTACCACCTGCGCCGAGGGTATCAGTGGTGTCCTGGGGCCTGCTGCTTGCAATTGTGCTCGCGGCAAGCTTTACGTTCTCTGCTGAACACTGGTCGGCGAACCATCCTGGAGATACCTTGAAATTCGCAATGCGAGCTGGTGCCTATCCATTGCTGGCTTGGGCATTCCTTCTCGCCTTGTGGTTGGCGTACGGCCATGTGCGCAGAAGTCAGGCAATTGCGAAAAATCGCGTGAGCGATGAAGCCGAGATGGCATGCCACAGTTCCGCCAGCGAGCCGATCGCGGTCCTTGGGCAGGCATGGTGTTTTTCCTCAGACGACAACGAGAATTCCGCAGAGGTTTCGCGGCGCGGCACGTTGAAGCTGGCTTCGCGCAACAGTGCATATGCACCCGATAAGGTTGTGCTCGCGCGTTGGATTGATCTGCCAGGTTCACCTTTTTTTCCAGGTAACGCCCTTTCAGAATCTGCGAGGCACCGTGCTGCGGCGAGCTGGATACTCGAAAACCTGATCGCCAAGATCCAGTCTCAACTTCATGATTTTCCGTCAGGCACCCGAATACAGGTATTAGTGCATGGGCAAACGCGGCTCGCAATCAGTGAGCTGGATGTATTGGTCGATGAACAATTGAAAAAGACCGCTCCATCCCTGCGGTTCGATGTTTCGACCACTGACGCTGTGCTTCCGCTTTTCGCGACGGACGCCTGGCTTGACGGTCGTCGAAACGGCAACATCATTCTGTTGATTGCCCTTCAGCTCCATGATGCGATCAGTCGTCTCATTTCAGACGGAATAGCGGAAACGGGTGTGGCCCTACTCGTGAGTCCAGTAACGTTTACGCGGGACGCGTTCCAGTCGTCAGTGCGTTTGCATCGCCCTGCGCAGGGACCTTTCGACAGTGTGAGCGACGTACTCGGCCTTGCGACCCGTTGGGGGCGAACAACACCGGCATGCGCAAGCCCTGCTTGGTCACATGGCGTAGCGATCGAGCAGTTGAACGAGTTTCGTTTGGAGCGTAATTCGGGCGATCGATTGAAAGTTGATGCTCTTGAAGAGTCGGTGGGCAATTGCTCGGGTGCTGGTTCATGGCTCGCGTTGGCAATGGCTGCCGAATGCGCCAACGCAAGCGGTAAAGAGCAGCTCGTGATCTCAGGTGAAGGTAATGGTTTCACAGCCCTTGTATGCAGAACAAAAACATGACTGGTAACGAAAGCAAGAGCGGTTCTGCCGCACCTTTTTACGTCGGACTTGCGTTGACGATTCTTTTTTGGGGAGTCGGTCTCGCGGTTTGGTTCGAAGGACTTGGACAAGGATGGCCTAGCTCAACCAGGATCATTATCGTACTTGTGCTTGTCATCATCTGGTTGGCATTACTCATTTTAATAAAGTTCTTCGAGCTGATTCTCCTACAGATCGCAACGCTACGTGCTGCGCGCTGGCTTACCCACTATGACGTCAACCACCGTGCCGGTTCGGCTGGACAACAGGCACAAGCCGGCGACGAATCAGTTCCAACGGATTTCGCTGACAGCTTGCGTCAGATGCTCCGCGAACGGCACGGTTTCTTCTGGCGTTACCGGGAGAGTTGGGTGCTCGTCGCTGGGGACCTCCCAATCGTCAAACGCATTGCACCAGGTCTTGCCGAACTAGGTTATGCCTTCACGGGCGACACCATACTGCTGTATGCAAATCAGACCAGCACAACGATTGACACGAGCAGGCTTGATCAGATTCGTCAGCTGCGCCGTCGCCGGCCCGTTGATGCAATCGTTGCAGTGGCGCGCGCCAGCAGTTCCGTTAAGACTGGTTTCGAGGCAGATGCCATTGCCCAGCGCCTCGGCCGCCATGCACGTGCTTTGCGCTGGGCTGCGCCCGTCTATCTCCTGAACGCCACGGAATTCGATGGCGATCCGTCCATTCCCGATGAGCCAATCGGTTTCACGTGGTCGACTCCACGTGTCCATGCCGAAGATCTGGATCGCTCCCTGAATAGCCTCTCACACACGCTCGCGGATGCGGGCGTCATCCGCCTGATCCGCAACCGCCTGGATCGCTATCCGGCGCTCCTCTCCCAGCATATCGATGCGCGTCGCACCGACATCCTGCAGTTCGTCACGCAGATGGCACAGTCGCGCTACTGGCGCTTATCCATTCACGGGCTGCTGTTCGCACCGCTCTTCAAGGCACGCGAAGCAGCGGGTGATCCGCGGCCGCCCGAAGGCAGCCAGGAGAAACTTGAGGCTAAGGAGCAGCCTGATGAAACTGGCACACCTGAAACCGTTCACCGCACAGTCTGGCAGTTCATCGCGGATCACAGCCGCAACGTTCACGGACGCCGCGTCGGCTTCTCGTTTTCGACAGCGGCAACATGGGTCGCAACGGCCGCTGTCGGCTTGTGGACGGTCGGCATGATGATCTCGGGGTTCTCTAACCGCGCGACGATCAACACTGCCTCCGGCACACTCGAAAAGCTCACGGCCACCACCGACCGCACACAGTCGCTGCAACTCCTTGACAGCCTCGACAAACAGATCGACACGCTCGAGTATCGCCAGCAACACGGCGCACCGTGGATCACCCGCTTTGGGCTCAATCACGACCGCGCGCTGCTCGACGCGCTCTGGCCCGGCTACGACATCGCAGCCTCACGGGTGCTCGTCGCACCGATGCGCGAGAAGCTCGAGGAGCGTCTGCGCCAGCTCGCCTCCCTGACCGATGCCGAAATCGCCAGTGGCGGTGAAGCCCAGGCCCAGGCAGCCTACGACACACTCAAGACCTACCTGATGCTCGCCCAACCCACGCGTGCGCTCGCGAGTTTCCTCACGCCGCAACTCATCGCAACCGACGTACCGGCGCGCCCGCTGAACGCGCCAATTTCGGCCGGCACCTGGCAGGATCTGCGCGAGCACACGATCACATTCTTCGCCAATCACATCGGACACCCGGTGAGCGCAGGCGCGGCGCTTGCAATCACACCTGATGCGGGACTCGTTGCTAGTGCGCGGCAAACGGTGATCGGCGTGCGCGGTATCCAGAACTCGACCGATACCCTTTACCAGCAGATCATCACCGAGGCGCAGTCCAAATATCCGCCCGTCACGCTGGCGACGCTCCTGGGCGATACCACGAGCCGCGGCCTCTTCACCACTTCAGCAACGATCCCCGGTGTGTTCACGCGTGCCGCGTGGGACGAGCGCATCTCGAAGGCCATCGATGACGCAAGCGGACAACGCGAGGTGGCCGGTGACTGGGTGCTCTCTGATGTGCAGGCAAACAACGCGGCACCCTCAGCACTGCGCGATGCGCTGCGTCAGCGCTATTTTGACGACTACCTGCGTGCGTGGGCGGTGTTTCTCAACAGCATGCGCTGGCAGAGCGCACCAAGCCTGACGGGCACCGTCGACCAGCTCACATTGCTGGGCGATCCGCAACGCTCGCCGCTCGTCGCCTTGATGAACGTGATTGCCTACCAGGCCGCAGCGGGTGCGAGTTCGCAGTCACTTTCCGACACGCTCATCAGAAAGGCACAGCAGCTTGTGGGCGGCGGCGAGAAAGATCCCTCGAAACAGCCACAGGCGCAGGCACCGGTTGCGCCGCTGGCTGCGGGCTTCGGCCCGATTCTCAGGCTCACGGGTAGTGATCTCGTGAGCGGCGCGCCAGCGGCAACAGGCAAGGATGCGGCGAGGCTCGCTGCAACCAGCGATCTGAGTCTCGCGCGCTATCTCGAGCGCGTCACCGCGATGCGCCTGAAGGCACAGCAGATTGCCTCGAGCCCCGACGCCGAGGCCATGTCACGTCAGGCGGCGCAAGCCGTGCTGCAGGGACGCCCATCGGACATCGCGGACAGCCGTGAGTACGCGAGCCGCCTGGCCGCAAGCCTGGGCGAGCAATGGGCCGGATTTGGCGAGCTGTTCCGTGCGCCGCTCGACCAGAACTGGCGTGTCGTCGTTCAGCCGGCTGCGGCAAGCCTCAATGACATCTGGCGCCGCTCGATCGTCGCCGACTGGAACCGTTCGTTTGGCGGCCGGTATCCGTTCTTTGATTCCGACAACGAAGCCTCGCTGCCTGAGATGGCGCGCATCATGCGACCCGACAACGGCGTGATCACGCAGTTCGTTACGACGCAGCTCGCGGGTGTCGTCGAGCGTCAGGGCGATCGCTGGGTGGCAGTGCAGGGCGCCAACCGCGGCTCGCTCACGCTCGATCCCGCGTTCCTTGACGGGTTGAACCGGCTCACGCGTGTCGCAAACGTATTGTTCCCCACCGGCGACGCCCATCTGCGCTTCGAGCTGCGTGGTGTACCGACACCGGGCATCACGGATATGCGCATCGTTCTTTCGGGCAACGAGCTGCACTACTTCAACCAGCGGGAGGAGTGGCAACCGTTCGAGTGGCCGGGCCAGGCGCTGGAAAACATCTCGCATATTGAGTGGCAGACGGCCGAGGGCGGACTGCGTTCAGCGTTCGACGCACAGGGCCGCTTTGGTCTCATCCGTCTGCTGGAGCGCGCACAGGCCGAACAGCAGGATAGCGCGCGCTGGCTGCTAACCTGGAAGCCCGATGCAAGCCAGGCGGTCCCGCTGCGCGTCCTCATGCGTAGCGAGGCGGGTACCGGCCCGCTCGACGTGCTCAAGCTGCGGCACTTCACACTGCCGGAGCGGATTTTTATCAGCGCGTCGCCCTCATCCGGAACGGCAATGACAGGCGCAAGTCCGCCGCCGTTGCCGGCAGCGGCAATCGCAGCGGGCAAGCGTGCGGCGACGCCGCTGCCGGGCGGCGCGGCGCCGGAGGACGAATGAAGCTCGGAGACATTTTCAGAAGTCTCTTTCCCTCGCGCGACGTGGAGCAGGTCGCACGCGAGCGCCTTGATGCCTGGGCGGACTGGCTCCAGCCGCTTGCCGGCGAAACCGGCGTGGGACGTGACCCGGGCTACGAGGACACGTTTTTCCACCTCAGGGACGAGGCGGCAAAACTGTCGGATATCGACGATGCGCTCATCGTCGCGTGCTGTGAGCGCCTGACGAAGGAAACCGGCAAGGACCTGCGTGTGGCGGCCTACTACGCGCAGGCAAGGCTGCGTCAGGACGGGCCGGCGGGCTTCGCCGACGGTCTTGAACTGGCCGCCGCGCTCACCGACCGCTTCGGTGAGGCCGTGATGCCAGTGCGCCCAGAGGCGAAGAAGGGCGCGCTTGAAATGCTGGCCACCACACGCATGGTGGATCTGCTCGAGCGCCGTGGCGAATTTGCGCCTGCGGACCTGGAGCGGGCCATCGCGGCACTCGACGTGCTCGTCGCGCGTACGCAGGCATGGCCGGAGGCGGCCCGTCCCAATCTGCAGCCGCTCGTCTCGCGGTTCCAGCGCAACGACGAGAGCACCTCGACAGCCACGACCCAGGCGTCGCCACCCGTTTCCTCCGTTTCGGCGCCGACAACCGCCACTTTGGGCGCCATTGCCTCCACACGCGATCTTCTCGAACAGGCGCGGGTCATGGCTACGTGGCTGCGCGACCAGGAGAACGGCTATCTGTCGTCGGTGCGGCTCGTGCGCAGCGTGCGATGGGACACGCTGCACGAGGTACCGCCGGCCGACGCTGCCTCGCGTACGCGCCTCATACCGCCGCGCGCCGAACTGCGCCAGCAAATGACGCGGCTCGTGCTGCAGAAGCAATGGAGTGAACTGCTCGAACGGGTCGAGGGCGCTTTCATGGAGGGCGTCAACCACCTCTGGTTCGATCTTCAGTATTTCCAGCACCACGCGCTCGACCATCTCGGCGCGCCGTATGACACGTGGCGCGAACAGCTGCGCGCGGACTTTGCGCTTTTCCTCGAAAGGTTGCCGGGTATCGAACGTCTCGCCTTCAACGACGGCACCGCCTACGCCGACGACACCACGCTCGAATGGATCGCACGGCACGCAGTGGTGCGGGACCTGGAGGCCGGTGAGACGCCTGCGCCTTTGCCCGTTTCGGCAGCGGATGATGGCTCGGCCGGCGACTGGCCGGAGATCGAGGCGCAGGCGAAGGACATGAATTCACGCGAGGGCGTCGAAGCGGCGTTCGCATGGCTCGAGGCACTTCCCGGCATGAAGGGCGAGCGTCATCATTATCTGCAACGCCTCATCATGGCGCGACTCGCCGAGCACGCAGGTCGACCCGACATGGCCTGCGCGCTGCTCACCGAGCTCGACGCGATCGCGCAAACTCTGCCGCTCACGCGCTGGGAACCCGCGCTCATCTTCGAGATAAAGCAGCAATTGATGCGTGTGCTCAAGGCACAGGCGAACCGCAAGGACGCCGACAAGGTGACGCTGATGAACCGCGCCGCTGGACTGCAGTCGGAACTGGCCGTGCTAGATCCGGCGCGCGCGCTGACTCTTTCTTAAATATAGAAATCGATGGAAAACGACGATCCCATCCTGCGGTACTTCGAGGAAGAAATGCGCTACCTGCGTGAATCCGGCAAGGAGTTCGCAAAGGCGCACCCCGACCGCGCGCGCCTGCTGAACCTCGATCGCGTCGGTGACCGTGATCCCTATGTCGAACGGCTTCACGAAGGGTTCGCCTTCCTGACCGGACGACTGCGGCAGAAGCTTGACGACGAATTTCCCGAACTGACGGAGGGCCTGGTCAGCCTGCTCTGGCCACACTACCTGCGTATGATTCCGTCGCTTTCTGTGGTCGAGCTTGTGCCACTCGCCGAAAAGCTCGAGAAGACGGAAGTTCTGCCCGCGGGTGTGCCGGTGCGCTCCGCGCCGATCGCCGTGCCGTCGCCAACCGGTACCGAAAGCGCGACCCCGCGCACGATCCAGTGCCACTACCGCACCACGCAGCCCGTGACGCTGCAACCGCTCAACCTCACACAGGCGGCCCCAGGCGTGCGGCACGATGGCCGCTCGGTGATCCGGCTGGCCTTCGCGCTCCACGGCTCCGCCCGCCGCAAGGAGACCGATCTCTCGCGTGTGCGCCTCCACCTCAGCGCCGATCTGCCAACGGCGTTCGCGATGCATCTGGCGCTCACGCGTCAGGTCGACTCGATCGGCTGGCGGATTCCAGAGTTGCGCAACGGCGAACTGCTGCCGCTGCGCGAGGTGAAAATAGAATCCGCCGGTTTCTCAACTGAGGAACGCCTGTGGCCGAAACCCGATGAGGCGTTTTCGGGCTACCAGTTGCTCCTCGAATACTTCACGTTCCGCGAGAAGTTTCTCTTCGTCGATCTTGTCGGTCTCGACATCGAAAAAATTCCGCCTGGGTCGACCCGCTTCGAGCTGGAGATCGTGCTCAGCGAGATGTACCCGGGTGACCAGCGCTTTACGACGGAAAACATCCGGCTGTACTGCACGCCTGTCATCAACCTGTTCGAGGTCGATGCCGAGCCGGTGACGATTGACCACCACCAGACGGAATATCGGGTCGTGCCGGCCGGGCAGGGGAACAACAACATCGAAACGTACTCGGTGGACAAGGTTTCGGCGTTCGACCACCTCGACGCCAACCGCTACGAGTATGTCCCGTTCGCGACGTTTCGGCATCGTGGCGGCATGCTGCGACATGAGGCGCCCGAGCGATACTTCCATACGCGGGTACGTGCCGGGGTGTCGGGGCTGCACGAGACCTGGCTCGTGCTCGGTGGCCATGCATGGGATACGCTGGAAAACCTGCCGGAGGAAAGTCTCTCGCTGCAGATGACCGCGACCAATGGCATGCTGCCGCGCAAGGGCCTGCGTGAGGCAAGCATCTGCGAACTTGCCGAAAGCACACCAGATGTTGCGGGCGTGCGCAACCTGGTCGCTCCCACACTGCCGCTTTACCCGCCGACCGGCGACCGCTTCCAGTGGCGGGTGCTCTCGCACCTTGCTCCTAATTTCCTCTCGCTGATGAACGCCGAAGTGCTGCGCGGTGCGCTTGCCCTCTACGACTGGACCAACGACGAGCTGAACCGCCGACGCCTTGCGGGCATCCTGTGGGTCTCACAGGAGCTGCTCGAGGAGGTGTCGGGCGGCTCAGTCGAGCGCGGCGTGCTAATCGAGGTGACGCTCGACTCCCACGCGTTCGCGGGTGAGGGCGACGTCATGTTATTTGGCGAGATGCTGCACCGGTTTTTCGAGCTGTACGCGGAGATCAACCTGTTCACGAAACTGTCGATCGTCAGTCTCCCATCGCAAACGCGTACGACATGGCCTCGCAGCAAGACACACAGGGCTGCGCTATGAAGCCGCGCGACGTACCTGATCTCGAGCCGCTTGTCGCGGCGCTGCTTGCCCGCGCGCCACAGATGAGCTTCATGCAGCTCTGCAGGCTACTGGAACACAGCGCGCCAGATCACTCTGGCTTCGGCGCGCAGGACACCCCGGCCGGTGAACCTGTGCGGTTCCGGCCGCGGCCGCGCATGGGTTTTCCGGCGGGCGAAATCGCTGCGGTGGAGTTCGATGACGAACGGCCTGATGCACCGCCCACCGTACGTACGACGTTCATGGGTCTTTATGGCGTCGATGCGGCGATGCCGCCGCATTTCGTGGACGACATCGCGTTGCGCGAAGAAGGGCACGAGGCGCTTGAAGCGTTTCTCGATCAGTTCAATCACCGCAATGTCACGCTGCTTTACCGCGTGTGGAAGAAGTATCGCTATCCGGAGAGCTTCCGCGCCGGTGGCATCGACGATCATTCCCGTAACCTGCTCTGTCTCGGGGGCTTCGGTTGGGGCGGGAAGCCGGCGCGTGCCGGACTCCCAGATTCACGCATGCTCGCGCTGCTCGGCTTGCTGATCCAGCGTACGCGAACGGCAGAGGGCCTCGCCGGTGTGATCGCACTGGCCGCACCCGGCGTCGGAGTACGCGTCGAGGAGTTTCACGCTGCATATGCCAACACCGGCGCCCCGCGGCCACTCACCGCAAAGCCAGCAGCTCAGCCGGTGCAGGCCGCACGCCGCGGGTTGGGCGCCGGATATGTGCTCGGCAAGCGCCTCGCATACCGTAGCCGCGCCGTACGTGTGACACTGCGCCCCGCCGACGCGCAGCAGGCTCACGATCTCTTGCCGGGTGCGTGGCTGCACCGGGAGGTGAAGGCCTTTGTACAGCTCTATATCGGCGAGAAGGCTGACGTGCACCTGCGTATGGAGCTGTCCACCCGGCTTGTGCCGGAACCGGCCATTGCTGCTGTGCATGCAGACGCCCCTCCGCGCCTCGGCTGGACAACGGTCCTCCCCGCTGAAGAGGACCGCCTGATTACCATTGCGCTCGGCGTCCACGAAGCGATTCCTGCGCCTGCGCCCAATCCGTATCTGACTCCCCAACATGTCTGAAACCAACTCCTGGACTCAACGGTGTCTTGCTGCCGTTCTCGCCCTTGCTGCGCCGACCCTCCTGCTTTCGGGCTGTGGCGCCTGGCAGACCATTTCCGATACCACGTCAAATGCATTCCATGCGGTGTTTTATCGTCAGGTCAAGGTCCTCAATGTTGATCTGACGGCACGCGGAGCCGTCAATCCCGACGACGCCGGGAAGGCCAACTCGGTCGCCGTGCGTGTCTACCAGCTCAGGGAGCGTAAGGGATTCGACGGCGCATCTTACGACGATCTGCTCAGGCGAGATCAGACGGTACTCGCGCAGGATCTCAATGCAAGCATGGCGGCAGTCGTAAATCCGGGCGCATCGTCGAGCCTCTCGGAGCCGATGAATAAAGACACGAAGTACGTGGCGGTCGTGGCGTTCTACCGGCAGCCTGGTACGGACGGCGCGTGGAAACGTGTGATCGAGACGAAGAGGCTGGATCCTGAAAAACCGCTGGCGCTTGAGCTTGTTGCCAGCCGGGTGCAGTCACCGGGCGAGGGTAGTGGTGGGAAGACCGAGAAATAGGGTGGCTTCCGTCTCTGGCAATTGCTTACGATGTTCCGGGCAACGCAGATTGAGGGCTAGGCGGTGAGCTCCGCGGCCACCTCCGGGAGGAACGTGGCAAGGCAAACCCATGCACCGCAAGCCGAGCTATCCAAGCCTCGGCCCGCGCACGGTCACGCCCTCAATGCTTGAGGCACGTATCCGCATTCTTCCACGTACACGTATCCAGCCCAGTGTGAATAATCGGCTTCACCATCTTCCCTTCCGCCAGATCACGCATCACCATCGCTGCTTGATAGCCCATTTCCTCAGGCCGCTGCCCAACCAGCACATTGACCTTGTGTTCTTTGAGCGCCTGCAACTCAGGCCCAAGCGTATCGGCTGAAACGATCACGAACTGGCCGCTGTTGATTTTGTCCATGATCGGCGCGACGACCTGCGAATACGCTTCAGGCGCAAAGAGCGGCCAGCCGCCCTCGAGCACGAACGCCTGGAGACTGGTGGCGTTCGCCGTGAGCGTGTCCTGCATCATCTGGTTCGCTTTCGCGGCGTCGTCGTTCACGTAGAGCGGGCAGGCGCTGATCTCATGCCAGTTGTTCTCGCCAGCAAGCTTCTTGACGCCCTTCTTGCCAGAAAGCACATCGCGCGTCCCCTGGGCGCGCTGGTTGATATTCTCGGCCGCCGGGTTGCCCATCACGAGGCAGATGTTGCCGCCCTTGGGCATGAGCATCTTCAACTGCTCGCCGAGCTTCACGCCCAGTTCGTAGTTGTCGGTACCCACATACGCCTTGCGCAGCGACTGGTCCTTCGGCAGCAGATCGGCGTCCGCGGTGATGATCGGGATCTTCGTGTTGCGGCGGCGGATCACCTCAGCGATGGCTGGCGCGTTCGAAGGCGATATCGCAATCGCCGCGACGCCCTTGGTCAGCAGGTCGTCGACGATCTGCACTTCGGCGCTTTCGTCGGCCGCCGTGGCTGGGCCGGTGTAGTAGCAGTTGTAGCCCTGTTTGCCGAGTTCCTTGTTCGCCCGGTCGCAACCCTGTTTCATGAGGTCGAAGTACGGATTGTCGAGGCCCTTCACGACCAGCGCGAGGGTCTTGTCGGCTGCGTAGGCGGAAGACGCCAGCATGGCGAGCCCTCCGATCGCAGCGAGATACTTCCACGCTTTCTTCATGGTTTCCTCCTGTTCGGCGCCGGTTGTGCGGCGCGCGTGTCTCGTACAGTCTTCGTCATCGGAAGGAAAGCCCGCGCCCGTGCCTTGGGCTTCCTGCGGAACCTTGCGTTTTGTGTGATCGCTGGCGTCCGGCGGTTCCGCGTGCAGTCCGGCCGCGCCTCCCTGAAACGGTTCAGTCTCCTTGCCGCTCGCCGCCGAGCCGGTTGAACAGCACCGCGATGATGATGAAGCCGCCCACCACAGTGCCCTGCCAGAACGAGTCGACGCCGAGCAGGATCAGGCTGTTGCGGATCACTTCGATGAGCGCGGCGCCGACGATCGTGCCGAAGGCGCTGCCCACGCCCCCCGCGAGATTGGTGCCGCCAATCACCGTGGCGGCGATTACGCGCAGTTCGTCGCCGGTGCCAAGGCCGGTGGTGACCGCGCCGAGCCAGCCCACTTCCAGAATGGCCGCGACGCCCGCCATCAGGCCGCCGAGCACGTAGACCGAACAGATCACGCGCCGCACCGGCACGCCGGTGAGATTCGCCGCATGACGATTGCCGCCGACCGCGAACACGTAGCGGCCCCAGCGTGTGAAGGCGAAGGCGAACCAGAACAGCACGCCGAGGACGATCAGGAACCACACGGGATTGGCCACGCCGAGTGTCTTGCCGCCGCCGAGCACGAGGAGCTTGTGGCCGTCGGGTCCGAATTCGAAGATGGTGCGGCTGCCGGAGATCACGAGCGCGAGGCTGCGGCCCACGCTCAGCATCCCTAACGTTACGACAAAAGGCTGCATGTTGAGATACGCAATGAGCAGGCCGTTCACGAGGCCGACCAGGCCCGCGGTGAGCAGGCCGAGGCCAATGCCGGCCCAGATCGGGTAGCCCGCGTTCATGGTGACCGAAAGCACGATGCCGCTCAGGCCAATCGTCGAGCCGACCGAAATATCGATGCCGCCCGTAATGATGATGGCCATCATCCCGAGCGCGACGATGGCGACGAAGGCGAAGTTGCGCGTGACGTTGAAGAGATTCTGCTGCGTGGCGAACGTCGAAGTGACGAACGAGAGCAGGACACAGGCGATCAGCGTAGCCAGCACGACCCAGAACACCTGGCTCGCGATCAGTCCACTCCAGCGTGTGTGGGTCTTCGCGGATTGGGGATCGTCAAGCACTGTTGGCATCGCGTTTGGCCTTTGCGGCGCATCGTTCAATTTCAGGTCTCCTGTCGGCCGCACCTGGCGCTTCAGCGCTTGGTGCGGCCCCATGCAACGCAGTCGCGCGGGTCGGCTTCAGGCGGCGGCGATGGCTCCGGTAATCAGGCCGGTGACTTCCTCCGGCGAAGACGCAGCGGTCTGCTTGTCCGCCACCTTGCGCCCGCGCCGCATGACAACCACGCGGTGGGCGACCTCGAAAACGTCGGGCATGCGGTGACTGATGAGAATGACGGCAATACCGTGCTCGGACAGGCGTTTGATGAGGTCGAGCACCTGCGCCACTTGGCGCACGCTGATCGCAGCGGTGGGTTCGTCCATGAGCACGAGCCGCGCGTCGGACAAACGCGTGCGCGCAATCGCCACGGCCTGCCGCTGGCCGCCCGACATCTGCCGGACGAGATCGCGCGGGCGCGTTTCGGACTTCAGTTCCTTGAAAAGCTCGGCGGCGCGCCGGTACATGGCCGCGTGATCGAGCACGCGAAAGGGCCAGATGCCGAGGCGCGGCTCGCGGCCGAGAAAGACATTGGCCGCCGCCGTGAGGTTGTCGCAGAGGGCGAGGTCCTGGTACACGACCTCGATGCCCTTTGCGCGGGCGTCCACAGGCCGGTTGAAATGAACGGGCTTGCCGTCGATGAGCACTTCGCCATGGGAGGGCGGGAAGTTGCCGGCGATGACTTTCACCAGCGTCGATTTTCCGGCCCCGTTGTCGCCCATCAGTCCGACCACCTGGCCGGGTTCCAGGCTCAGCGTCACGTCGGTCAGCGCTTGAATGGCGCCGAAGTGCCTGGAAACGCCTCTGAGTTCAAGAAGACTCATGGACTGTCGCGCTCGCGCTTGTGAAGCCGCTCGCTGCAGTGTCCAGGGCGGCCGGGAGACATGCTGACTAGCCTGTTTTTTAGAGCACGATGGGGCTTTTAGCAAGACTATTTCATCAGCCGGTCCTGCGGCGCCTCTAAAAGGGCGCCGATGAGATAAAATTGCGTTTTCGCCGAAAAACTCCGCCAGACGGACCTGGCGCGCGTTAGTCTCAGGCTTCCAGCGGCATCGCACTCGTCCCCTTGAGTTCGTCGAGACAGACGATCGACTGCACGCTGTTCACGCCGGGCGCGCGCATCAGCGTATCGAGCAGGAATTCGGATAGCGCCTTCAGATCGCGCGCCACCACCTTCAGCACGTAGTCGATATCGCCAGTCACGGAGTAGCACTCCTGCACTTGCGGCAACGTTGCGACGAGCTCCTTGAACTTCATGAGCTCGCGCATGTGCCCGCGTTCCATCGTTACCTGAATGAAGGCGACCACGCCGAAGCCGAGCGCCTGCGCGTCGAGACGCGTCTCATAGCGCCGGATCACGCCGAGTTCTTCGAGGCGCCGGTGACGGCGCAGCGTCTGCGCGGGCGAGAGCTTGATCGCGGCCGCGAGTTCGAGGTTCGAGGCGCGGCCGTGTTCCTGCAGTGCGGCGAGCAGCCGCATGTCGATCGTATCGAGCGCGAGATTTTGCATTTATCTTGCGTGAGATGGGTTTAAGGCGAGAGGGAATTGTATCAATCAGGGTTTGCCTGCGTACGAGATGAAATCATATTTTTCCGCGCCAACTATACACTGGGCGCACCCGATCGGGCTGGCGGCCCATACCGCCAAGCCTGGCAGCACGGCAACGCAGAACGTTGCGTGTGCAATTTTATTTCGTGGAGCGGAGCCGGCGTCCTATCCGGATGCCTGGGCCTCGCGCCGATAAGTCGGAGACAGGAAGAGACATGGTTTCAAACGACATGCGTGAAAATCGCGGCCAGCTAAAACGCGGCCTCAAGAATCGCCACATCCAGCTCATTGCGCTGGGCGGGGCGATCGGCACGGGCCTGTTCCTCGGCATTGCGCAGACGATCCAGACCGCCGGCCCTTCGGTGCTGCTCGGCTACGGCGTTGCTGGGATCATCGCGTTCTTCATCATGCGCCAACTGGGCGAGATGGTCGTGGACGAGCCCGTCGCCGGTTCGTTCAGCTATTTCGCCGACAAGTATTTCGGCCCCTTCGCGGGCTTTCTCTCCGGCTGGAACTACTGGGTGCTCTACGTGCTCGTGAGCATGGCCGAGCTTTCGGCGGTCGGCATCTACATGCACTACTGGTGGCCGACGCTGCCCACGTGGGTCTCGGCGCTCGTGTTCTTTGTCCTGATCAACGGCATCAACCTCACGAGCGTGAAGTCGTACGGCGAACTCGAATTCTGGTTCGCGATCATCAAGGTGCTGGCGATCGTCGGCATGATCGCCTTCGGCGGCTGGCTGCTGTTTTCGGGCTCGGCCGGTCCCGAGGCGAGCGTCTCGAACCTCTGGCGCAACGGCGGTTTCTTCCCGCACGGCGTTTCGGGTCTCGTCATGGCCATGGCCGTCGTGATGTTCTCGTTTGGCGGGCTGGAGCTTGTCGGCATCACCGCAGCAGAGGCTGACGATCCTTCGCATAGCATTCCGCGCGCGACGAATCAGGTGATCTACCGCATCCTGATTTTCTACATCGGCGCGCTCGGCGTCCTGCTTTCGCTTTACCCGTGGCAGAAGGTCGTGGCTGGCGGCAGCCCGTTCGTGCTGATCTTCCACGCGATGAACAGCGACCTCGTGGCCAACGTGCTCAATGTCGTCGTGCTGACGGCCGCGCTCTCGGTCTACAACAGCGGTGTGTACTGCAACAGCCGCATGCTGTTCGGCCTCGCGCAGCAGGGCAATGCACCGAAGGCGCTGCTCAAGGTGAGCCGGCGCGGCATTCCGCTCACGGCGCTCGGTGTGTCGGCGTTCGTCACGGCTGCCTGCGTGATCATCAATTACTTCATGCCGGGCAAGGCGTTCGAACTGCTGATGGGCCTCGTCGTGTCGGCGCTCATCATCAACTGGGCGATGATCAGCCTGATTCACCTGAAATTCCGCCGCGAGAAGGCGCGTACCGGCCAAACGACCACGTTCCGCAGCCTCGGCTATCCGCTGACGAATTACGTGTGTCTCGTGTTCCTCGGCGGGATTCTCGTTGTAATGTATCTAATTCCGGATCTGCGGATTTCCGTGTACCTGATTCCGGTCTGGCTGGGCGTGCTTGGGCTCGCCTACCGTCTGTGGTGCCGCAAGTCGGCGCCGGCGCTGCAGCGTGGCGTGCCGGCTCCGTAAGCGCTGATATTCGTCCCGAATTTCGTCCAGAGAGTTAAACAGCATGTTCGAACACATCGATGCCTACCCCGGCGACCCGATCCTCTCGCTCAACGAGAACTTTCAGAAGGACCCGCGTCAGAGCAAGGTCAATCTGAGCATTGGCATTTACTTCGACGACGAAGGCCGTCTGCCCGTCATGAAGGCCGTTCACAAGGCCGAGGCGGCGATTCTCGAAGAGCCGGGCCCGAAGCCGTATCTGCCGATGGCGGGTTTCGCGCAGTACCGCGACGCCGTGCAGGCACTGGTGTTCGGCGCTGACTGCCCGTCGCGCGCGGCCGGCCGCATCGCGACCGTGCAGACGCTGGGCGGTTCGGGCGCGCTCAAGGTCGGCGCCGATTTCATCAAGCGCTATTTCGCGACCAGCCAGGTATGGGTGAGCGATCCGACGTGGGAGAACCACCGCTTTATCTTCGAGCGTGCGGGGTTCACGGTGAACACGTACCCGTACTACGACGAGGTGACGGGCGGCCTGAAGTTCGAGGCGATGCTCTCGTCCATCGACGCGCTGCCGGCGAAGAGCGTCGTGCTGCTCCACGCGTGCTGCCACAACCCGACGGGCGTTGATCTGGACCGCGGGCAGTGGGAGCAACTGATCGACGTGCTGCAAAAGCGCGATCTGCTGCCGTTCGTCGATATGGCGTATCAGGGCTTCGGCGCGGGCCTCGAGGACGACGCGTTCGCGGTGCGCGAGCTCTCGCGCCGCGGTGTGCCGGCGTTGGTGGCGAATTCGTTCTCGAAGAACTTCTCGCTCTACGGCGAGCGTTGCGGCGGCCTGCACGTGATCTGCGAGGACGCGGCGGCGGCCGACCGTGTGCTCGGCCAGCTCACGGGCTCGGTGCGCTCGAACTACAGCAATCCGCCGACTCACGGCGCGAAGATCGTCACGCGTGTGCTGAGCACGCCGGAACTGAAGGCGTCGTGGGAGCAGGAGCTGGCGGCGATGTGCGAGCGCATTGCGCGCATGCGCGTGGCGATTCACGACGGCCTGCGCGCGCATGCGAGCGAAGCGGCGCTCGCGCGCTACGTGAAGCAGCGCGGCATGTTCACGTATACGGGCTTGAGCGAGAAGCAGGTCGAGCGCCTGAAGGAAGAGTTCGGCGTGTATATCCTGCGCTCGGGCCGCATGTGCGTGGCCGGGCTGAATGAGAAGAACGTGAGCGTTGTGGTCGACGCGGTCGGCAAGGTGATGAAGGACTGAGGGCAGGGCTGAGAGCCCGTCAATCTTTCTAGCGCCGCTGGGGTGCCGGTACAAACCGGACGCGCCAGCGGCGTTTTTGCGTCTGGTGGTCAGAATCGCATGCCGGCGCCGCAACCACCGGCAACGCCGCCGCCGCTGCCGCCTGCCGCTCCGCAGAACACGCCGCAGCCCGAAAGACTGGCGGTAAGCAGGAGGCAGAGGGTGGCGAGGCGAAGTCGCCGCGTAGCGGGCCGTTTGAGGCGGATGTGTTGTTTCATCATCGAGGGTGAAGACGGCGTGGCGGGTCTAACCGCTTAACAATACGCCTCGGCCGCAGCCCCGTGCCATCAGACAATTCCAGGTTTCGTCGTCTGCGGCCATTCATCCCGCATCAAACCCCAAGCCTGTCAAGCCGTAAGAAGTCGATGACACACATGCCAGCGGCGCACGGTCTTCCAGGTCTTACCCTGATAGAATGCGTGGGCCGCAACGTAGTGGATTGCTGATGAAATTGCTTGATGCCCTCGTCGAACAACGGATTGCCGCCGCAGCCGCGCGCGGTGACCTCGACGACCTGCCCGGCGCCGGTGCGCCGCAGGCGCTCGACGACGACCTGCTCGTGCCCGAAGAAGTGCGCATAGCCCACCGCATCCTGAAGAATGCGGGTTTCGTGCCGCCCGCAGTCGAACAGCTGCGAGCCTTGCGCGACCTCGAAGACGACCTCGCCGCCGTGGGCGACAAGGCCGCGCAATGCCGCCTGCGCGCGCGCATGCTCGCGCTCGACATGGCGCTCGAATCCTTGCGCGGCGGCCCGATGGTCGTGCCGCACGAATATCGCCGCCGCATTGCGGAGCGCCTGTCCGAACGTGCCGCCGGCGAGTCCGGCCAGCTGGCGCTCTCGGCGGGGGCGGCGTGACGGGCTCTCCCGTTCAGCCACAGGCCCCTGGCGGCGAGCGTGAAGAGGCGCACCCGGCTGCCAGTCTGAAGGCTGGCCCGGCTCCCGCCGATTCGCTCGTGCCGGCGTCCGGGGACGATTCACAATCCGCCCCACAACCTGCCTCCCAACCCGGTCCCGTCTCCGAGCGCGACCAGCATTTCATGCGCCTCGCGCAGGCCGCAGCCGAAGAGGCGCGCGCTGCCGGCGAAGTGCCCGTGGGCGCGGTGCTCGTGCGCGGTGACGAAGTCATTGCTTCGGGCTTCAATCACCCGATCGGCGCGCACGATCCGTCTGCACACGCGGAAATGGCGGCGTTGCGCGCGGGCGCTCACGCGCTGGGTAACTACCGCTTGCCCGGCTGCGAACTCTATGTGACCCTTGAACCGTGCCTGATGTGCGCCGGCGCGATCATGCACGCGCGTATCGCACGTGTGGTGTTCGGCGCCCATGATCCGAAAACCGGCGCATGCGGCAGCGTGGTCGATGCCTTTGCCAACGAGCAGTTGAATCACCACACGAGCGTGTCAGGTGGTGTGCTGGCGGACGAGTGCGGCGAGGCGTTGCGATCGTTCTTCGCCGACCGGCGCCGTGCGAGCCGGGAAGCGCGCCGTGCGGCTCGCACACAGGCCGAGGAAGCGCAGGGAGGAACCGGCATAGCCGGTCCGAACGAACCCGCGGGTTGAATCTCACGGTTGAATCGAATTCGACATGACCATTCATCGCACCATCGAACTGATCGCACCGTCTGGTTATCCGCACGACCCGGAAGCGGTGCACCGCGGGCTCGCACGGTTGCGCGCGCAGGGCCATCACGTCGACGGCGTGCAGGCGACCGAGCGGCGCTATCAGCGTTTTGCCGGCACGGATGGCCAGCGCGCGGCCGAACTGAATCGCCTGGCCGACCCGTCGCGCGATTTGCCGGACATCGTGCTCGCCGTGCGCGGGGGCTACGGCGCAGTGCGCATCCTCCACGGCCTCGACTACGACGGACTGCAGCGGCGCTTGAAGGACCAGCCCATTGCGTTTGTGGGGCATAGCGACTTCACCGCCGTTCAGCTCGCGCTGCTCGCGCGCGCCGGGCTCACGACGTTCGGCGGTCCGATGCTGTGCAGCGACTTCGGCGCTGAAAGCCTGAGTAGTTTCACGATGCATCACTTCTGGGACGCGCTCTCGAAACCGAGCTACACGCTCAAGGTGAATGCGCCCCAGGCTCAATCGACGAATGTTTCGGGCACGCTCTGGGGCGGCAATCTGGCGGTGCTGACTTCGTTGATCGGCACGCCTTATCTGCCGCCTGTCGAGGGCGGTATCCTGTTCGTGGAAGATGTGAACGAGCAGCCGTTTCGCATCGAGCGCATGATTTACCAGTTGCACCTGGCCGGCATTCTCGCGCGTCAGCAAGCGCTGGTGCTGGGCGACTTTTCGGGCCACAAGCAGTTCGATTACGACAACGGCTACGATCTGCGTGAAATGGTGGAGCAGGTGCGCGCTTTGGTTGGCATTCCGGTGGTGACGGGCCTGCCGTTCGGCCATATTCCGGATATGGTCACGTTGCCGATGGGCGCGCCGGCACAACTGAGCAGCACGGCTCATGGCTTCGAGTTGACCGTGAGCGATTATCCGTATTTGAGCTGATTCCGCACTGCCACAGAAGCGCTTTCGGGCGCTTTTTTTATGGGTTATTACGCAACTAACGGCCAGATCCGAGCGGCGTCCGACCATGTTCATTGCAACGCTTCTTCCGTAAATTGTTGACAAAAAATGCGACCGAGTTGGGGCAGAGAATCACCATGCAGGTGCTGAATTCCCCGAAATAAAGCGCCTTTCACCGATAAGAAGCATGTGGCAGCAGGTGCGTGCGTGGGGATCTTCCCCAGGTTCGTCCAAAAAATTGTTGACAATATTTATGTCCAACCTAGGATACCCAACATAGAGACCCGAGCCATGGCAAAGACCGATATCGACGCCGAAGCAACCGGCATGAAGCCCGAAGCCATCGCCGCGCGAATCCGCGCAGCGATTCTCGAGCACCGGCTGCCGCCAGGCGCGAAGTTGACGGAAGCACAGTTGTGCGAAGTATTCGGCGTGAAGCGCGGCCCGATCCGCCAGGCGCTCGCGCTGCTTGCGAAGGACCATCTCGTGGATCTGGAGCCCAATCGTGGCGCGTTCGTCGCAAGCCCGACGCTGCAGGAAGTGCACGAGGTGTTTGAAATGCGGCGGATCATCGAGTTGGCCGTGGTGGGGCGAATTTGCAGCGCGCAGCATGGCAACCGTCGTTTGAAAAGCATCGGCGAGACGATCCGGCGCGAGCGCAAGGCTTTTGAAGGGCGCGACTTTCCGACGTGGATCCGGCTTTCAGGCGAATTCCATACGTCGCTCGCCACGCTCACCGGCAATACGGTGCTGTGCGATTGCCTCAATGGACTCGTGGCGCGTTCGACATTGATTTCGGCGCTCTACGAATCGCCGGGCCGCAGCCCGTGTTCGTTCGACGACCACGAGGCGATTCTCGCGGCGCTCGAGGCCGGAAACGAGAAAGAGGCAGTCGAGCTCATGGTGCGCCATTTGCAGGGTGTCGAGCTCCGGATGCTTGACCGGCCGGCAGGCGCTTCGGTCGATTTACAGGAAGTGTTCGGCGCTCGCGAGGCGGCTGCGCACGGACGCTGAGCGGCTTCTGAGGCGGCACTGAAGCGGGACTTGAAGCGGATTGCGGTAAAGGATTGCAGTAAAGCGCGGCGGCTCACGACGTACGGTGGCCGCCGCGGCTGAAAAGGATGGAGTGGGGCGCATGCCGTGCATGCGTACGGCTCACACAGGCACAGCGTTACAGGGCGCCAGCAAGCGGCGACCGGTGCGGTGCCTGCAAGGGCCAAAACCATTCGGGGATATCGCGGCGGCCGCGTCCAGCGGCGGTACGCACGCGTTTCGAGGCGTTCAGGCGTCTTTTTTTCCGTCGGCAAATCCATCCAAGGAGCGGATCATGGCTCAGTTCAGCGCGTCACCTGGCAGTCCGGCAGTGCCCAATTTCGAATCCGGCGAAAGCAGCGAGTCCGCAGAAAACCTGCGCTTGCCGGCCGGCTACAGCGAGCGGCTCTACAACCACGACCTCGCGCCGCTCAAGGAGCAGACCTGGGGCGCGTACAACATCTTCGCGTTCTGGATGTCCGACGTGCATAGCGTCGGTGGCTACGTGTTCGCGGGGAGCCTCTTCGCGCTTGGCCTCACGAGCTGGCAAGTGCTCGTAGCGCTGATCGTCGGCATCTCCATCGTCAACGTGCTTTGCAACCTGATCGCGCGGCCCAGCCAGCGTCACGGCGTGCCGTACCCGGTGGCCTGTCGCGGTACCTTCGGCGTGCTCGGGGCCAATATCCCCGCTGTGATTCGCGGCCTTATCGCCGTGGCGTGGTACGGCATTCAGACCTATCTTGCTTCGAGCGCGCTCGTGATCGTCGTGCTCAAATTCGTTCCGCAACTCATGCCTTATGCCGATGTGCACAAGCACGGCCTGCTTGGGCTGTCGGCTGTCGGTTGGGCCGGTTTCATGACGCTCTGGGTGCTTCAAGCCCTCGTGTTCTGGAACGGCATGGAGACCATCAAGAAGTTCATCGACTTCGCGGGCCCGGCGGTTTATGTCGTGATGTTCGCGCTTGCGGGCTACATGGTGTATCGCGCGGGCTGGCACAACATTGGGCTGAATCTCGGCGGTGTGAAGTATCACGGTGCAGAAGTGATTCCCGTGATGATCACGGCTATCTCGCTCGTGGTGTCGTACTTCTCGGGGCCGATGCTCAACTTCGGCGACTTCTCGCGCTACGGCAAGTCGCTCAAAAGCGTTCACAAGGGCAACTTCTGGGGTCTGCCCGTCAACTTCCTCGCATTCTCGCTCGTCACGGTTATCACGACGTCGGCCACGCTTCCTGTGTTCGGAGAACTGATTACTGATCCCGTCGAAACGGTCGGCCGCATCGACCACCCCACCGCTGTGATTCTCGGTGCACTCACGTTCACGATCGCGACCATCGGCATCAACATCGTCGCGAACTTCGTTTCGCCCGCGTTCGACTTTTCCAATGTCGCGCCGCGGCTCATCAGCTGGCGTGCGGGGGGCATGCTCGCTGCCGTCGCCTCGATCTTCATCACGCCGTGGAATCTCTTCAACAACCCGGCTGTGATCCACTACACGCTCGACATACTCGGTGCTTTCATCGGGCCTCTGTATGGTGTCCTGATTATCGACTTCTATCTCGTGAAGCGTGGACGTCTCGCCGTGGATGATCTCTATTCGGTGTCGCCGAAGGGAGCGTACTGGTATCGCAACGGCGTGAACTGGCGTGCGGTGTCGGCCTTGTTGCCCGCAGCGGTGATCGCGATTCTCTGCGTGATGGTGCCGTCGCTCGGAGGTGCCGCGAACTTCTCGTGGTTCATTGGCGCAGCGCTCGGCGCGCTGTTCTATCGCGCGCTCACGATGGGCGAACGCGCTCGCGCAAAGGCATGAGCGGCACGCAAAACCAGGCATCGACGAAGGAATCGAAATGCGCATCAAACTGATCAATCCGAACACCACGCAGCGTATGACCGCGGCGATGGAGCAGTGCGCGCGTGCCGTGATCGCACCGGGCACGGAGGTGGTGGCGGTGAGCCCGACGATGGGCCCGCCGTCGATCGAAGGCTATTACGACGAGGCGCTCGCCACACCTGGTCTGCTCGCCGAAGTGGAGGCGGGCGAGCGCGAAGGCTTCGACGGCTACGTGATCGCGTGTTTTGGCGACCCAGGCCTCTACGCGGCGCGCGAGTTGGCTCGCGGGCCCGTCGTGGGCATCGCGGAAGCCGCGATGCATGCGGCGAGCGTGCTCGCGCCCGGCTTCTCGGTCGTCACGACGCTCTCGCGCACCCGCGCAATGGCCTGGCATCTCGCCGAGCGCTATGGCATGACGCGCTTTTGCCGCAACGTGCGTGCGATCGACGTGGCCGTGCTCGAACTCGATGAGCCGGGATCGGCCGCGCGCCGCGCGATCGTCGAAGAGTGCCGCCGTGCGCTCGAGGAAGATGGCGCGGACGCCATTGTGCTGGGTTGCGCGGGCATGACGAGTTTGTGCGCGCAAGTGGAGGACGCGCTGGGCGTGCCCGTGGTGGACGGTGTGACGGCCGCCGTGAAATGGGTGGAGGCGCTCGTCGCACTGCGCCTGACGACCGCCAAGCGGGGTGACTTCGCGCGGCCGCTGGCCAAGCGTTACGACGGCGATTTCGCGCGCTTCAGCCCGACCAACCTCGCGCCGGTCACGGAGACGCCGCCGCCCGTGCGCCCGCTGCGCTACGGGTAAACGTGTAACGCCTGCGAGCCGATGTGGCCGCCCATCTGTCCGGCAAACCGGGCGGCCACATACACCTCGCTTGACCCGTACTATCTGAGCGTGCGTATGGGCGCGTACGGGTGATTTCGCTACACTGAACCGGTCCTGTAAGCAGGTTGCGCGGACCGTCCGCCACGCCTGGCCAGACAGCGCCGGCGGCCGCTTCACGGCGCCTTGCCGTTGCGCGGATATTCGTCTCATCCTCTCTATTCGATTGATTCGACCAGCATGCCACTCGATCCCCAATATCCCCGCGATCTGATCGGTTATGGCCGGTATCCGGTGCAGGCCAACTGGCCCGGCCAGGCGCGCGTCGCGGTGCAGTTCGTGCTCAACTACGAAGAAGGCGGCGAAAACTGCGTGCTGCACGGCGACCCCGGCTCCGAACAGTTCCTCTCCGAAATCGTGGGCGCGGCTGCGTATCCCGCGCGCCACATGAGCATGGAGTCGATCTACGAATATGGTTCGCGTGCGGGCGTGTGGCGCATCCTGCGCGAATTCGAAAAGCGCGGTTTGCCGCTTACCGTGTTCGGCGTGGGCATGGCGATCGAGCGTCATCCCGAAGTCGCGCGCGCATTCGTCGAGCTGGGCCACGAGATCGCGTGCCACGGCTACCGCTGGATTCATTACCAGGACGTTTCGCCGGCCAAAGAAGCCGAGCACATGAAGCTCGGCATGGAAGCGATCGAGCGCGTGACAGGTGTGCGCCCGCTCGGCTGGTACACGGGCCGCGACAGCCCGAATACACATCGTCTGGTGGCCGAGTATGGCGGCTTCCTCTACGACTCCGATTACTACGGCGACGATCTGCCTTTCTGGATGGACGTGGAAGTCACGGGCGGCAAGACGGTGCCGCAACTGATCGTGCCTTACACGCTCGACACGAACGACATGCGCTTCGCGTCGCCCCAGGGCTTCAACACGGCGGACCACTTCTTCACGTACTTGCGCGACGCGTTTGACGTGCTCTACGAAGAAGGCAACGAGGCGCCGAAGATGCTGTCGATCGGCATGCACTGCCGGCTGCTCGGGCGCCCAGGGCGTTTTCGTGCGCTGCAGCGCTTTCTCGATCACATCGAAAAACATGAGCGCGTGTGGGTCACGCGCCGCGTGGACATCGCGCGCCACTGGCGCGAGCATCATCCCTATCAACCGCAGCAGAACGACCACCGCGGGGCCGCCGCATGAAGGCAATGCACTACACCCTCGAACAGCTGAATCAAGCTTCGGCCGACGCCTTCGTGGCGGCGCTTTCGGGCATCTTCGAGCACTCGCCCTGGGTGGCCGAAGCGGCCGCGCAGCAGCGCCCGTTTGCAAGCATCGACGCGCTGCATCGCACCATGTCGCAGGCCGTGGAAGCCTCGGGCGAGGTCAAGCAGCTTGCGCTCATTAACGCCCACCCGGAGCTTGCGGGCAAGGCTGCCGTGCGCGGCGAGCTGACTGCCGAGTCCACGCGCGAGCAAAGCGGCGCGGGCCTGAATCAGTGCACGCAGGAAGAGTTCGACAAGCTCCTCGCGCTCAACGGCGCGTATCGAGAGAAGTTCGGATTCCCATTCATTCTGGCTGTGCGCGGCTATGACCGCCACGGCATCATCGCGAACTTCGAGGCGCGCGTGAACAACAGCCGCGCCGATGAAATGCGCGCGAGCCTCGACCAGATTTACCGCATTGCGCGCTTCAGGTTGGATGAACTGATCGACGCGTAACGTGGCGATGCGCCCTCCGGTTTTTCGCGAGAGGGCGCAGCGCCGTTTTGATCTACAGAAAAGACACGAAGGAAGACAACGATGGCACTCCCGACTCTCGACCCCAACGCCCCTGATTTCACGCGCCGCTTCGTGAATCTCGCGGACCCGCGCCTGGGTGCGCAGGCGCTCGAGGCGAGCGACGACTTCTTCGCACCGAAGGATCGCATGCTCAATCCGGAGGCTGCCGTCTTCATTCCGGGCAAGTACGACGAACACGGCAAGTGGATGGACGGCTGGGAAACGCGCCGCAAGCGCACGACCGGCTACGACTGGTGCATCGTGAAGCTCGCGCGCCCGGGCGTCATCAAGGGCCTCGATATCGATACGAGCCACTTTACGGGCAACTATCCGCCGGCGGCGTCGGTTGAAGGCGCGTATGTGGCGGACGGCGCACCCACTGCGACGACGCAATGGACGGAAATCGTCCCCTCGACCTCGTTGAACGGCAATAGCCACCACTACGTGGAAGTATCGAGCGAGAAGCCGTACACGCACTTGCGCGTGAACATCTATCCCGATGGCGGCATTGCGCGTTTGCGCGTGTATGGCCAGCCGCAAGTGGACTGGGCGGGCGCGAGCCGCACCGAACTGTTTGACCTGGCCGCGATGGAAAACGGCGCGTACCTCGTTGGCGCGAACAACCAGCACTTTGGCATGGCCTCCACGCTGCTCATGCCGGGTCGCGGCGTGAACATGGGCGACGGCTGGGAAACGCGCCGCCGCCGCGAGCCTGGCAACGACTGGGCGATCATCGCGCTCGCGCAACCGGGCATCATCAAGAAGATCGAAGTCGATACGGCGCACTTCAAGGGCAACTACCCCGACCGCTGCTCGTTCCAGGCCGCGCGCGTGGTCGGTGGCACGGACAGCTCGCTCGTGACCCAGGCCATGTTCTGGCCGGTGCTGCTCGGCGAGCAAAAGCTGCAAATGGACAAGCAGCACTACTTTGAGAGTGAGCTGGCCGCGCTCGGCCCGGTTACGCACGTACGCTTCAACATTTTCCCCGATGGCGGCGTTTCGCGCGTGCGTCTGTGGGGCACGCTCGCGTGATCGGGTGACGAGGCCATCATGAGTGAAACAAGGACGACGCTGACCATCGAGCCGCTCACGCGCGAGGCGTTCGCGCCATTCGGCGACGTGATTGAGCTGGCAGGCGCAAAGCAGATTCCGATTAATCTCGGTACCACAATCCGCTATCACGACCTCGCGAAAGTGGATGTCACCGACGAAGGCGGCCGCACGCTCGTGAATCTGTTTCGCGGGCAGCCTCGCGAACTGCCGTTCGAAGTGAAGATGCTCGAGCGGCATCCGCTTGGCAGCCAGGCGTTCGTGCCGCTCAACGAGAAGCCGTATCTCGTGGTGGTCGCGCCGGCTGGCGATCTGGATGTCACGCAGATTCGCGCTTTCGTATCACGCGGTTGGCAGGGCGTGAACTATGCGAAGGGCGTTTGGCACCATCCGCTGATCGCTTTGGGCGAGGTAACCGATTTCATCGTCGTCGATCGCGGCGGCGACGGGCTCAATCTCAACGAGCAGGATTTGCCTGAGTCGCTTTGGTTGACGCAAGAGGCGATGAACGCGGCGATACGCTGATCATCTGCATTCCCGAGCAGTTCAAAAAGCCACGACCGACGTCGTGGCTTTTTTTATGTTTGCGCGGTTCGCTTCGCTCGATGAGCCGTTGCGCCAGATTCTTGTGCGTCTGCGCAACGGTTTCACTTTCGCGGGGAGAGGGCGGCGCCGACGAGAAGAAGGCCGCGGTTGGTTCAGGAAGGCGCATACGTGGATCGATTTGGCCGCCGAGCGCGAGCGCCGGTTCAATCTCGACACGCTTCGATGCGCCCACGCGCAGGCGCAGCCGCGCGTAACAGTCACGCAAGCGCGGAACTTGCCTGCCATCTGATGTGTGCGCAAAGCGCAGCGACCTTTGGTGAACGCTTCTTTTGGGGCTGTGCGCACGCACGGCGTCGATCGGGTATCCGGCTGCGTTCAGCTTATAGCGCGCTGTGACAACGAGCTGGAGCAGTTCGTCCTCGTCAGGCTTGCCCGAAACGCAGGCCATTCGAAACGCGCCCCCAAAAGCAAAAGGACCCGAAGCGTATCGCACTTCGGGTCCTTCCTTTCCTGGTTGGCAGCGCGCGAATCATTCGATACGCGCTGCCGGCTACGTTACTGCTTCGCGCCCCCCTGGAACCACATCGCAATCTTCTGCCGCTCGTCGTCGGTCATATGCGTGACGTTGCCAAGCGGCATCGCCTTGAGCGTCACAGCCTGCTGATACAGCCGCTGCGCATTCTGCGAGATTTCATCGGGCGTATCGAACATCACGCCGGCGGGCGCCGCGCCCATCATCGTCGGGTGAGCAGAGTGGCAGGACGCGCAGCGCTGCTGCAGGATCGGCTGGATGTCCGAGACCTTGAGCGCCGGCGCATTTGCGGCTTCGGCCTGCGGCACGACCGGACGCGGCAGCGTCCACACGAGTGCGACGAACATCAGCGCCACGCCGCCGATCGGCAGATACCACAGCTGCTGGCCGCGATGACGCATCACGAAGAACTGGCGAATCAGCGCGCCGGCCAGCATGATCACCACGAGCACGGCCCAGTTATAGGCGTGGGCATAGGTCATGGCGTAGTGGTTCGAGAGCATCGCGAACACCACGGGCAGCGTGAAATAGGTGTTGTGCACCGAACGCTGCTTGCCGCGCTTGCCGTAGATCGGGTTCGGCACTTCGCCCTTGAGCATCGCGGCGACCATCTTGCGCTGGCCGGGGATGATGACGAAGAACACGTTGGCCGACATGATCGTCGCGAGCATCGCACCCATGATGAGATACGCAGCGCGGCCGGAGAAGATATGGCAGGCGAGGTAAGCGGCGATCACCACGTAGATGCCCACGCACACGCCGAGCAGTTTGTCTTTCGTACCGAGCACGCGGCACAGCGAGTCGTAGACGATCCAGCCCGCGGCGAGGAAGCCGAGCGCCGAGAAGACCGCGACGACCGGACCCATGTCGAGCACGTTCTTGTCGATGAGATACGTGTTCGGCGCCATCAGATACAGCACGGTGAAAAGCGACGCGCCCGAGAGCCACGTGGTGTACGACGGCCACTTCGACCAGTGCAGGTCGTCGGGCATTTCTGGCGGCGCCACGGTGTACTTCTGCATGTTGTAGAAGCCGCCGCCGTGCACGTGCCACAGCTCGCCGAACACGCCGCGGCGGCGCTGGTTCGGGTCCGTGGGCGGTTTGAGGCTGTTGTCGAGCGCGACGAAATAGAACGACTCGCCAATCCAGGCGATCGCCGCGATGACGTGGAACCAGCGCAGTGCGAGGTTCAGCCAGTCGGTAATAAAGCCTTCCATGAAACGTCTCCAGTCCTGATGCAAGGCGCGCGCGTTGGTTCGCACACGCTAACTGCGGGGTATGAGCGCGCCGTGCAGTTCCCGGGCCGTTCGCCGACCCTCGCGCTGCCGCGCCGCCGTTGTTGTTCGTATGACCTTGGGCTCGTTGAATCGGGCTTGAATATCGCCCGCAATGCCCTCTGAGAATGTGCTGCGGTGGTCGTTCCGTTGCCGCTCAGTTGCCGCTCAGCTGCCCCGATACGTGCTGTACGACCACGGCGACACGAGTAGCGGCACGTGGTAGTGCGAGCCGGCGTCGGCGATGCCGAAGCGCAGCACGACGCGGTCGACGAAACGCGGCTCGGGCACGTTCGCGCCTAAGGCGGCGAAGTAGTCGCCAGCGTGGAACACGAGTTCGTATTCGCCTTTGGCGAGCGCCTCGCCTTCGAGCAGCGGCGCGTCGCAGCGGCCGTCGTCATTGGTGGTCACGGTCTTGAGCGCGCGGCGTGCGTCGCCCGAGAGCGCAAAGAGCTCGACCTTGATGCCCGCGCCGGGACGGCCGTTCGCGGTGTCGAGCACGTGGGTAGTCAGCTTGCCCATTCGCAGTTTTCCTTGTGAGTGCCTGGTGCGATTGCGAGGTTTCAGCGGCAGCTCTCGATCCCATGCATGATGCATTGCGGCGGATCGAGGCTCCACGTCAGTGGCTACATACCCGTCGGCGGATCGAAGCGAGCGCCGTGAACGCATTTTAAGAACGATCGCCCCCGGCGAGCGCGAGCGATAGGAAAGATAAATCCGCGAGCATGAGGGTACGCCCTGGGTGCCGCGTGGGTGCCACATGGGTCCAATCGTCGATTGCGCCCCGGATCGACGCCGCGCCCCTTGTTTGCATCGTAGCGACGCCAAAAATCGACCTTTATATGCGTGGCGTAAATGTGGGTATCGCAGTGGCGCGAATTGCCATGACTATTTTGGTTGCGGATCGTAGAGGCCATGCGCAGCGCGTGCTGCGCGTCCCGAAGACGGCGGTGGACGCCGGGTAACCGGGCCAGCGGCGTCCTCGTCGGGACGCGTCGGCACCGGGCGCCTGGGCGACCGGCGAGGCCGGCGGGTGAGGCGAGGGCGTCTGGTTCACACGCCGCGCGAGCGAGAAGGGCTAAGGGCTTGCGGCGGCACGACAACGGAGCGAACAAGGACGATGGAACGCACACTCGCACAGGGCCAGGACCCGCAAAAGGCCGGCAAGACCTTGCTGGTGAAAAACGCCGACATGCTGGTGACGATGGACGGCGCACGCCGCGAAATTCGCGGCGGCGGTCTCTATATCGAAGGCAACCGCATCGTCGCGGTCGGCACGACGGCGGAGTTGCCCGCCACGGCCGACGAGGTGATCGACGCGAGCGGCCACCTCGTGACGCCGGGACTCATCAATACGCATCACCACATGTACCAGAGCCTCACGCGGGCCGTGCCGGCCGCGCAGGACGCCGAACTGTTCGGCTGGCTCACGAATCTGTACAAGGTATGGGCGAACCTCACGCCCGAGATGATCGAGGTCTCCACGCTCACGGCAATGTCGGAACTGCTGCTCTCGGGCTGCACAACGTCGAGCGATCATCTGTACATCTACCCGAACGGCAGTCGTCTGGACGACAGCATTCGCGCCGCGCAACGCATCGGCATGCGTTTTCATGCGAGCCGCGGCAGCATGAGCGTCGGGCAGAAGGACGGCGGCTTGCCGCCCGATTCCGTGGTCGAGCGCGAAGACGCGATTCTTGCCGACACGCAGCGCCTCATCGAGACGTATCACGACGAGGGCCGGTACGCGATGCTGCGCGTCGTGGTGGCGCCATGCTCGCCGTTCTCGGTGAGCCGCGATCTGATGCGCGAATCGGCGGTGCTCGCGCGGCACTACGGCGTGTCGATGCACACGCATCTCGCCGAGAACGTCAACGACATTGCTTACAGCCGCGAAAAGTTCGGCATGACGCCTGCCGAATACGCCGAGGATCTCGGCTGGGTGGGCCGCGACGTATGGCATGCGCACTGCGTACAGCTCGACGACCACGGTATCGGCCTATTCGGCCGCACCGGCACGGGCGTCGCGCATTGCCCATGCTCGAACATGCGGCTCGCCTCGGGCATCGCGCCCGTGAAAAAGATGCGGCTCGCGGGCGTGCCGGTTGGACTTGGCGTGGATGGCTCGGCGTCGAACGACGGCGCGCAGATGGTGGCCGAAGCGCGTCAGGCCATGCTCCTTGCGCGCGTGGGTTTCGGCCCGGACGCCATGACGGCGCGCGAAGCGCTCGAAATCGCGACGCTGGGCGGCGCGCAGGTGCTGGGCCGCGACGACATTGGCGCGCTCGCACCCGGCATGGCGGCCGACTTCGTGGCGTTCGACTTGCGCCAGCCGCTTTTCGCCGGGGCGCTGCACGATCCGGTCGCGGCGCTGGTGTTTTGCGCGCCCTCACAGGTCGCGCTGAGCGTGATCGGCGGGCGCGTGGTCGTGAAGGAGGGCGTGTTGCAGACGGTGGAGCTCGGGCCGGTCATCGAGCGGCACAACCGGCTCGCGGCGCAACTCGTGGAGATGGCGCGCTAAGTCAGGTCAGCGCGCAACGCACAAGGGTGTAGAAGCAGTCAGGCGGCCGCAGCAACCTGCGGCCGTGATACTCAAGGCTTGTCGATCAGCGTCTTCGTCGCTTCGGCGATGAGGCTGCGCAACCAGCGTACTTCGTCCGAGTAATGACAGCGTTCGTGCCACAACTGGTAGTACTGCATCGGCGGGAAGTCGAGCGGCGCGGGCACGACCGTGAGCGGCAGGAAGCGCGCATAGTGGTCGGCGAAAAGGCGCGTGGTCGTGAAGACCAGGTCCGACTTGACGAGCACGTAGGGCGCGAGATTGAAGTACGGGAGCGTAACGACCACGTGGCGCTTGAGGCGCTCGCGGGCGAGGTGCACGTCGATGGCGCCGCGCTGGCCCACGGAATAGGGCGTGGGCGCGAGATGCGGCGCGTTCAGGTACTGGTCGAGTGTGAGCCCGCCGCGCTTGGCGAACGGGTGCGTGTTGCTCATCAGGCAAACGATCTGGTCGACGAACAGGTTCGAGAGGTGCAGCTGTTCGGGCGGTTCGGGCCAGTTGCCGATGACGATATCGAGCTTGCCTTCCTCGAGCGCGAGCTCGTAGTCGAACGCGGGCCCGAGCGAGTGGAACTCGAGTGTGGCGTTGGGCGCGGCCTGACGAAAGCGCTCGACCACGGTCGGCACGAACAGGACGTTCAGATAGTCAGGACAGCCAATCCGGTAACAGCGGATGGAAGTGGCGGGGTCGAAATTGTGTTGCTGGAAGCGGATGCGCTCGATCTCGCGCAGCGCGTTCTGAACGGGCTCGAGCAGGCGCAGGCCGTACTCGGTCGGCACCATGCCGGACTTGCCGCGCACGAGCAGCGGGTCGCCGGTGATGTCGCGCAGACGCCGCAGCGCCGCGCTGATTGCGGGCTGGGACTGATTGAGCTTGACGGCCGCGCGTGTCACGCTGCGCTCCATCAGAAGCGTGTGCAAGACGCGCAAGAGGTACGTGTCGATCGCCTCGCGTTGCTGACTCATGAATTCTCCGAATTATATGTTCTGGCTGATCGATAGGGCTTGGGGGTATATCGTTTTTAATATGGACAAAAAGTGACGTCAAGCGAGGCTTACCCCGAGACATAGGCCGGGCGGCCCGTGCAGCGAGGCAACAGCGATTTTTGGCGGCTCGACCTGCGGGGGGCTAACAGGTATCGTCACCCCCGCACGGCGGCGCACGGCGCCTGGGCAAAGCGGTAAGCATCAAACGGTTTTCGGACAGCAATAACGTACAACGGCGGAACCTCCATGGGTGATTCTTCTTCACGTCAGGCAACGCTTGCGCAGGACGGCAGCGGCGTGCCGCGCCTCGCGCTTGCCGGCATCACCAAGCAGTACCCGGCGGTGCGCGCGAACGACGACGTCACGCTCTCGGTCGCGCCGGGCGAAATACACGCCTTGCTCGGCGAGAACGGCGCGGGCAAGAGCACGCTCATGAAGATCGTCTACGGCGCGGTGCGCCCGGACGCCGGCGAGATTCGATGGGAAGGCCAGGTGGTCGAAATCGCCAATCCGGCTGCGGCGCGCAAGCTCGGCATCGGCATGGTGTTCCAGCATTTTTCGTTGTTCGAAACGCTGACCGTCGGCGAGAACATTGCGCTTTCGCTCGACGAACCGTTCGACCTGAAAACGCTCGGCAAACGCATTCGCGAGGTGTCGGCGCAATACGGCCTCGATGTCGATCCGCAGCGCCACGTGCATAGCCTCACGGTGGGCGAGCGGCAGCGCGTGGAAATCGTGCGCTGCCTGCTGCAGAACCCGCGTCTTCTGATCATGGACGAGCCGACTTCGGTGCTCACGCCGCAAGCCGTGCGCAAGCTGTTCGGCACACTGCGGAGGCTGGCCTCCGAAGGCTGCAGCATTCTCTATATCAGCCACAAACTCGACGAAATCCAGGAGCTTTGCGACACGGCCACCGTGCTGCGCGGCGGCAAGGTCACGGGCCACGTTATTCCGCGCGAAGAAACGCACGCCTCCCTCGCGCGGTTGATGGTGGGGCGCGAGTTGCCCGACTATACGCGGCGCGCGCACACGCCTGGTGACGTGCTACTCGAGGCAAAGCATCTGTCGATGCCGAGCGACGACCCATTCGGCACGTCGCTCAACGACGTATCGTTCAGCGTGCATGCAGGCGAGATTCTCGGCATTGCCGGCGTCTCGGGCAACGGCCAGGCGGAATTGCTCGCGGCGCTCTCGGGCGAGGCGCAAGCGGCACGCCACGGCGTGAGCGCCGATGCGGTCAAGATTTGCGGCAAGCCTGCAGGACGGCTTTCCGCCGGGGCGCGCCGCAAGCTCGGCTTCGCGTTCGTGCCGGAGGAGCGGCTGGGGCGCGGCGCGGTGCCGGCCATGTCGCTTGCCGAAAACGCCTTGCTCACGGCGCACCGCGAAGGCATGGTGCGCACGGGGTGGCTCAAGACCGGCGCAATGCGCGCGTTCGCCGAGCGCTGCATCGATGCGTTCGATGTGCGCTGCGGCGGCCCGGACGCGCTCGCGCAGAGCCTCTCGGGCGGCAATCTGCAGAAGTACATCGTCGGGCGCGAGATTCTCCAGGCGCCGAAGGTGCTCGTGGTCGCACAGCCCACCTGGGGCGTGGACGTGGGCGCGGCGGCGTTCATCCGTCAGCAGTTGCTCGACCTTTCGGCGCGCGGCGTGGCGATACTCGTGATCTCGGAAGAACTGGAAGAACTGTTCGACATCTGCGACCGCATTGCCGTGCTCGCAGGCGGACGCCTTTCCCCCGCGCGTTTGACTGGCGAGACGAACGCCGAGGAAATCGGCCGCTGGATGGCGGGGCTCTTTGGCGAGCGCACCGAACATGGAGGCGGCGGCCGGCCGAACGGCGAGCCGCCCGCGCAGACCGTGGCGAACGCCTGATATGCGGCACAGAACGACACGCGCACGCTGATAAACCACTCGAGACCCCCCACCGATTTCACGACCATGATCTTCCCGTACCGACTCGAAGCCCGCACGACGCCCTCGCGCACAGTGCGCATCGCCGTGCCGGTCATTGCGGCGCTGCTCACGCTCGCGATTGGCTTCCTGATCTTCGGCCTTGTGGGCCGCGATCCCTTGCAGGCCATGCACGCGTTCTTCATCGAACCGCTTTCGAGCGTCAACGGCTGGTCCGAACTCTTGCTCAAAGCCTCGCCGCTTTGCCTGATCGCGCTCGGTCTCGCGGCGGGCTATCGCGCCAACGTGTGGAACATCGGTGCGGAAGGGCAGATGGTGCTGGGCGGCATCGCGGCGAGCGGCGTGGCGATCTACTTCGATCAATCCACGGGCTGGTGGATTCTGTTCCTGATGATGTTCGCGGGCGTGCTGGGCGGCATGGCGTGGGCGGCGATTCCCGCGTGGCTCAAGAGCCGCTTCAACACCAACGAAATTCTCACGAGCCTCATGCTCACCTACGTCGCCACGCAACTGCTGATCTGGCTCGTGAGCGGCCCCTGGCGCGACCCGCTAGGCATGAACTTTCCGCTCTCCGAAATGTTCAGCGGCGACGCGCTTTATCCGACCTTCGGTGGCGACTGGCGCATCCACTGGCTGCGCGGCACGCGCCTGAACGCGTCGATCTTCCTCACGCTCGCGGCCATTCCGCTCGTCTGGCTCTTCATGCGCCGCAGCTTCGCGGGCTACCGCATGAGCGTGGGCGGGCTCGCGCCGCTCGCCGCGCGATATGCGGGCTTCTCGGAGAAAAAGACGATCTGGACGTCGCTGCTGCTTTCCGGCGGCCTCGCGGGGCTCGCGGGCATGGGCGAAATTGCCGGCCCCATTGGCCAACTGCAGGCGACGTGGTCGCCGGGCTATGGCTTCACGGCGATCATCGTCGTGTTCGTCGGGCGGCTGCATCCGGTCGGCATCGTGCTCGCGAGCCTCTTGATGGCGCTGCTCTATCTGGGCGGCGAAGCAGTGCAGACGTCGCTGCAATTGCCGCAGGCGCTTTCCGGCGTCTTTCAGGGGCTGCTGCTCTTCTGCCTGCTTGGCGCTGACCTGTTCGTGAACTATCGCGTGCGCCGCCATCATTCGGTCACGGCCGCGAACTGATCAGCGCAATCCTGAGAACAACGAAACAGGCCACACGATATGGATATCCAGCAAGCCAGCTCGCTCGCATCGAGCGCCGTCACCGCCGCCATCCCGCTCATGTTTGCGGGCGTGGGCGAACTCGTCACCGAGAAGTCTGGGGTCCTAAACCTCGGCGTGGAAGGGATGATGCTGATGGGCGCCGTGACGGGCTACGCGGTCACGACCATTACCGGCAGCCCATGGCTTGGCCTCGTCGCGGGCATGGCCGCTGGCATTGTGATGTCGTTACTGTTCGGCTTCCTCGTGCTCACCATGCTCGCCAACCAGGTCGCGACAGGGCTCTCGCTCACGATCTTTGGCGTCGGGCTTTCGGCATATGTCGGCAAACCGTACACGTCGGCCGCCACGTCGGCGACCATCGCAACCTGGCCGATTCCGGGCCTCTCGCAACTGCCGGTGGTCGGGCAGGCGTTCTTCAGCCTCACGCCCGTCGATTACCTCGCGTTCATCATGTTCGCCGTGGTCGGCTGGTTCCTCTATCGCACGCGCGCCGGACTCGTGCTGCGCTCGGTGGGCGAGTCGCCGCAGGTCGCGCATTCGGTGGGCTTTCCCGTGATTGGCGTGCGCTATGGCGCGACGGCGTTCGGTGGCGCCATGGCCGGGCTCGCAGGCAGCTATTACTCCGTGGTGCAGCTGCATTTGTGGCAGGAGCAAATCACGGCAGGGCGCGGCTGGATTGCGCTTGCGCTCGTTGTGTTCGCGACGTGGCGCCCGGGGCGTCTCCTGATCGGCGCGCTGCTCTTTGGCGCGGTCACGGGCGCGCAGTTTTACGCGCAGGCCGTGGGCGTGCCGGTGCCCACGCAGTTCCTCGCCATGCTGCCGTACGTCGCGACGATCGTCGTGCTCGTGCTCATTTCGCGCAACCCGAACACGATCCGCCTGAACGCGCCGGCTTCGCTTGGCAAACCGTTCTTTGGCGCCGCCTAGGTGGGGCCACCTAGGTGCGGCCGCCTTGGTGCGGCCGCCTGGCAGGTAGCCGCAAAGCATGTAGTGGCAGTACGGAATACTAAACAACACGCATTAAATGCTCGCCGTTTTCCAATCCACGACAGGAGATCCACGATGAAAAAAACCATCCTGACCGCTTTCGCCGTCGCCGCCACGTGCGGCACGGCGGCGCTCGCGCCCGCGGCCCACGCCGCCGATGCGCCGGGCGTCGCGTTCGTCTACCTCGGCAATCCGGGCGATGCCGGCTGGACCTTCGCGCACGATCAGGGCTCGAAGGCCGCCGAGCAGAAGTTCGGCAACAAGATCAAGATCACGCGCGTGGAAAACGTGCCGGAATCGGCGGACTCGGAGCGCGTGTTTCGCGATCTCGCCAACAAGGGCAACAAGATCATCTTCGGTACGAGCTTCGGTTATCAGGACTTCCAGCTCAAGGTAGCGAAGGATTTCCCGGACACCGTGTTCCTCCACGCAACGGGCTACAAGAAGGCGCCGAACTTCGGCACCTATGACGTGCGCATGTATCAGGGCGCGTATCTCGCGGGCGTCGCGGCAGGCTACGCGACGAAGACGAACACGCTCGGCTTCGTCGCCTCCGTGCCGATTCCCGAGGTCGTACGCAATATCAACGCGTACACGCTCGGCGCGCGTTCGGTGAATCCGAAGGTGCACACCAAGGTCATCTGGATCAACAGCTGGTTCGATCCGGGCAAGGAGAAGCAAGCGGCTGAAACGCTGATCGGCCAGGGCGCCGACGTGCTGCTCCAGAACACCGACTCGAGCGCCACGCTCGCGACGGCCGAAGAGAAGCACGTCCACGCATTCGGCTGGGATTCGAACATGAAGAAGTTCGGCCCGAACGCGCACCTCGGCTCGGTCGAGGCGAACTGGGGCGTGTACTACGTCGCCGTGATCCAGCAGGTGCTCGACGGCAAGTGGAAGAACGACCCCGTGTGGTGGGGCATCCCGCAGAAGGCCGTCGATCTCGGCGACGTCAACACGTCCGAACTGTCGGCTGACGCGCAAAAGGCCGTTGCCACGAAGCGCGATCAGATCGCGAGCGGCAAGTGGGACGTCTTCACGGGCCCGATCAAGGATCAGGCGGGCGCAGTCAAGATTCCGGCCGGCAAATCGCTGACCGATCCGGAACTGCAACGCCTGAACTGGTACGTCGAAGGCGTGGACGGCTCGCTGCCGAAATAAGTATGGGGTGAGCGCACGTGCCGTCTCACACGGCGGCGCGTGCGCTTTCTTCGTACGATTTCGACATGCGTACGCGAAACGGCTGCGTGTAGCCCGCGAGGCTCGCGCAGCCGTTTTGCCTTGATCGTCATGCGGCAGGCGATGCGCCGACGCGGCCCGAAGCCGCGACGCGTCAGTCGTCGATGCGGATGCCCACCTTGATCGTGACCTGCCAGTGCGAGATTTGATCGTTTTCGATCAGCCCGCGCGTTTCCACGACTTCGAACCAGTGCAGATAACGCAGTGTCTTCGACGCTCGTGCGATCGCGCAGCGGATGGCGTCGTCGCTCGATACCTTCGACGAGCCGGTCAGTTCGATCTGCTTGTAGACGTGGTCGCTCATGGCAGTGTCTCCTCGGGAGCACGCGCGACGTGGGCGCGTCAATCGAGTATAGGCAACAGACCGCCAGCGCAAACATGAACGGTTCCAGCGCCGGTTATGATGGCGCCTCGCGTGAAGCCGGGCATCGAGCGTGTCCGGCAGGAACGGGCGCAACACGCCGGCAACAGAGGAAGCAGGAGACGAAAAGCATGAATGAGCAGGTACTGGGTTTTTGCGGACCAGGGCTGATGGGCGCACCGATGATCCGTCATTTGCTGCGTGCCGGGCACGCGGTGCGAGTGTGGAACCGGACGCCCGCGAAGGCCGAGGCGTTGATCGCCGACGGTGCGCAAGTGGCCGCGACACCCAACGAGCTGGCGCGCGAGGCCGATGTGGTGCTGCTGTGTGTCGCCGATGCGGCGGCGGTCGAGCAGGTGGTGTTCGGCGAGCACGGCCTTTTGGCCGTTGCGTCGGGCGAAAGCGTGCGCGTACGCTGCATCGTCGATCACTCGAGCATCCCTCCGGACGCAACGCAAAGGCTCGCGGAGCGCGCGGCGGCGTTCGGCGTGGGTTGGGTCGACGCACCGGTTTCGGGCGGCGTGGCGGGCGCGCAGAACGGCACGCTGGCGATCATGGCGGGCGGCGCGGCGGCCGACGTCGCCGCCGTTGCGCCTATCCTCGCTGCCTACTCGGCGCGCGTGACCCATATGGGCGGCGCGGGCGCGGGCCAGACCACCAAGCTGTGCAACCAGGCGATCGTCACGGCCACGGTCGCCGCGATTGCCGAAGCGGTGAGCCTCGCGCGGCGCAGCGGTATCGATGCGGCCAAACTGCCCGAGGCGCTCGCGGGCGGCTGGGCCGATTCGACGTTGCTGCGCACGTTCGTGCCGCGCATGACGCAGGAAGGGCTCGAACCTATCGGCGCGCTCAAGACGTTCCAGAAGGATGTGGACACGATCGCCGCTGCGGCCGCGCAGACGGGCACGCCCATGCCCGTTTCGGGCACGGTCCAGCAATTGCTGCGTCTGGCCGCGGCCATGGGCCTCGCGCAGGCCGATTTTTCGGGATTCATCGACGTGCTGCAGACGCCGCGCACCGGCGAATCCTGAGTCGCGCGGGCGCCTGCAGGTGCTGCCCGCAAGCGTTGTGGCCCCGTTGTAACCGGCGCGCAGGGCGGGCTTCACATTCCTCACTTCCAGCCGTGTCATGCTGCGCGGGGCAGGCCCAACCCAGAGCTGTCCGTGCGGCTGGAACTCGCGCGCGAAGTGGCATAACCTGCTAAAATTACAGGTTTTTCGTCGATCTACTTACCGGGACGCGCTGTGCTCTCTACCGCCAACATCACCATGCAATTCGGGCCGAAGCCCTTGTTCGAGAACATCTCGGTCAAATTCGGCGAAGGCAACCGCTATGGCCTGATCGGCGCGAACGGTTGCGGCAAATCCACGTTCATGAAGATCCTCGGTGGCGACCTCGAGCAGAGCTCGGGCAACGTCATCCTCGAGCCGAACGTGCGTCTGGGCAAGCTGCGCCAGGACCAGTTCGCGTACGAAGACGTGCGCGTGCTCGACGTCGTCATGATGGGCCACACGGAAATGTGGGCCGCGATGACCGAGCGCGACGCGATCTACGCGAACCCCGAAGCTACCGACGACGACTACATGCACGCCGCCGAACTCGAAGCGAAGTTCGCCGAGTACGACGGCTACACGGCCGAAGCGCGCGCGGGCGAACTGCTGCTCGGCATCGGCATCGGCACGGATTTCCACAACGGCCCGATGAGCGGTGTGGCGCCGGGCTGGAAGCTGCGCGTGCTGCTCGCGCAGGCGCTGTTCTCGAAGCCCGATGTTCTGCTGCTCGACGAACCGACCAACAACCTCGACATCAACTCGATCCGCTGGCTGGAAGACGTTCTGAACGAGTACAACTCGACGATGATCATCATCTCCCACGATCGACACTTCCTGAACCAGGTCTGCACGCACATGGCGGACATGGACTACGGCACGCTGAAGGTCTGGCCGGGCAACTACGACGACTACATGCTCGCTTCCGCACAGGCGCGCGAGCGTCAGCAGGCCGCGAACCAGAAGGCGAAGGAGCGCGTGGCCGACCTGCAGGACTTCGTGCGCCGCTTCTCGGCGAACAAGTCGAAGGCGCGCCAGGCCACCAGCCGTCTGAAGATGATCGACAAGATCAAGATCGAGGAATTCAAGCCCTCTTCGCGTCAGAACCCGTTCATCCGCTTCGAGTTCGAGAAGAAGCTGCACAACATCGTCGTGGTCGCGGAAGAGATCACGAAGACGTACGAGCGCCGCATCTTCAACAAGCTCAGCATCAGCGTGCAGCCGGGCGAGCGCATCGCGATCATCGGCGAGAACGGCGCGGGCAAGACCACGCTGCTGCGCTCGCTGCTGGGCAACCTGGCTGTCGACAACGGCTCGGTGAAGTGGGCGGAGAACGCGAGCGTGGGCTACATGCCGCAGGACACGTACGAAGAGTTCCCGGCCGACGTCACGCTCATGGACTGGATCGACCAGTACCGCCAGGAAGGCGACGACGAGCAGTCGGTGCGCGGCACGCTCGGCCGCCTGCTGTTCAACGCCGACGACATCAGGAAGTCGGTGAAGGTGCTGTCGGGCGGGGAGAAGGGCCGCATGATCTGGGGCAAGCTGATGCTCGGTCGCCACAACGTGCTGCTCATGGACGAGCCCACGAACCACATGGACATGGAGTCGATCGAGTCGCTGCAGATCGCGCTCGAAAAGTTCGAAGGCACGCTGGTTTTCGTGTCGCACGACCGCGAGTTCGTGAATGGCCTCGCCAACCGCATCATCGAGGTGAAGACCGACGGCACGGTCAAGGACTATAGCGGCAACTACGAAGACTTCCTGGCGAGCCAGGGGCTGCATTGAGGCTCGGTCGCTGATCGAGGCATGAAATGAAAACGGGCGGCGCGTGAGCGTCGCCCGTTTTGTTTTTCCGGCGTCGTAATGTGCTTGCTGCACGCCGGCTTTACGTATGCGTCAAGCAGGCTAGAATGCACTGTCGCCGCGGCGAGCGCCGCGATGAAATCGCAAACGAACACGGAGACAGGAGCACCGCCCATGAACAACTACGCGCAGTTCTACATCAACGGCCAGTGGGTCGCCCCGCAAGGCAAGGGCACGATCGACGTGATCGACTCGGGCACCGAAGCGGTGATGGGCCGCATTCCCGAAGGTATCGAAGCGGACGCCGAAGCTGCCGTCGCCGCCGCGCGCGCCGCTTTCGAGGGCTGGGCCGCAACGCCGGCCGCCGAGCGCGGTGCATATCTGCAGAAAATCGCCGACAACCTCAAGGCCCGCACTGACGAACTCGCGCAATTGATCGCTGGCGAAGTGGGCATGCCGCTCAAGCTCGCGCGCGCCATCCAGGTGGGCGGCCCGGTCTACAACTGGGGCGCTTACGCGAAGCTCGCAAGCGACTTCCAGTACGAAGAGCGCGTGGGCAACTCGCTCGTCGTGCGCGAACCGGTGGGCGTCGTCGTGGCCATCACGCCGTGGAACTATCCCCTCAACCAGATCACGCTCAAGGTCGCCGCCGCGCTCGCCGCGGGCTGCACTGTCGTGCTCAAGCCTTCCGAGGTCGCGCCGCTCAACGCATTCGTGCTTGCCGAGGCCATCCATGAGGCAGGCCTGCCCGCGGGCGTGTTCAACCTCGTGACGGGCTACGGCCCGGTGGTGGGTGAGGTGCTCGCGCGCCATCCGGACGTCGACATGGTGTCGTTTACCGGCTCGACGCGCGCGGGCAAGCGTGTGTCGGAAGTCGCATCGGCCACGGTCAAGCGCGTTGCGCTGGAACTGGGCGGCAAGTCGGCCTCCGTGGTGCTCGACGACGCCGACTTTGCGGCCGCCGTGAAGGGCACGGTGGGCGCATGCTTCCTGAATTCGGGGCAGACCTGCTCGGCGCACACGCGCATGATCGTGCCGGAATCGCGCTACGAAGAAGCGCGAGACCTGGCGAAGCAGGCCGCAGAGGCGTTTACCGTGGGCGACCCGCGCGACGAGAAAGCGAAGCTCGGTCCGCTCGCCTCGAAGGTGCAGCAGGAGCGCGTGCTGCACTACATCGAGCGAGGCATGGCCGACGGCGCCGAGCTCGTGAGCGGCGGTCCCGGCATGCCGGAAGGCGTGACACAGGGTTTCTTCGTGAAGCCGACCGTGTTTGGCCGCGTGCCGCGCGACGCGGCCATCGCGCAGGAGGAGATCTTCGGGCCGGTGCTCACGATTCTCACGGCGAAGGATGAGGACGACGCCGTGGCGATCGCCAACGACTCGCTGTATGGCCTTGGCGGCGCGGTTTGGGCCGGCAGCGACGAGCGCGCGATGCGCGTGGCGCGCCGCATTCGTACTGGCCAGATCGACATTAACGGCGGCACATGGAACATGGCCGCGCCGTTCGGCGGCTTCAAGCAGTCCGGACACGGCCGCGAAAACGGCGCGTACGGCCTCGAGGAGTACCTCGAATACAAATCGATGCAGTTCAAGCTCCCGAAGGGCTGATGAGGCATCTCGTCGCGCGCTATCGCAAATCTTTTAGTGCGACGTGTTGATGTAAATCATGATCGCGGACTTCTTCACAGATGTCCGCGTTTTTGTTTGATGCATGTCAATGTCATATGTGGGGTACGCGCGACCATAGGCGCTTTGTCATCGACAGAGCACAACATGGTTCCTGGCCACTCCTTCGCTCCGCTCCAGATTCGCGGTCGTCAACTCCTGCCCGTCGTGCAGGGCGGCATGGGTGTCGGCATTTCGGCACACCGGCTGGCTGGCAGTGTCGCGCGTGAAGGCGCGCTCGGCACGATCGCGAGCATCGACCTGCGCCATCACCACAGCGATCTCATGGACATGTGCCGCGCCGACCCGCAGCACGAAACGCTCGCGCGCGCGAACCTCATCGCGCTTGGCCGTGAAATTGCGGCGGCTCGCAAGCTGGCAGGCGGCAACGGCATGATCGCCGTGAACGTCATGAAGGCGGTCAACGCCCACGCCGACTATGTGCGCGCCGCCTGTGAGCACGGCGCCGACGCCATCGTCATGGGCGCTGGCCTGCCGCTCGATCTGCCCGACCTCACGGCGGGCGTGGATATCGCGCTCGTACCGATCCTGTCCGATGCACGCGGTGTCGCGCTCGTGCTCAAGAAGTGGATGAAGAAGGGCCGCCTGCCCGACGCCATCGTGATCGAGCATCCGGCATACGCGGGCGGTCACCTGGGCGTGACCGACATCGCCGACATGGGCAACGAGCGCTTCGCATTCACCCAGATTTTCGAGGAACTCGAAGGCGTCTATGCCACGCTCGGCATTTCGCGGCGCGACGTGCCGCTCGTCGTGGCCGGCGGCATCAACAGCCATGAGGCTGTGCGCAAATGGCTCGAAGCGGGCGCCAACGGCGTGCAGGTCGGCACGCCGTTCGCGGTGACCGAGGAGGGCGACGCGCACCCCGACTTCAAGCGCGTGCTTGCCGACGCAAAGCCTGAAGACATCGTCGAGTTCGTGAGTGTGACGGGCTTGCCGGCACGCGCGGTGAAAACGCCGTGGCTCGAACGTTATCTGCGCAACGAGTCGCGTATTCGCACCAAGATCGGCTCGCTCAAGCTCGCTTGCCCAACCGGGCTCGAATGTCTTTCGGCCTGCGGGCTGCGCGATGGCATCGAGAAGTTCGGCCACTTTTGCATCGACACGCGCCTCGCGGCGGCGTTGCGTGGCGACGTCGCGAACGGCTTGTTCTTCCGCGGCCGCGAAGCGCTGCCGTTTGGCAATGCCATCCGCAGCGTTCGCGACCTGCTGGAACTGCTGCTGACCGGCGCTGCGCGACCCGCGGTCGCACAGCGCGCAGCGTTCGCACTGGCTTGACACTTATCAAAACGGCACCGGGCCCCGTCTCTGACAATTTGTAGGCCTTCCTACGGCTACATAACAGACACGGGGTTTATCGATGTACCAAGCAATTAAAAAGATCGCGGCAACCGCCGCGCTCACCATGGGCGCGGCCCTCCTGGCGGCCCCCGCCAACGCAGCCAGCTCGCCCGACTCGGGCATCTACGCGGGAGACTGGCTGGTGCGCCTGCGCGCGATCGAGATCGCGCCGGACGCGCGCGGCAACGGTACGCTCGGTGCGATTGGCGCGGACGTGAACAACGCCATCGTGCCCGAGCTCGACTTCACCTACATGGCGACCAACAACATCGGCGTGGAGCTGATTCTCGGCACGTCGCGCAACCAGGTCACATCGAACATCGGTGCACTCGGCGGCGTGGGCGTGCTGCCGCCTACGCTGCTGCTGCAGTATCACTTCAACAACGCGGGTAAGGTGCGGCCGTACGTGGGCGCGGGCATCAACTACACGCTGTTCTACAACAACGGTCTGCACGCAGGCGGCCAGCCGGTTTCGATCGACAACCACAGCTTTGGTCCGGCGCTGCAGTTCGGCATCGACTTCCAGGTGACGAAGCGGATTTTCGTGAACGCGGATATCAAGAAGATCTGGATGCACACCGACGCGTCAATGGGTGGCACGTCGCTCGGCACGCTGCACATCGATCCGCTCGTGGTGGGTCTGGGCGTCGGCATGAAGTTCTGAGCGATCGCCCCTCCACCGACTTTCGAACGCCGGCTTGTCCGGCGTTTTTTGCTTCAGGCGCGGTCTTTCTGGAAGCGCATGGCCGTGCCTTCGCGCTCGATGCGCTCCCACACGGCGCGCTTTTCCTCGTCGCTCAAGAAGACCCAGTTGGAGACTTCCACGGCGGTGCGCCCGCAACCTTTGCAGACGTCGTCGAAAAGGGTCGAGCACACGCCAATGCATGGGCTGTCGGGGAGGTCGTGGAGATTGGATGCCATTGAAGAGCCTTGGGGCGTGGCCGGGCGTCGCGCGCGCCGGCTTGGGAACGAAACGCCGCTATGTTAACCGATACCGGGCGCGGCGGCCGCCCGCGCCCGTGCTCGCGCCGCGGCGGCATACGATGCGCGATGAATCGGCAAAGCGACTGCAAGCCGATAGCAAGGTGGAGCGAGGCGCCGCGCCCAGCGGGCAGCGGGCCGTCGCGCGCATGCGCCACTAGAGCGGTTTTTTGTGGACATGGCCCGTGAAACGGCTAAAATTGCGCGCGATTTACCGTCCGCGCGCGGCTGGCCGTACTCCCATGGCCCATGTTCCGTTTGCGCGACACGCCCGCGTTTTATTACTTGCCGGGCGGGTTTGATGGTAGGTTTTAGGAAAGTCAGGGGAGCCGTGCACGGGTGACACGTGGCGCGGCACGAAGCGAGGCAGGCGGCCGGCCGGAGCCGGTCAGGATCGGAGAACGGGATGAAGAAAGGGCTTGTGGCGCAACTGGTCGCGCTCGCACTGTGCGCGGCGCCGTGGATGACGTCGGTAGCGAAGGACACGCAGCTGAACGTGTACAACTGGTCCGATTACATCGCCAAGGACACGATTCCGAACTTCACGAAGCAGACCGGCATTCAGGTCAAGTACGACAACTACGACAGCGACGACACGCTCCAGGCCAAGCTGCTCGCGGGCAATTCGGGTTACGACATCGTCGTGCCGACCAGCAACTACGCGGGCAAGCAGATCGCCGCCGGCATTTTCGCGCCGCTCGACAAGTCGAAGATCCCCAACCTCAAGTATCTCGATCCGCAACTGATGGCGCTGGTCGCCGGCGCGGATCCCGGCAACAAGTTCGCGGTGCCCTGGGCGTACGGTACGACCGGTCTCGCCTATAACGTCACGAAGGCACAGCAGATCCTCGGCAAGAACGTGCCGCTCGACAACTGGGACATCCTCTTCAAGCCCGAGAACATCTCGAAGCTGAAGGCCTGCGGCGTGTCCGTGCTCGACGCGCCGGACCAGATGTTCGCGGCCGCGCTGCACTACATCGGCCGTGACCCGCTCTCGACGAACCCGGACGATTATCGCGCCGCGCTCGCGATGATGAAAAAGATCCGCCCGTACATCACGCAGTTCAACTCGTCGGGCTATATCAACGACCTCGTGGGCGGCGACATCTGCTTCGCGTACGGCTGGTCGGGCGACGTCGTGATCGCCAAGCACCGCGCCATCGACGCGAAGAAGCCGTACAAGATCGAGTACTACATTCCGAAGGGCGGCGCGCCGATCTGGTTTGACGTGATGACCATCCCGAAGGATGCGCAGCACAAGGAGGCCGCGCTCGAGTGGATCAACTACATCGAGACGCCGCAGGTTCACGCAGCGATCACGAACGCGGTCTACTACCCGAGCGCGAACGCGGAAGCGCGCAAGTACGTGGACAAGGACATCGCCAACGACCCGGCCGTGTACCCGTCGCCCGAAGTCCTGAAGACGTTGTTCCTGCTCAAGCCGCTGCCGCCTGAGATCCAGCGCCTGCAGACGCGTCTGTGGACCGAGTTCAAGTCGGGCCGCTGACGCGGTTGAAATCCAATCCCGTTTTACCCCGAGCCCTCGGCACGATGCCGGGGGCTTTGTTCGTCAACCCCGTCCAAGATTCACGCAGAAACAGGCAGGGCAGAGAGAATCATGAGTGACCAGTCGAGCGCGCCGGCAACCGCCGGTTCGCTGCCTTCGGGCTTCACCGCGGCAGATTCGGCCGCGGACAACTTCGTGCAGATCGTCGATGTCGTCAAGAAGTTCGGCGAAACGGCGGCAGTCAAGGGCGTCAACCTGTCGGTGAAGAAGGGCGAGCTGTTCGCGCTGCTCGGCAGCTCGGGCTGCGGCAAGTCCACCTTGCTGCGCATGCTCGCGGGTCTCGAAACCGTGACGTCAGGCAAGATCCTGATCGACGGCGAGGACCTGGCCTCCATGCCGCCGTACCGCCGGCCGGTCAACATGATGTTCCAGTCGTACGCGCTTTTTCCGCACATGACGGTGGAGTCGAACGTGGGCTTCGGACTGCGCCAGGAAGGCGTGAAAAAGGACGAACTCAAGGACCGCGTGGCGAACGCGCTCGAACTCGTGCAGATGACGCGCTTCGCCAAGCGCAAGCCGCACCAGCTTTCGGGCGGCCAGCAGCAGCGCGTGGCGCTCGCGCGCTCGCTCGTGAAGCGCCCCAAGCTGCTTCTGCTCGACGAGCCGATGTCCGCCCTCGACAAGCAGATTCGCCAGCGCACGCAAATCGAACTCGTCAACATTCTCGACAAGGTCGGCGTCACCTGCATCATGGTCACGCACGACCAGGAAGAGGCCATGACGATGGCGGGGCGCCTCGCGGTGATGAGCGAAGGCGAGATCGTCCAGCTCGGCACGCCGAACCAGGTCTATGAATTCCCGAACAGCCGCTTCTCGGCGGAGTTCATCGGTTCGACCAATCTCTTCGACGGCAACGTGGTCGAGGACGAGCCCGATCACGTGTTCGTCGAGTGCCCGGAACTGCCGGTGCGCCTTTACGTGAATCACGGCATCACCGGGCCGCTCGGCATGCCCGTGACGATCTCGGTGCGCCCCGAGCGCATCTCGCTCACGCGCAAACCGCCCGAAGGCGTGTTCAACTGGGGCAAAGGCGTGGTCAAGAACATCGCCTATATGGGCGGCTACTCGCTCTATCACGTCAAGCTCGACTCGGGCAAGACGGTGATCGCGAACATGTCGAGCCTCGCGCTCTCCGAGATCGACTCGCCCACGTGGGAAGACGAAGTCTACGTGCGCTGGAGCGCCTCGGCCGGTGTGGTGCTGACGTCATGAGCACGACGACTTTCCGCAACTTCCTGAACTGGCCCGCGAAACGCTTCAACCTGACGGGCCGCACGGCCGTCGTGGCGGGTCCGTTCATCTGGCTGCTGCTGTTCTTCCTCGTGCCGTTCATCCTGGTGGTGAAGATCAGCTTCGCCGACCAGCAGCTCGGCATTCCGCCGTACACGGAGCTGGCGTCGTTCGCGGACGGTGTATGGCACATCGCGCTCGACTTCTCGCACTACGCGTTCCTGTTCCAGGACAGCCTGTACTTCGCGACCTACGTGAATTCGGTGGTCGTGGCGGCGATTTCGACGCTGCTGTGCCTCATCATCGGCTATCCGATGGCGTATTACATCGCGCGCTCGAATCCGGCCTCGCGCAACATCCTCATGATGGCCGTGATGCTGCCGTTCTGGACGTCGTTCCTGATCCGCGTGTACGCGTGGATCGGCATTCTGAAGAACAACGGACTGCTGAACAATTTCCTGATGTCGATCGGCATCATTCATTCGCCCCTCGAGCTTTATCACACGAACACGGCCGTTTATATCGGCATGGTGTATTCGTATCTGCCGTTTCTCGTGATGCCGCTCTACGCGCACCTCGTGAAGATGGACCTCACGCTGCTCGAAGCCGCGTACGACCTCGGCGCGAAGCCGTGGCGCGCGTTCGTGGAGATCACGCTGCCGCTCTCGAAGAACGGCATTATCGCGGGCTGCCTGCTGGTGTTCATTCCGGCGGTGGGCGAGTACGTCATTCCTGAGTTGCTTGGCGGCGCGAACACGCTGATGATCGGCCGCGTCATGTGGAACGAGTTCTTCGACAATGCCGACTGGCCGATGGCCTCCGCCGTGACCTGCGCGATGGTGCTCCTGCTGCTCGTGCCTATGGCGCTGTTCCAGCACTACCAGGCGAAGGAACTGGAGGGCCGCGGCAAATGAAACCGAATCGCGTTCTGATGTTTATCGCGCTCGGCCTCGGCTTCGCGTTCCTCTATATCCCGATCCTGAGCCTGATCGTCTATTCGTTCAACGAGTCGCAACTCGTGACGGTGTGGACGCGCTTTTCCACGCGCTGGTATCAGGCGCTCATCACCGACGACGAGCTGATCACCGCCGCCTGGCTCTCGCTGCGCATCGCGCTGATGACGGCGTTCGCGTCGGTATTCATCGGCACGTGGGCGGGCTTCGTGCTCGCGCGCATGGGGCGCTTTCGCGGCTTTACGCTCTTCTCGGGCATGATCAACGCACCGCTCGTGATTCCCGAAGTGATCCAGGGCATTTCGCTCTTGCTGCTCTTCGTGGAAATGGGCAAATTGATCGGCTGGCCCGCGGGGCGCGGCGTGTTCACAATCTGGATCGGCCACGTCATGCTGTGTATTTCGTACGTTGCCATCATCGTGCAGTCGCGCGTGCGCGAGTTGAATCCGTCGCTCGAAGAGGCTGCGCTCGACCTGGGCGCGACGCCGTTCAAGGTGTTCTTCCAGATCACGCTGCCGCTCATTTCGCAGGCGCTTGCGGCCGGCTGGCTGCTCTCGTTCACGCTCTCGATCGACGACCTGGTGCTCTCGGCGTTCCTTTCGGGGCCGGGCTCGACCACGCTGCCGCTCGTGGTGTTCTCGCGTGTGCGCCTCGGCCTGAACCCGGAGATGAACGCGCTCGCTACGCTGTTCATTGCGGTCGTGACCGTGGGTGTGATCGCCGGCAACTATTTCATGCAGCGCGCGGAGCGCAAGCGGATGGCGATGGCCGTTTGATCGCCAACGCGCTTCGAGGCGCATGCAAAAACGGCGCGCGGACAGCCATGTCCGCGCGCCGTTTGCTTTTGGGCGATCGATCGTTACAGACGGTATCCCATGCGAAACCCGCCCCAGTGCCGCCCGTTCACGAAGATCGGCGCGGAGGCGTCCTTCATCATCACGAACGTGCCGCCGCCCATGTCACGACGGTACGTTTGCAGCAGGAAGGGCTTGGTGTGCGAGCCGGCGGCGCGCCCCGCACGGTCGTTGAAGATGCGGTGATTGCGGCAGTTCGCGGCATTCCACACCGGGTCGGCGCCTTGCGGATGCGAGAACTTGCGATTGTGCGTGGGAATGTAGCCGCGCGGATCGATCGCCACGCAGAAGGCGACGCGCTCGTCGAACGCGAGCAGCGGTTCGAGGATCGCAGGCAGCACGCGGTCGGTGAAGGCGGTGAAGCGCGTCATATGCTGCTGCGGGTTCGTGTTCGGCACCGGCGCGTAGACGCTGTCGAACAGATCCGCTTCGCCGATCTCGCCACGCGCGAGCGCGCCTTCGAACTGCTTGCTGACCTGGGCGGCGGCGCGCTGTACGGTCTCGATGAAACGCGTGTCGTCGGTTTCCACGCCCGTGGCGGCGGAAAGTTCGATGAGCGTTTCCGAGACCTCGAGCAACTTGCCGAGCTGATCCTTCGCCTGCACGAAGTTGCGCCCCGAATCTTCGACGCCGGCGACCATCTCGCCCACCTGGCTTTCGAGCCCGTCGCATTTCGTCTCGATCTCGCCCGTGAGCTGGGCGATCTGTCCGGCGTGCTCGTCGAGCTGCATGATCGCCTGGCCGGTGCTGTGCACGGCCGCGCCAATGGTGTGCGTGCCTTCGCGCACGCGATGCGCGCGTTCAGTGTTGGCGGTGCCTTCGGCGATGAGCTGCTCGGTCTGCTGCGTGAGCTGCCCGAGCGTTTGCTCGATCTGGCCGGTAGCCTGCGCGGTTTTCGCAGAGAGGTTCTTCACTTCGCTCGCGACCACGGCGAAGCTCTTGCCGGACTCGCCCGCGCGCGCTGCTTCGATGGCCGCGTTCAGCGCGAGAAGCTGGGTTTGCCGCGCGATCAGCGAGATTTCCTCGGAGACCTTCGAGACATGCGCAAGCGCGCTCTTGAGCGAGCGGATCTGCGTCTCGATGACGGTGACGCTCTCGACCAGCCCGTGAATGTCGGCGAGTGATTCCTCGATGGTCTGCTGCGATTGCTGCACCGTGGCGGCGGTGCCCGTGCTCAGCTCGCGCATGGCGCGCGCTGCCGCGGCGATCTGGTGGTTGCCGGCGAGCGTGTGCGCTGCCGACTCGCGCAGGGCGTGGCACACGTCGGTCTGACGCTGCACGCGCGCGGCGACTTCGTCGACGTGGCCCGCCACGTCGCAGATCTCGATTCCGAGCCTGCCGGCGTGCGCAGCAATGTCGCCAACGACGCCGGCGGATTTTCCCGCGCGGCGGCGACCGCGCAGGCCCAGCAAACGCAAACGTGTCATCGGGTGTCTCCTTGCCCGGTGCGCAATGAAAAGCGCAACGCTGTGAAAAGCGGCGTGCCCAGTCGTCAGCAGGTCCGATCGCCGGGCTTTCTGAACTTGTTTACGGCGCGTAATACGCAGACTTGAGCGCAGGGGGTGCGCCTGGCGCTATGATCGGGAACTCGGGCGCTCCGCAAGCCTGAAATGAGGAGCACAGGGGCGTCGCGATGGGAGCAAGATGATCGAAGCGATTTTCGGCGGGAGCGCGCCGCTCGCGCTCTGGCAGCAACTGATCCAGCTCTGGGAGCTGATCCTGATGGTATTGCGCTTCCTCTGGGAGCTGGTGAAGCTCCTGGGCGGCGGCGGTTGAACGACAAAAGGGCAGAACGATGATCGACGATTCCACCCGGCGTTTCACCGACCGGGTCGCAGACTACGTGAAATACCGGCCGACCTATCCGCGCGAAGTGGCGACCTTCGTGCACGTGGAGTGCGGCATTGCGCCGGGTGCGCCCGTGGCCGACATCGGCGCGGGTACGGGCCTCTCAACCAGGCTTTTCCTCGACGCGGGCCACCCCGTCACGGCCGTCGAGCCGAACGCGGCCATGCGCGCCGCGGCGGACGAAATGCTAGGCGGCTACAAAGGCTATCGCAGTGTCGCGGGCACGGCGGAGGCGACGACGCTCGACGCCGCGAGCGTGGACCTCGTGAGCGCCGCGCAGGCGTTCCACTGGTTCCACAAGACCGATTCGCAGCGCGAGTTCGCGCGCATCCTGAAACCGCGCGGCAAGATCGTGCTGTTCTGGAACAGCCGCCTGCTCGAAGGTTCGGCGTTTCTGGCGGGCTACGAGGCGCTGCTGCAGCGTTTTTGCCCCGACTACGCGCAAGTGGCCGAAACCTATCCCGACTCGGCCGCGATGGCCGACTGGTTCGGCGACGGCTTCGAGCATCAGACTGTGTTCCCGAATGCGCAGTTGCTCGACTTCGATAGCCTGCGCGGGCGGCTGATGTCGTCGTCGTATGCGCCAAGGGCCGGCGATGAGCGCCACGAGCCGATGCTCGCGGCACTGCGCGAGCTGTTCGAGGCGACGCAAAAAAACGGTACGGTGAACTTCGCCTACGAGACGCGCGTGTACGCGGGGCATCCGCAGCGCGTCTAACGCTCGAACGCGTAGTCGGCGCTGCGCACGCGGCGCGTTTTGCGGCGAAACATGAACGTGAAGCCAGGCCACAGCGCGGTGTTCTTGCCCGCCTGCGTAAGGTAGAAGCTGCGGCACCCCGACTGCCACACGGTGCCTGCGAAACGCGCCTGCAGGCGCGCGTTCCAGCTTCGCTGCGCCTCGGCGCGAACCTCCATCGTGCGCGCGCCCGAGCGCTGCAGCGCGCGGATGCAGGCGGCGATATAGGCGATATGCGACTCGATCATGTAGATCATCGAGTTGTGCCCGAGCGCCGTGTTCGGCCCGACCATGAAGAAGAGATTCGGGAAGCCCGCGACGCTCGCGCCCAGGTACGCCTCGGGGCCGTCGCGCCGCCACGTTTCGCCGAGGTCCTGACCGTCTGCGCCCGTCACGTGGAAAGGCGCGTCGACGCCGTTGACCTGAAAACCCGTGCCGCAGACGATCGCGTCGTAAGGCCGGTGCTTGCCGTCGGCGGTGACGATGCCATCCGCAACGACCTCGCGGATCGCGTCGGTCACCAACTCCGCGTTCGGCTGCGCGAGGGCAGGGTAGTAGTCGCTCGAGAGCAGCACGCGCTTGCAGCCCAGCACGTAGTCCGGCGTGAGCCGCGCGCGCAGTTCGGGCTCTTTGACCTTATGCGCGAGATAGCTTAGCGCGAACTTCGTCGGCGCCTTGAGCAGGCGCGGCTCCACCGCGAAGCCAAGCGCACGCGATTCGTGCTGCCAGTATATGGCGGCACGCGCCACGCGTTGCGCGAAGGGCATGTGCCGGTAAATCCAGCGCCAACGTTCGCTGATGGCGCGATCGCGCCGCGGCATGATCCACGGCGGCGTGCGCTGAAACACCGTGAGCTGAGCCGCGCGCGGCTGGATATGCGGTACGAACTGAATCGCGCTTGCCCCAGTGCCGATCACGGCGATGCGCTTGCCTTCGAGTGCATAGTCATGGTCCCAGCGCGCCGAATGGAAGAGCTTGCCCTCGAAGCGCTCGATGCCCGGGATCTGCGGCATCGCCGGCCGCGAGAGCGGGCCGTTCGCAGCGATCACGATATCGGCTTCGATCGTCCGGATCGCGCCGTCGCGTTCGATCTCCACTTCCCAGACGCCGCGGGCCTGCACGAAGCGCGCCGCGTGCACGCGCGAACGATATTCGATGAAGCGCTCGACGTCATACTTGTGCGCGCAATGGCGCAGGTAGTCGAGAATTTCGTGCTGCGGCGCGTAGGTGCGCGTCCACGCCGGATTCAGCTCGAACGAAAACGAGTAGAGGTGCGAAGGAATATCGCAAGCGGCGCCTGGATACGCATTGTCGCGCCAGGTGCCTCCGAGGCTTGCGGCGGCTTCATAGATCGTGAACGAGTCCACGCCCATACTGCGCAGGCGGATCGCCATGCCGATGCCGGAAAAGCCGCTGCCGATGATGGCGATGCGCAGTGCCGCCCCGTTTCTGCTGCTCATGTGTGCGTCCGCCGTTACGTGTGATGTGCGGTGTGTCGTGCGAAGTGCTGTGATTCGCGCCGATGCAAAACGGGCTCCGTGAAGGAGCCCGTCGTTTGCGTAAGCGGTGTGCGCTGGAGAAGCCTCAGGAGTTGTTCCAGTCGTCCGAGCTGTCGTTGCTGCCCATATCGACACCGCCGCCGCCCGAGCCGTCGTCCCAGTCGTTCGATCCCTGGCCGAAGTCGAGGCCGCCGCCATTGCCGCTGCCGTCGCGCTGAACACGGCGCCCATCCTCGTCGACGAACACGTCGCGCTCGATCACGCGGTCGCGGCCATGGTTCAGCGCTTCACCGAGCAGGACGCCCGTGAGCAGTCCGCCCATGCCGCCCATGCCACCGCCGCCTTGCTGCACGATCACCTGCGGCGGTTGCTGCGGCGGCGCCGGCGGATACTGCGGCTGACGCCCGAACGCGGCATCGGCTTCACGCGCGTAGCTCGAGTTGCTGCCGTACTCCGGCGCTGCGGGCTGCGCGTTCGGATCGGGACGGCCTTCGGCGCGCGCCTTGAGGCTCGCGAACTGGCGTTCGAGGTCCTCGATCTCGTACGGCGGCCGCGGATTCGCGCTGTTCGAGAGCGTTTCGACGAGGCTGCGCAACTGCGCTTCGAGTCCTTCGACTTCCTTCTCGAGCGCTTCGTGGCCCGGTGCCGTCGAGAGCTTCACGTCGAGCTTGAGCGAGCGCACGCCGTTAAGCAGTTCGGTGGCGCGCTTGAGCTGGTCGCGGCGGTCGTCGCCGGCCTTGGCGTCTTCGGTGGACTTCGCGCGGCGCAGTGTCCAGCGCAGCACGAGCGCAATGCCGACCAACAGAATGGCGATACCAATCCACATGCCCATACCAGGACCCTGCCTTTGCGGCGTGGGAGCCGCCGCTGCTTGCTGCGTGAACGGGTTGTTCGAACTGCTCTTCGTCACCGCGCCGGCGCGCGTGGCGTCGGAGCGGATCTTCGCTTCGACCTGCGCGAAACGCTGCGGCTGGGTGAAGCGGATTTGCGGATCGAGCGACTTCGCTTGCTGGACCTGCGTGAGCGCGTCGGCGTAACGGCCTTCGCGGTTGAGCACCTGCGCGTAGAGGTAGTGGGCACGCGCGTTGTCCGGATGCGCCTGCAGGACTTCGGTGAGGCCCGAGTCGGCGCGCTGCCAGTCGCCCTGGGACATCGCAGATTCGATCTGCTGCACGCTCGGCACGGCGAACGCCACGCCGCCCGTGAAGGCGAGCGATGCGACAGCGATGCTGGCAGCGGCAAGAAACTTTTTCATGTTGCTGGCCGGGCGGCTTGACGCCCGTCTCCATGGCATTCGATACGGGGATGCGGCGCTATGCCGGCAGCGCGGCCCATGCCGCGCCGCATCCAGCACGCTGGCGCGCTTTACTGCGCCGGCGTGTTCATCTGCTTCTTGAGTGCCTCGAGGCGCTCGTCTACCGACGGCCCCTTGTTGAGCGCCGCGAGCTTGTCGTCGAGCGCCTTGCCGCTCGACTGGTCGGACGAATTCAGCCGCGCGTCCGAGCGCGCGTTCGACAGCGCGACCTTCTCTTCCAGCTTCTGGAAGTCGCCATCGAGATTCTTGCCGCCGATGCCGCCCAGCGCCGTGGCTGCGACGTCCTTCGCCTGAGCGATCTGTTGCTTCGCTTGCAGGATGTTCGAGCGTGCGTTCAGGTCGTTGCGGCGCTGGCGCATGTCGTCGATCTGCTGCTTGAGTTGATCGACCGACGGTTCGAGCTTGGCCAGTTCGCCCGCGAGCGCGTCGCGCTCGGCTTCGGCGGTTTGCTGCGCGCCGAGTGCTTCGCGTGCGAGCGCTTCGTCGCCCGATTGCAGCGCGCGCTTTGCGCCGTCTTCGTACTTCTTCGCCTTGTCGGCGGCCACGTCGCGCTTGCTTTGCTGCGTCGCGACCTGCGCCTGGATCTCGACGAGCGAGTTCTCCGCGCGGGCGATGCTGTCGTCGAGCTCACGCACGATCTGGCGCGCGTCGCGCGACGGATCCTGCACCGAGTCAGCCGCGTCGTTGAGCAGGCCCTTGACGGTGCGGGAGATGGAGTCGAAAAGCGACATGAATTCCTCCAGTGAAATGAGATCGGCCATGATGAGCCGAGGTGCGTGCATGCGGGTTGGGCTCACGCGCCGGCCGGCTGGCGACGGCTGATCCATCTACCAGCTTACGCCGCTTTGCGCCTGGCGCACATGCACCGCGCAAATCGGGGCAAATGCGGCAATTGCAATAGCGTGACGGCGTTTTCTTGCACGCGTATGTTCGTCAGAACGAGGCCTGGCTGCGCGGCTGGGAGTACCGCTGGAGGCCGGGCGCCGCCATCGATCGCGGATATTACACCACGGCCTGTCTTAAAAGGGACTTAAAGGAACAGGCCGCGCACAGCCCTCGCACGAACGGGTAAGCAGGTGTCAAGCGCCAACTGTGACACAGGCGTATGGCTGCGCGAATGCGGCCCGTGTCAGGCGAATTTTCCGCCTTCGGGCGCGCCGTCGTCGCTGTGGGCTTCGTCGCCTGTGTTGCCCGCGTCGCTTGCGTTGCGCCGCGAACGTGCGAAGGGCGCCGAGCTTAGCGGTTGCAGCGGCTCGACGTCGAGCGAATGCGCGGCGGCTGCATCGAGCGCGGCGCTTTCGTCTGCGGCAGCCGCTTCGGCGCTGAGTCGAGCCACCGCCTGCGCGATTTCGCGTGCGGCATGGCTCACGTCTGGTTCGTCGGTGTGCGCGGCGGGCAGGGGAGCGTCTGACGCATGAGGCGCTGGCTCGTGGGCGGCGGCGCCGTGAAGGGGCGCAGTTGTCTCGCGATCCGCGTGCGCAGCATCTTGCTGCGCGTCCGGGTTCGCGCCGTTTGCACCGGTGGCCGCCGCCGCGCCATCGGATGGCCGGATCGCGCCTGCGCGGCCCGCGCGCAGCGGCTTCGCTGCCTTTTGCAGCACCTGGGCGAGCGCGTCGGGCTGACGCGGCGCGTTGAGCCGGTCGACAATGCTCGCGGCTTTCACCTGATCGCTCGTGGCGCTGAACGCAATCACGGCGCGGCGCATAAGCTCGCTAATACTGATGCCAAGCTCACCGGCGGTAGCGGAGATCGCGCGCTTTTGCGCGGGCGTGACGAAGACGACGATGCGTTCGCTAGGCTTGTTCATAATCGGCGGGCCGTTGGGTCGGCTTCGTATGACGTCCGTTTTCCTGCCTGCGCCACAGCGATTTGTAAGAATAAGTGCGGGCTTGCCCGGGCGCGAACAGGGGCGTGTAGCAGATCTTTCATCATAAGACGAGTGCGCCGATGCGCAATCGGAAGGTGCTCGGATGGGAACAACCCTGCCTGCAAGAATTTGCCGCTCTTTGTACAAATTTGTGTAATTTGTCGCCTGATATAAGGGCAGATAACGAAACTTTTCGCGCATAAAGGCGCGATCGGTGCAAGCGATCGCCTCGCTCGCAAAAAATCGGGCGGGAATCATTTCCCAAGAAACTCTTACAAAAAAAGCGCGACCCGCCGCCCGCGATTTCTTTAGAATGCGCTGTTACATTTCGCGAATGGCGCCTGAACGGGCGTGTATTCGCCTGTGGCGTGCCGTAGTGCGCGCCGCGCGGCCGGACGGGGGCGTTGCCGGTCGCGCCGCGTCGCCGGGTTTGAGCCGGCGACGTCGTATGCCGCATTGGCGCCATGACGCCGTGGTCGAGATCCATGCGTGCGAGTTGCGCGCAGCCGGCGCGCGCGAGACGCGCCCATCATTCCAGTCATGCCTATCATCAAACGACCGCCTTCACCGCAGTACCCGAACGAAGATCGGGAACCCTCCTTCAACAACGGGCGCCAGCCGCCTCGCCGTCCTGAATCGGGTGGCGGCTCAGGTGGCGGTTCCGGCGGCAACGGGCCGCGCGATGGCAGCCCGAAGCGGCGCTCCATTGGAACGACGCTCGCGCTCTGGTTCGTCGGCCTGATCGGTACGCTCTGCGTGGTGGGTGCGCTGCTCGTGGGTTACGGGCTCGTCGTGATGGAGCCGCAGCTGCCATCGCTCGACGCGCTCACCAACTATCAGCCCAAGGTGCCGCTGCGCATCTATACCGCCGATCACGTGCTGATCGGCGAGTTCGGCGAAGAGCGTCGTCAGCTCGTCCGCTTCCAGGATATTCCTGATATCCAGAAGAAGGCCGTGCTCGCGATCGAGGACTACCGGTTCTACGAGCACGGCGGTGTGGACTTCGTCGGCATCCTGCGCGCGGGCGTGGCGGACCTCATGCACGGTGGCGCCTCGCAAGGCGCGAGCACGATCACGATGCAGGTTGCGCGCAACTTCTTCCTTTCGAGCGAGAAGACCTACACGCGTAAGGTCTACGAGATGCTGCTCGCCTACAAGATCGAGCGCGCGCTCACCAAGGACCAGATTCTCGAGCTGTACATGAACCAGATTTATCTGGGTCAGCGCGCCTACGGTTTTTCGGCGGCGGCGCGCGTGTACTTCGGCAAGGACCTGAAGGACATTACGGTCGCCCAGGCCGCGATGCTCGCAGGTCTGCCGAAAGCACCTTCGGCGTATAACCCGATCGTCAATCCGCACCGCGCGAAGATTCGCCAGGAGTACATCCTCAAGCGCATGCTCGATCTCGGCTACATCACGCAGGCTCAATACGACGAAGCGATGAAGGAACCGCTGCAGACGAAGACCGCCGGCACCGAGTACAACGTGCACGCCGAATACGTCGCGGAAATGGTGCGTCAGATGATGTACGCGCAGTACAAGGACGAGACCTATACGCGCGGGCTCACCGTCACGACGACGATCGATTCCGCCGACCAGGACGCCGCCTACGCGGCCGTGCGCAAGGGTGTGATGGACTACGAGCGCCGCCATGGCTATCGCGGGCCGGAAGGTTTCGTGCAATTGCCTGCCGACGGCGACGACCGCGAGCAGGCAATCGAAGACGCGCTGACCGACCACCCGGACAACGGCGACCTCGTCTCGGCGGTCGTGATCGACGCGGGTCCGAAGTCGGTGACGGCACAACAACTCGACGGCACCTCGGTGACGGTGACGGGCGAGGGCCTGCGCTTCGTGGCGGCCGCGCTCTCGCCGCGCGCCTCGCAGGCGCTGCACATTCGCCCGGGCTCCATCGTGCGCCTGATGCAAGATGCGAAGGGCAACTGGCAGATCACGCAGTTGCCGCAGGTGGAAGGCGCACTCGTCTCGCTCACGCCGCAGGACGGCGCGATCCGCGCGCTGATCGGCGGCTTCGACTTCAACAAGAACAAGTTCAATCACATCACGCAGGCGTGGCGTCAGCCGGGCTCGAGCTTCAAGCCGTTCATCTACTCGGCTTCGCTCGAAAAGGGCCTTGGACCGGCGACGATCATCAATGACGCGCCGCTCTATTTCCCGCCCAGCACGCCGGGCGGCGACGCATGGGAGCCGAAGGACGACGACCAGCCCGAAGGCCCGATGACGATGCGGCTCGCGCTGCAGAAGTCGAAGAACCTCGTGTCGATCCGCATCCTTTCGTACATCGGCACGAAGTACGCGCAGGACTACGTGACGCAGCGCTTCGGCTTCGACGCGGACAAGACCCCGCCGTACCTGCCGATGGCGCTCGGCGCGGGCCTCGTCACGCCGCTGCAGTCGGCGGGCGCGTACAGCGTGTTCGCGAACGGCGGCTATCGCATCAACCCGTATCTGATCGCCGAAGTCGACGATGCGCACGGCCAGCCGATCCTGCGCGCGCAGCCGCTCGTGGCGGGTCAGAATGCGCCGCAAACGCTCTCGCCGCGCAACGCGTTCGTGATGAACAGCCTGCTGCATTCGGTGGCGACGGCGGGTACGGGTGCGGGCACCAACGTGCTCCATCGCAACGACCTGCAAGGCAAGACCGGTACGACCAACGACGCCAAGGACGGCTGGTTCGCGGGGTATCAGCGCACGCTCGTTGCCGTGGCGTGGATGGGCTACGATCAGCCGAAGAGCCTCGGCAGCCGCGAATTCGGCGCGCAGCTCGCGTTGCCGATCTGGGTGGAATACATGCAGCGCGCGCTGCGCGGCGTGCCGCAGGAAGAGCCGGCGATGCCCGAGGGCCTCACGACGATCAATGATGAACTGTTCTTCTCGGACATGACGCCGGGTAACGGCTTCGTCGCGAGCATCGGTCTGGACTCGGCGAACCCGGCGGGGGCGGCGAGCGATGCGAGCGGGGCGACCGGCAGCATGGGCCCTGGCGGGATGACGCCTCCGAGCGTCACCACGACGGAAAAGAAGCAAATCATGGATCTGTTCGAAACGAACAAACCTTGATTCGGGTTTAGTGAGGTATGCAGGATAAACACGGCGCGTCGGCAACGACGCGCCGTGTTTTGTTTGATGAACGGAATTTCCTTGTGGGCCAAGGAGTTGGCTGAGCTTTCCAGGGCTTTTCCACAGGGCTGCCAACAAAAACTGTGGGTAACTTCCGCGCTGACTTTTCCACAGTTTTTGTTGAAGCCCCTGTTCATAACCCTGGGATATCGAAGCTAACTGCCTGACGCCAAAGGCATTGTGCGCAGGCGAGCCGCATGAGGCATTGCGCGTCAAAACACATTGTCGTAACGCAGTCCGAAGGTTTGGCTGTGCGAACCGCGCGAATACGTGAGGGCCCAGTGTGCGAGCCACGCACCCGTGAGGGCGCCGAGCGTATCGGCAAACAGGTCCTTAAAGGAGAAGCCGTTGGTCCGGCAGGTCCCGTCGAGCGTTTCCTTCAGGAGTCCCGGGACCGTGCCGATCAGCGTGCCATACACGACCGGGTGGTCCGTGTCGCGCGTGAGCCAGCCTCCGAGCGCGCCGAACGGCGCGGACACCGCGAAGTGCTCGAGCTTGTCGGTGCCGGTCCAGCTATCGTCGGTCTGGAAGCGGAAGCCGCCGCGCGAGCCTTCGCAGTCGAGGCCAGCATGGGCAGCGGCGCTGGAGATAATTAATACTGCGAAGCAAATGCTACGCTTCACTTGATGTCCCATGGTCGTGATCTCCCCGGTTGTCGTGCGTCGCTTCTTTCTCACTGCTCATGCCGATCGAAAGAAGAAACGACTCCCTCTCCGATGAGGGTGTCTCTACATATGTAGGAATGCGAATAGTTATGTGGAGATAAAGTCAGGAAAACCTGACTCACGTTACGGCGCAGTGTAACAGTTCTATCCCGAAAATAAGGGTCAGAAAATCCTGACAGAGCAACGACGGAGGACGCAGGGAAGAGGGCTACACGCTGTCCTGATTCTGCGTCGCACAGAGCGCCGCTTCGATAGCGTCTTCCAGCCGGTCGTTACCCCAGAACATGTCCTTGCCGACGAAAAACGTCGGCGCGCCGAAGATGCCCAGGTCGCGCGCCGCCTGGGTCCGCTCACGCAGCCGCTGCCGGTTCGCATCGCTGCCGGCTTCCTCGATGAGCGGCTGCGCCGGGAGCCCCAACGCGGTGAGCATGTGTGCGACCGCTTCGGGCGAATCGACCTCACGGTCGTCGCCGTAGTTGCGCGTCATGACGGCGCGGCACCAGCCGGGCAGCCACGGTTCGTCGGCGGCGAGCACGGCGACGCGCGTGGCGAGCACGGTGCGGCGGGGAAACTCGGTGGGCTGTTGCCACGGCAGCGCGTATTTGCGGCACTGCCGACGCATGTCCTGCCACACATACGCGCCTTTTTCCTTCTGCACGACGAAGGGCGGGCCTTCCCAGCCGAGCGCGTCGAGAATGGGGCCGAGCAGGAAGGGGCGCCAGCGCACCGCTACGCCCGCCCGCCCGGCGAGCGCTTCGATGCGCATCACGCTCAAATAGCTGTAGTTGCTGGCCAGGTCGAACCAGAAGTCGAGCGAAGGGCTGGGCATGATGTCGTCTCCGTGATGCGGTTGCGCCGTCGCAAACGGCGCGCTGCCGATCATGGTATCGCGAGACACGCGGAAAAACGCGGGTGTTACTTGTCCTGCGCGGCAGCGCCAACGTTCGCAGCCGGCGCTGTCGCCGCTGTGCTCGCGGCGTGCTCGCTGCCGAGCGTCGCCGGATTCACCGGCGGATTGCCCATTGCCTGGAAGAGCGCGGCCGTATCGGAAAGCCGCGTGCCGCGATAGCGGATTTCGTCGAGCCGCGCGTTACGCCATTGCTGCTCGCTTTGGCGCACCGCGTACCACGGCACGGCACCCAGCTTGTAGCGCGCGTTGGTGTCCTCATAAACGCCCTGGGCCGTGCGCGCCGACGTGCTCGCCGCGTCGAGGGCCTGGGCGTCGTGCTCGAGCGCGGCGAGACGGTCGGCGACATCCTGGAACGCCGTCAGTACCGTTTGCTTGTACGTGTCGTTGGCCGCCTCGTACGACTGCAACGCCGCGCGCCGTTGTGCGAGGAGCGCACCGCCATGAAAGATCGGCTGCGAAAGCGAAGCGCCGATTGCCCATAGCGCGCCCGCGCCAGACGTGACGACGGGCCAACTGAAGCCGCCCTGGCCGAGCGCCGCCGAAAGGGTGATGCTCGGGTACATCTGCGCGGTCGCGGCGCCGACACCGGCTGCGGCAGCCTTGAGCGTGGCTTCGGCGGCTTCGATGTCAGGACGGGTTCTCAGGAGTTCTGAAGGGATGACCACGGGCACCCGCGCAGGCAAGGTCAGGCTGGAGAGATCGAGGTCTGGCGGCGCCTGGTCGGGTGTGCGGCCGATCAGCACGGCCAACGCATGGCGCTGCGCGACCCATTGCTGGCGCAGCCCCGGCAGACTCGCCGCGAGCGACGCCGCGCTTTGCTGCGCGCTTAATAGATCGGTGTGCGAAGCGGAGCCGAGCGCGTAACGCTTTTGCACGTCGTCGGCCTGCGCGTTGGCGAGCGCAATCAGTTGTTCGGTCGTGTCGATCTGCGCATGCAGCGTCGCCGCGCCGAGCGCGCTCGCCACGATGTTCGCGGCAAGCGCGCGCTGCGCAGCCTCGAACTGGAACGCCTGCACGTTCACGCGCGAGGCGAGCGCCGCGTTGTTCAGGCGGGTCGCGCCGAACACGTCGAAGGTATAGCGAACGTCGATCAGGCCCGCGAAAATCCCGTACTGCAACTGGTCGATGCCGAACTGCGGGATCGCGGGCTGCTGCTGGCGTTGCGCGATGCCGATGGCGTCGACGGTCGGCAGGAGCGAGCTGCCGATCTGGCCGCGCAATTGCTCGCGGGCCGCTTGCAGGTTGTGGTCAGCGGCGGCGAGATTCGGGCTGTGGGCAAGACCCTCGTTCACGAGCGCGTCGAGCGCGTCGGAGCCGTAGAGCGTCCACCATTGCGGCACCGGTTGCGCGCCCGTGACGAACTGCTGGGCGACGCCCTGGGCGGCGACGGTCTGCGCCCGTTGCGCCTCGGTGCCGTAGTGCTCGGGCTGAGGCATGGCCGGCGGCTCGCCGGTCGGCCCCATCGCGCAGCCTGCGAGCGCGAGCGCGACGCATGCGGCGAGCGATCGCAGCGCAAGCACGGAACCTGTTGCCTGCGAGCGCGCCGTGTTGCGCGCGCCCGACGCCGAAGTCAAAGAAGCCTTCTTCATGATGCCTGTTCCGGCGCGCTGCCGGTCTCGTCAGTCTCGCTGCTGCGCACGCGGAACGCGGCCGCGTAAGCCGCGGGCAGGAAGAACAGCGTAAGCACGGTCGCAATCGTGATGCCGCCCATCAGCGCCGTGGCCATCGGCCCGAAGAAGTTCGAGCGCAACAGCGGAATGAGCGCGAGCACGGCGGCCGCGGCGGTCAGCATGATCGGCCGGAAGCGGCGCACCGTTGCGCCCACCACGGCGTCGAAGCGTTTGTGTCCGGCGCGAATGTCCGTCTCGATCTGATCGACGAGAATCACCGAGTTGCGCATGATGATCCCGAACATGGCGATCACGCCGAGCATGGCCACGAAGCCGAACGGCTGCCGGAACACGAGCAGGGCGATCACCACGCCGATCAGACCGAGCGGTGCGGTCAGCACGACCATCAGCACGCGCGAGAGGCTTTGCAGCTGGATCATCAGCAGCGTGAGCACGGCAATGGCGAGCACCGGCAACTGCGCGAAGATCGACGCCTGGCCCTTCGCGCTTTCCTCGACGGAGCCGCCCACCTCGATGTGGTAGCCGGGTGGCAGCGCCGTTTTGACCGACTCCAGCTGCCGGTCGAGCGCATGCGTGACATCGATGCCTTGCGCGCCCGCGCGCACATCCGACTGCACGGTGATGGTGGGCTGCCGGTCGCGCGACCAGATCACGCCGTACTCCAGATCGTTGGCGAGATGCCCGAGCGCGCCGAGCGGCACCGGGCCGTTGGGCGTGGGCATGGCAAGCGTGAGGAGGCGCGCGGGGTCGACGCGTTCGGCGGCGGGCGAGCGCAGATCGACGCTGATGAGCTTGTCGCGCTCGCGATACTGCGTCACGGTGTAGCCCGAGTAGGTCATCTGCAGGAAGTTGGCGATGTCCTGCGACGAGACATTGAGCGCGCGCGCCTTTTGCTGGTCGATCTGGAAGTGCAGCGAGCGGCCCGCGGGCTCGTCCCAGTCGAAATTCACGTTGTCGGTGCGCGGATCGGCGCGCAGCGTCGCCGCCACCTTGTTGGCGATGTCGCGCACCGTCGGGATATCGTCACCGCTCACGCGGAACTGCACGGGGTAGCCGACGGGCGGCCCGTTTTCGAGGCGCGAGAGGCGGGTGCGGATAGCCGGGAACTGCTCGCGCAGCATCGGTTCGAGCCAGCTTGCGAGCTTCTCGCGGTCTTCGACCGACTTCGTCGTGATCACGAACTGCGCAAAATTGGGCTGCTGCAACTGCTGGTCGAGCGGCAGATAAAACCGCGGCGCGCCGGTGCCGACGAAGTCGATGAAATGGTCGATCTCGGGGCGGCCCTTGAGCGCCGCTTCGAGGCGCTTCGTTTGCCGCAGCGTCGCATCGATCGAGGCGCTTTCCGGCAGGCGCACGTCCACGAGCAGCTCGGGGCGGTCGGAACTCGGAAAGAACTGTTGCGGCACGAGCTTGAAGCACGCGAGCGCGGCCACGAAAAGCGCGATGGTCAGGACGAGCACGATCGCATGGCGCTCGATGCACCAGCCGATCCAGCCGCGCAGGCGCCGATAGAAACGCGTGTCGTAGATCTCGTGCTCGTGGTCATCGCCATGGGCGGCATTCGGCGCGTTCGGGTCGGGCTTGCGCTCCGGCAACAGCCGGTAGCCGAGCAGCGGAATCAGCACCACGGCCGCGAACCATGAGGCGATCAGCGCGATGGCGGACACCTGGAAGATCGAGCGCGTGTACTCGCCGGTGCTCGACCTCGCGAGCACGATGGGCAAAAAGCCCGCAACGGTGACGAGCGTGCCGGTGAGCATCGGGAACGCCGTGCTGGTGTACGCGAACGCGGCGGCGCGCGTGCGGTTCCAGCCCTGCGCGAGTTTCACGGCCATCATCTCGACGGAAATGATGGCGTCGTCCACGAGCAGACCGAGCGCGAGCACGAGCGTGCCGAGCGAGACTTTGTGCAGGCCGATGCCGAAGAGGTACATCGCGAGCGAGGTGACGGCGAGCACGATCGGAATGGTGATCACGACCACCATGCCCGTGCGCACGCCGAGCGAGACGAGGCTCACGAGCAGCACGATGCCCACGGCTTCGGCCACGGCTTCGACGAAGTCGTCCACCGAGCGCGAGACGGCATCGGGCATGCTCGAGACTTCGACGAGCTTCAGGCCCGCGGGAAGTTGCGCGCGCAACTGCTCGACGCGCGCATCGAGCGCCTTGCCGAGGCGAATGACGTCGCCGCCTGGCTGCATCGTGAGGCCGATGCCGAGCACGGCCTGGTTCTGAAAGCGCATCTGCGTGGCGAGCGGCTCGTCGTAGCCGCGCCGGATCGTCGCGATGTCGCCCAGGCGAAAGGTGCGGTCGTTCACGCGAATCAGCGTATCGGCAATCGCGCCCAGATCCTCGTACTGGCCGCTCGGGCGCACGAACACACGGTCGTCGGCGGTCGTGAGCGTGCCCGCCGACGAGACGCTGTTCTGCGCGCCGATCACCTGTCCGAGCTGCGTGGGCGAGATGCCGAGCCGCGTCAATTGCGTGTTCGGAATCTCGATGTAGATGCGCTGCTGGGGATCGCCGAAATAATCGACCTTGCCCACATCGGGCACGCGCAGCAGTTGCTCGCGCAATTTGTCTGCGTAGTCGTGCAGTTGCGCGGGCGAGAAGCCGTCGCCTTCCAGCGCGTAGATGTTGGTGTAGACGTCGCCGAACTCGTCGTTGAAGAACGGTCCTTGCACGCCCTGCGGCAGCGTGTAGGCAATGTCGCCCACCTTCTTGCGCACCTGGTACCACGTCTCGCGCACTTCGCTCACGGGCGCGGAGTCCTTCATCGTGAAGAACACGAGCGATTCGCCTGGGCGCGAGTAGCTGCGCAGGAAGTCGATATAAGGCGTTTCCTGCAGCTTGCGGCCGATGCGCGTCGTCACCTGGTCCTCGACCTGGCGCGCGGTGGCGCCTGGCCAGAAGGTCTGGATCACCATCACGCGGAACGTGAAGGGCGGATCTTCCGACTGCGCGAGCCGCGTATAGGCGAGCGCGCCGAAGATCGTTGCCAGTGCAACGAGAAAAGTCACGAGCGCCCGATGCCGAAGCGCCCACGCTGAAAGGTTGAAGCGGCCCTCTTCGTGATCGGCGCCTGGACCCGAGCCTGTCTCCTGGCTCATGACGCGAAGTCCTCGGGATGCAGCGGCGCGACCGGGCGCACCTGTTCGCCTGCGTGGACCGTGTGCACGCCTTGCAGCACGATGCGCTCGCCGTCGTGCAGCCCGCCCGTCACGCTGATGGTGCGCGCGTCGTAGCGCGCGACGCTCACGCGCCGCAGCTGCAGCACGTTGTCGGGCGCGTGGACGACCCAGATCGCAGGCGCTTCGCCGTCGTGAAAGAGTGCCGTGGCCGGCACCGTGAACACCGCGCTCGCGCTGGCCTCGCTCGGGGCCGCGAACGCCACGTTGGCGGTCATGCCCAGACGCACGTCGGCGTCGGCGTGTTCGAGCGTGAGCTTCGCGCGCCACGTGCGGCTTTGCGGGTCCGCCGCGGCGGCGAGTTCGCGCAGGCGGGCCGTGTAGTGGCGGCCGGGCAGGGCGCCGAGCGTGACCTGCGCGGTGTCGCCGGTATGCAGCGCGGCCACGGCGCGCTCGGGCAGGTCGCACACCACGTCGATGTCGCCCGTCCACGCGAGCTGGTAGACGGCCTGGCCGGCCTGCACGTTCTGGCCGGTATCGGCGTTTTCGGCGGTGATGACGCCGGCGTGGTCCGCGACGATCTGCGTGTAGCGCAACTGGTTCTTTGCCAGTGCGAGCTGCTGCTGCGCCTGGTCGCGCTGGGCCGCGGCCGATGCGTAGGCATCCTGCGTCTGTTCGAGTTGCGCGCGGGCGATGAGGTTGGCCGCCGATTGGGCCGTGTCGCGATCGAGCTGTTGCTTCGCGAAGACGAGGCGATGCTGCGCAGCGTCGAACTGTGCCTGCGCGCTTGCCGCGTTTTTCTCGAAGTCAGCGGGATCGAGTTGCGCAAGCGTCTGGCCGGGTTTGACGCTGTCGCCAAGCCGCACGCTACGCTCGATGATCTTGCCGTTCACGCGAAACGAGAGCGGCGTGGCGTTGCGCGCCTCGATCTCGCCGGGGTAGACGGGGCTCACGCCGCCGCCGTCGGGGTGCACGACCATTGAGACGGCCGGGCGCGGCTGCGGCGCCGCCTCGTTTTGCTTGCCACACGCAGCCAGCGCGGCAACGCCGAGCACGAAAAGCACGCGTGCGCCATGCCGCCACAGCGCACTGAATTTACCGGTACCACTGCGCATCCTGCTCGATGCGCCACGACCGCGACGATTCACTTGGACCTCGCTTGGACCACGACATGCCTTGTACGCACGCAAACCCCAAAACCACCTGGCCGGTTGCGCCGCCGTTGAGTCGCGGGCGCGGCGCGGCTCGCGCCCCGACCCGGACTTGGGATGATGAGTCGGATTCTAATACAACCTTGTATCCGAGTGCGAAACTGAATCCGAGGAATGTTTCAGTGCTAGACTCGCGTCAATCCACGACACATCACGATGCCCCCAGCCATGAAGCGCATTCGACTCACCCGCGAGCAGAGCCGCGATCAGACGCGCGAGCGCTTGCTCGACGCCGCGCAGGCCACGTTCATGAAAAAAGGGTTCGTAGGCGCGAGCGTCGAGGACATTGCGCACGCGGCGGGATACACGCGCGGCGCGTTTTACTCGAACTTTTCGGGCAAGTCGGACCTGCTTGTGGAATTGCTGCGGCGCGATCACGAAGCCATGCAGACCGACTTGCGCGCCATCTTCGAGACCGAGCTCTCGCGTGAGCAGATGGAGGCGCGCGTGCTCGCCTATTACAGCCGCATGCCCCAGGACAACAAAGTTTTCCTGCTGTGGGTGGAAGCCAAGTTGCTGGCCGCGCGCGACGCACGCTTTCGCACGCGCTTTAACGCTTTCATGAAGGAGAAGCGCGAGAGTCTGGCCGTCTATATCGAGGAATTTGCGGCGCGCGTGGGTACGCCGGTGCCGCTCGATCCCGAGCTGCTCGCGGTTGGCCTGATCGGGCTGTGCGACGGGGTGCAGTTTCTCGCCACGGCCGATCCGCAGCATGTCACGCCGCCGGTCGTCGAAACCGTGTTGGGGACCTTTTTCGCGCGAGTCGTCTTCGGCCGAAGCGCGTGAGCCCGGCGCGCACGAAGCCCGCGACGCGCGCGATTCAGGCGCCGAGGCCAGGGCCGTAGTTGCTGCCGATCAGCCGCGTAACGGACGCGACGTCCTGATAATCCTGCTCGGGCATGCCGTCGAGGATGGCCAGCACCTCGTTGCTCGCGCCGGCCTCGCGCGCGGCGTTCACGAGTTCGTCCTTGTTGGCGGGCCAGCGCACTTCGCGCAGTACGTCGGCGAATTGCAGATCGATGGGTTCGTCGGGAATGCGAGAGGCAGGCATGCGTGGCGTCCTTTGCGCGGGGGGCCGGCGTGGGCGGTCCGCGTCGTCGTCTCGTTCGTTATGCGGAATTTGTTCAGATGATGTCCGCTTCGGGTTTGCGTTGCAGCGGGCAACGCTAGCGCGGCGCCTCAAGCATACACAATCGGCCTCGCACGCCTTCGCAGCGTGCGCAGGCGCTGCTCACTCGCCGCATGTTCGCAACCGGGGGGCCGGTCGGGCTCAGGTCTGCTCGTGCAGGTCCGGGCTAAGTGTTTTGTCGAGGCGGTGCGATTTGGGCAGCGTGAGGTATTCCCAGTGTTGCGGGCCGTTCACGATCACTGGCACGTTGGGAGCGGGCGGCGCCACGGGGGCGTCGTAGGCGTGGGACTGTCCATTTGCGAGCGGGATGTGCGCGCTGGCCTGGGCGACCGGTGATTCCTGCGCAGTGCGTACCGGAGCGGCGAAGCAAGACGCCGACAACAGCACGGTGGTCATCAGTGTCGAGGTTTTCATCGCTCGACCTCCTTTCTCATGCGGCCCATCGGTCGCAGCAAGCGCCGTACCGCGTCCGCCATGTGTGGTGGCGGGGCAGGCGGCCGCGCCAGCCGGGGCGGCCAGGCGCGCCGCTACGCGAAGGGCACAACGAGTCGATCAACGGCTCATGTGCGCGAGGCGCATACGGAAATACCATAATGGCAGGAAATGCACCGGCGCGTCTCGAACGCGTGTGCTTTTTTGTGGGCGATGGCGTTACGCGGGATTAAAGCGAGGGTCGACGCAGCGCCTCGAAGCGCGTCCAGGGCCATGAGGGACGGTCGCGCATATAGCCGTTGAGCCAGTTCCACTGCGGGTGGCGCTGCATGAACGCCTGGGCGTCGAACGGGCGGCCGCACGGGTGACCCCAACGCGCCCAGAACGACAGATCGCGCGCCATTTCGCCGTCGACCACCTTGCCGTCGTTCGCGCCCCATGGGTTGAACGGCCCGTGGTCCGCGCCGCCGAAGCGCGCATCGTCGAGTTCGAGGTGCCCGCAGATCGTGCGAGAGCAGGGGTTGTCGCTGCGCTCGAGATAGACGTCGTGATGGTCGGCGATCATCGCCTTGGCGAGTTCGGCGTCGATCGCGCCGTGGTGCTCCTGGGCGAGCTGCATGAAGCGCAGGCGGCGCGCGCCGTTGTGGCGCACGTCGGTGTAGTCGTCGGCCTCGCCGGTGCACTCCTGGTTGCGGATCCTGAGGTCGGTGGCCGCGTTGAAGCCGCTGTAGAAGCCGTCTTTCGTGCTCTCGAAACCCGCGTGCTGCAGGCCCAGTTCGTAGCGCGCGATTTCGCCGGTCTTGGTGTCGCCGAGGAGCCAGCTGTTCACATAGCCTGCGTTGTTCGCCTGCGCGAACATCTCGCACCATTGCGCAATGCTCGACGCATACTGCGTCGCCCGGCGCGAGCGATAGAACTCGGGGGCGCCGTTCGCGCGATAGCCGACGAAGTTCGAGATGGTCGTCTCCGTCACCATGAGGCCCGCGCCGTTGATCCAGAAGTCGGTGAGGCTCGAGATGCAGCCGGGCAAGCCCTGCATGAGGATGCGGTGCCCCGAGTCGGGCACGATGTCGAACACGATATTGAAGGCGTCGCCGGCCGCGTAGCGGTCCCACGAGTTGTGCGCCATGACGATACGGCCGTCGCGCGTCGCGCTGCCCGTGGCAATGAAGGCGCTGCAGTGGTGGCCGCGCCGCCCGCGCCACGGGCGCACCGCCGGTTGCCCCTGGGGCGCTTGCTGCGCCGCAGCATGAACCGGCCACCAGCTCTGCAGCAGGTCCATGTAGCCATTCCAGGCGAGCACTTCGGCGAACTTGAGGCCCGCGCCGTCGGCGATGCCCTGGATTTCGTCGGCGAACTCGGTGTCGAGGCGCGGCGTGAACTGCGCAATCGCGGCGTTGATGAAGGTGTCGAAGTCCTCGCCCGTGTCCCATTTCGCGAGGTAGCGCGCGGTGTGGATCGCGTTGCGGATTTCGTTGGCGAGCAATTTGCCGTGCTGCTCGCCCCGGTCGTATGGCTCGCCCTGCAAGTGCACGAATATCCAGCCCGCGTGGTCGCGGCGTACGGCTTCGAGTGAGGGTTCGCTCATCTTCGCTCCGGTGATCCCCGCGTCGATTCTCGCGGCCTTGCGCACGCGCGTCGGTGCGCGGGCGCACAGCACGGGCCGCGTAGCGCCTGCTTTCTGAAACTGCCCTCTGAATTCTAGAAAATCCGCCGCGCTTTGCCACACGCGACACGCCACGCGCGAGACTTAGCGCTCGGCGTTCATGCGCTGATAGGCGTCGAGAAGCGAGGTCTTGTACACCACGCCCGCGAGCGTCGGCTCACGCGTGCTTTCGACCACGGGCAGGCGCTCGCCCTGGAACGACATGAAGTGCTGCAGGCCAACGGCGAGCGGCATGTCGGGCGTGAGCACGTCGAACGTCGGCTTCAGGTAGTCGCGGGCGTGCTTGTTCGAGGTGTCGCGATTTTGCAGCAGATCCGAAGTGATATCGGCCAGCGCGACTGCGCCGAGAAAGCGCCCCGTTTCGTCCGTCACGTAGAGGTACTTCACCGGATATTCGAGGAACACGCGCGTCATTTCCTGCACCGTGGCGCTCTCCAGCACGACAGTCTGCGCGGGGCGCACCAGCTCGCGCATCTGCGTCATGCGCAGGCGCATGCGTTCGGCTTCCTCGCGGTTGCGATGCAGCGTGATTTCGTACATCGACGCCTTGCCGATCGCGCGCGCGACGAAGTACGCGACCACGCACGAAAGCATGAGCGGCAGCACCACCTGGTAGCTCAGCGTCATTTCGAAGATCATCAGGATCGCCATGAGCGGCGCCTGGGTCGCGCCCGCGAGGAACGCGCCCATGCCGACCATCGCGTAGGCGTACGAGGCGGACGTGCCGTCGGGCCAGAGCGCGTGCATGCCCTGGCCGAACAGGCAGCCGAGCACGGCGCCCATGAACAGCGTTGGCGTGAACACGCCGCCCACCGCGCCGGAGCCGACCGTCGCGGCCGTCGCGATGAGCTTGAAAACGAGCACCGTGGCGAGCGCGGTCCAGGTCCACGGCGAATGCAGGATGGAGTTCACGACGCTATAGCCGTTGCCCCACACCTCGGGCGTCCAGACGGAAAGGATACCGACCACGAGGCCGCCGAGCGCGAGCCTCACGGGCAGCGGCGCGTTGAGCCGGCCGAAGCCCTTTTTCGCGGTATCCATCATCATGAGGAACTGCGGCGCGAGCGCGCCGCACAAGAGGCCGAGCGCCACGAACAGCAGCACCTCGACGCCCGTTACCGCCGGAAACACCGGCATTTCATACGGCGGCTTGTAGCCCGCGAACTCACGCATCGTGATGTTGGCGACCACGGAGGAGACGACGATCGGCCCAAAGCTCTCCATGACGATGGAGCCGAGCACGATCTCGGTCACGAAGAACGCGCCCGCGATAGGCGCGTTGTACGCCGAGGTGATACCGGCCGCCGCGCCGCACGCGACGAGCAGGCGCAGGCGCGACGGATCGAAGTGCACCCAGCGGCCGATCAGCGAGGCGGCGAGGGCGGCGAGTTGCACCATCGGGCCCTCGCGGCCGATCGAGCCGCCGCTCGCGATCGTGAAGAGCGACGAGAGACTGCGCCAGATGCTCGTGCCGATGGGCATGACGCCGTCGCCGATCGCCACCGCCTCGATGTAGTCGGCGTGGATCGCCTTGCTGCCGTTGCTCGGTGCCTTGCGCCGCGCGAGCAGCAGCAGGCAGCCCGCGATAAAGCCGCCGACGGTTGGCATCCAGATGCGCCGGTGCCACGGCAGATGGCGCGCCATCTCGACGAGGCTGCCTTCGCTGCCCGTGAAAAACAATTGCACGTGCGCGATGCCTTCGCGAAAGATCACGGTCGCAAACGCGCCCGCAACGCCCACGATGACCGACCAGATCAGCATCGTGTGGGCGTCGGACAGGCGAAAGAGATCGCGGGCGCGAGTGCGCAGTTTCAGCAGGAATGACAGCACGGCGAGCGGGTCGGGTTACGGGTGAAAGAAAGCCGCGCGTGCGCAGAGCGCGACGTGCGGCAGGAAGCATAACGGGTGCGCGGCGGCAACTGTGCGCCGCGTGCGCGAAACAGGGCGGCTGCGGTCACGTCCCTCGGCGCGCGCGCAATCAGCGCACGGCCCGGTCGAGTTCGGGGTAGTGCCGGAAGATGCCCGTTTCGTTGAACGGCAACCGCCGCTCCGAGGCAAGATAGGCGGCGATATTCGGTCGCTTCGCGACGGCGTCGTGCAGCGCGACGACATGCGGATAGTGATCCGCGAAATGCTTCGTCGCTTTTGGAAACGCGTAGCGCAGGCCCTCGACGATCTGAAACATCGAAAGATCGACATAGGTGAGCGCGGTGCCCACCATGTGGCGCGGGCCGTCCGGATTCTGCGCGAGCACGCGCTCGAAATAGCGCATGAATTTCGGAATGCGATGCGCGATGAAATCCGCCGAGCGCGCCTTCGCGGCGTCCTTCTGGTCCTCGTAGTAAAGCGCGCTCGCGATGGGGTGATGCGTGTCGTGCGCCTCGGTCACGAGGTCCGCGATCGTGAGCTGCAGGCCGTTCGCGACGATGCGCAGGCCTTCGTCGCGCGGCGCGAGCTTGAGCTTCGGGCCGAGATAGAAAAGGATGTTGGCGGTTTGCGACACGATGAGGTCGCCGTCCTTGAGGAAGGGCGGCGCGAATGGCGGATACGGCTGCGCGCTTTCCAGCTCGCTCATCATCGCGCCGATGCCGAGGCCTTCTTTCTTCTCGCCGCGCGCGACATCCACGTAGGGCGCTTGCGCTTCTTCCAGCGCGAGCCGCACGAATTCGCCCCGGCCCTGCAAGCCGTCCCAGTAATAGAGCTCGTATGCCATCGGTCGTCCCCTTGCTTTCAGTGCCGTGCTCGCCACGGCCCGCGCGGCGGCTGCCCACGCAACGGGCAGCAACGCACAGTATCGCTCGCAACCGTCGCGCCTGGTTCGCGCGTGGCGCGCACTCGCGAGATGGCGCAAAACGGCCGCGCGCAGAAACGCAAAAAGCCCCGCTGTAAGCGGGGCCGGTGGCCGGGCGCGCCGGCACACAGGGGAACGGGGCGGGGCGCGCGGCCCCTGGGCGCCGGATCATCCGAACAGGCGCTCCACGCCCCAGGTGATCGCAAGACCGCCGCCAACCAGCCACAAGTAGATGATGAAACCGGCTGTCAACGCCCGCGGGCCGGCCTGGCGGATTTGCGAGACACGTGTCTCGATGCCGAGCGCCGTCATCGCCATGGTCAGCGCGAAGGTGTCGAGCGTGTTGACCGCATGGGTGGCCGTTTCGGGCAGTACGTGAAGCGAATTCACGATCACGAGCGCGAGGAAGCCGAGCGCGAACCAGGGCACCGCGAGCTTGCGTGCGCCGCTGTGGCTGGCATGGCCGTCGGCCAGCGCCTTGCTGCGCGCCGCACGGTTCAACCACACGCCGAGCACGAGCAGCACGGGTACGAGCAGCATCACGCGCGTCATCTTGACGATGGTGGCGATATGCGTGGCCTCCGGGCTCACGTTGCTCGCCGCGCCCACCACCTGGGCGACTTCGTGAATCGTGCCGCCGAAGAAAAGCCCGGCGCCGAGCGTGTCCAGATGCAGCCAGCCTGCCTTGTAGATCACCGGGTAGAGGAACATCGAAAGCGTGCCGAACAGCACGACGCTGCCCACTGCCATGGCGCTCTTGTGCGGCTTCGACTGCAGCGTGGATTCGAACGCGAGCACGGCGGCCGCGCCGCAGATCGCGCTGCCGGCCGCCGTGAGAATGGCGGTGTCGCGGTCGAGCTTGAGCAGCTTCATGCCGACCCAGGTGCCGATCACCAGCGTGCTCACGACGATCACGACCGACTCGACGAGCCCCGGCACACCGACCTGGGCGATCTCCTGCAGGCTCACGCGCAGCCCGAAGAACGCAACGGCAATGCGCAGCAGTTTGCGCGCGGAGAAGTTCACGCCGGCGGCCCAGCTTTCGGGCATGCCGTCGCGCAGCGCATTGCCGTAGATTGCGCCCGCGACGATGCCGACGATCAGCGGGCTCATGCCGAGCCCGGCGATGGCGGGCAGCGAAGCGATGCTGGTGACGGCCGCCGCGAACAGCGCGACGAACAGCACGCCGTTGAGCTGCCCGCGGGTGGACGGCAACGCGTGCGCAAGACTGGGAGTAGACATGACGGCCTCTCTACCGGATGCACCGGTCGAAAAATGGGGTAGCGAACAGGTCGCTATCGAATGGCCTAATCCTAAGTTAGATATATCGATATGAAAAATCGTGATTTGTGAAGTAATATATAGGACAACACGATGGTTTTCCACGATGACCCCGGAACAACTGATAACTTTCGCGGCAGTCGCCGAGCATCTCAACATCAGCCGAGCTGCGCTGGCGCTGCATTTGTCGCAGCCGGCCGTTTCGGGCCAGCTGCGGCTGCTGCAGGAGGAGATTGGCGAGCCGCTTTATCAGCGCGACGGCCGGGGCGTACGCCTCACGCCTACGGGCGAGCAACTCGCGGGCTACGCGGCCCGCTTGCGCGACACCTGGCGCGACGCACTGACCTACCGCGACGCGTTGCGCGGGCTCGAGCGCGGCACGCTGCGCATCGGCGCGACCACCACGCCCGCGAGCTACCGGCTGCCGTATCTGGTGGCGCAATTTCATGGGCGCTATCCGCAGGTCAAGCTCGAAACGTCGAGCGGGAATACGACAGACGTCGTGGGCATGCTCGGGGCAGTCGACATCGCGCTGATCGAAGGGCCGGTGGGCGAGCAGTTGCCGCCGGATACGGCCGTGCATCCGTGGCTCGAGGACGAAATCGTCGCCATCGTGCCGCGCGCTCACGCGCTGGCGTCGCAGTCCGACACGCAAGGGGAGTCGGCCGCGCCGATGCCGGCCATTACGGTGGAAACGCTCGCGCAGTGGCCGCTCGTTTTGCGCGAGGATGGCTCGGGCGTGCGCCAGGTGGTCGAACGGGCGTTCGCGCGCGCGGGCGTGCCCATGCGCGTGGCGCTCGAGATCGCGGGCGTGGAGGGCGTGAAGGAAGCGGTGCGGGCGGGCATGGGCATCGGCTTCGTTTCGGCCATGTCGATGCGCCACGAGAACGGCGCGCTGCGGCAGATCAGCCTCGGCCCCGAACCGCTTGCGCGGCGCTTCTCGATTCTGGTGCCGCACGCGGGCGCGGCTTCGCGCGTCGCACAGCGCTTTCTGGAACTGTGTCTCGCGGACGTTCCCGGCGCGTAATTCACCAGACACACCCGACCCAGGGCAATCCAGAATGGCGGCCTGAGCGGCTAGCGCGCACTATCCGCCCTAATCAACCGGCGCGCACGCGCTTTTTTTCGGGCTGGATTTGGAACCGGTTCCAAGAAAAGCGAAATGCGCGGTGGCAGGCAACAGGAAGAAGGCAATGGCGGAAGTAGCAATCGTGGCGAGCGCGTTCGGCGCGCAGGCAATCAGGCGTGACGGGCATGCGGCGTGGAGCCGGCCGGCGCGGCGCGCAGGCGCTCAGGCGTTCGAGGTGCGGCGCGAACTGATGCACGATGCCGACGTGCAGCCCGATGCGCTGCGCGCGCTCGGAACTGCACTTGCGAACGAAGGTTTGTGGCGCGTTTGGTCCACGCCGGACGCACTCTATGGCGACGATGGCGCGCTCGACGAGGCCGCGCTTTCCTCCGCGCTCGCAGCGGGCCGTGCGCTTGGCGCACGCTTCGTGAAGCTGCAGCTCGGCGGTTTCGCGGGCGAGGCTTGCGCGGCGCGCCTCGCGAGTCTGCTCGAAGAATTGGGGGCGTGCACTGGCGGAACTGACGACCGGGCGCAAGCGGGCCACGGTCCTCGCGTCGTCGTCGAGAACGGTCAGCTCGAGCAGGGCGGCAAGCTCGACCAGTTCATCGGCCTTTTCAACGCGTTGCGCGACGGCGGTGCACCGGGCGTGATCGGCATGACCTTCGACATCGGCAACTGGCAATGGCCGGGCGAGCCGCCTCTGCTTGCCGCCGCCGCGCTCGCGCCGTACGTCGAATACATCCATTGCAAGGCCGTGGTGGGCGAGGGCGCACGCCGCTTCGCCGCGGCGCCGGGCGACGACGACGCGGTGTGCCGCGCCGCGCTCGCATTGCTGCCGACACACGTGCCACGCGGCATCGAGTTTCCGTTCGATCCGGCTCGCGTGGAAGACGACGCCGCGCATTACGTCGAATGGCTCGCAGCCGCTTGAGCACACGCAGCCGGGCCGCAGACACCCCATACGATTCATCAGGAACGCATCTCATGACCGCAGCACTCGATGTCATCACCTACGGCGAAGCAATGGCGATGTTCGTCGCTACCGACCCGGGGCCGCTCGCCGAGGTCGCGCATTTTACGAAGCGCGCGGCGGGCGCGGAGCTCAATGTCGCGACCGGCCTCGCGCGCCTCGGCTTCAAGGTGGGCTGGATCAGCCGCGTGGGCGCCGATTCGTTCGGCCAGTTCGTGCGCGACGTGCTCGCGCACGAAGGCATCGACGCGCGCTGCGTGAGCACCGACACGCGCTTTCCGACCGGCTTCCAGCTCAAGTCGAAGAACGACGACGGCAGCGATCCGGCGGTCGAGTATTTCCGCCGCGGATCGGCTGCAAGCAAGCTCTCGGCTTGTGACTATCAGTCCGACTATGTGCTCGGCGCGCGTCATCTGCACCTGAGCGGCGTGGCGCCTGCGATTTCCTCGTCGTCGCGCGAACTGGCTTTCAAGCTTGCACACGAAATGCGGGCCGCGGGCCGCACGATCTCGTTCGATCCGAACCTGCGCCCGACGCTCTGGGGCTCGCAAGCCGAGATGGTCGGCACGCTCAACGAACTCGCGAGTTTTGCCGACTGGGTGCTGCCAGGCGTGGGCGAAGGCCGCGTGCTGACGGGCTCGGACGATCCTGAAGCCATCGCGCAGTTCTATCTTTCGCGCGGCGCGCGCGGCGTGATCGTGAAGCTTGGTGCAGAAGGCGCGTACTACGCCACGGCCGAAGGCGAGCAGGGCCGCGTCGCGGCGCAGCGCGTGGAGCGGGTGGTCGATACCGTGGGCGCCGGCGACGGCTTCGCCGTGGGGGTGGTAAGCGCGCTGCTCGAAGGGCGTGCGCTTGCTGCCGCGGTCGCTCGCGGCAACCGCATCGGCGCGCTGGCCGTGCAGGTGATCGGCGACTCGGAAGGCTTGCCGACGCGCGCGCAGCTCGACGCGCTAGAAGGTGCACGAGAGCAGGCGGGCGCCGCTGCCCCGACGGCTGTATAGCGGAATTAGCGCGGCACAAGTCCGAACCCCGCAGCGCAACGCAAAGCGAATTCGCAGGCGCCGCGCCAAATGACATGAGACCAGAGGGCGGCACCACCCGGTACCAAGCCCCCCCGTTCAACTGGAGACACCGATGACCTCAACCTCGCTCGCACCGCGCCGCTGGTGGGCAATCATGCCGATCGTGTTCATCACGTACAGCCTGGCCTACCTTGACCGCGCCAACTACGGCTTCGCCTCGGCGGCGGGCATCAACCGCGATCTCGGTATCAGCCCAGGGCTTTCGTCGCTGATCGGCGCGCTGTTCTTCCTCGGCTATTTCTTCTTCCAGCTGCCGGGCGCCATGTATGCCGAGCGGCGCAGCGTGCGCACGCTCGTGTTCGCGAGCCTCGTGCTGTGGGGCGGCTGCGCGGCGCTCACGGGCGTCGTCACGAACATCCCGTCGCTCATGGCGATCCGCTTCGTGCTTGGCGTGGTCGAAGCGGCCGTGATGCCCGCCATGCTCATCTTCATCAGCAACTGGTTTACGAAGTCCGAGCGCTCGCGCGCCAACACGTTCCTGATTCTCGGCAACCCGGTCACGGTGCTGTGGATGTCGGTCGTCTCGGGCTATCTCGTGCATGCGTTCGGCTGGCGTCACATGTTCATCGCCGAAGGCGCGCCGGCTGTTTTGTGGGCCGTTTGCTGGTGGTTCCTCGTGCGCGACAAGCCCGCACAGGTGACCTGGCTCTCCGACGCTGAAAAGCGCGCACTCGACGCCGCGATGCGCGCCGAGCAGGCCGCCATCAAACCGGTGCGCAACTACGCCGAGGCGTTCCGCACGCCCGCCGTGATGCTGCTATCCGCGCAGTACTTCTGCTGGAGCATTGGCGTGTATGGCTTCGTGCTGTGGCTGCCTTCGATCGTGAAAAATGGCTCGGCGCTCGGCATGGTCGAAACGGGCTGGCTCTCCGCGGTGCCGTATCTTGCGGCGACCATCGCGATGCTCGCCGCCTCGTGGGCCTCGGACAAGCTCGACAATCGCCGCGCCTTCGTGTGGCCGTTCCTGCTGGTCGGCGCGCTCGCTTTTGCCGGCTCTTACGCGCTCGGCTCGACGCAATTCTGGATTTCCTACTCGCTGCTCGTCGTAGCCGGCGCGGCGATGTACGCGCCGTATGGCCCGTTCTTCGCGATCGTGCCGGAACTGCTGCCGAAGAACGTGGCCGGCGGCGCGATGGCGCTCATCAACAGCATGGGCGCGCTCGGCTCGTTCGTCGGCTCGTACGTGGTCGGCTATCTGAATGGCGCGACGGGCTCGCCTGCGGCATCCTATGCGTTCATGAGCGTGGCGCTCCTCGTTTCGGTGGGCCTCACGCTCGCCGTGAAGCCGCAGCGCGTCGCCGCCCGTGCTTATGTATCGCCGGCTCACGGTAAATAACCCTTCTTATCCAGCGCACTTATGAAGCCGAAAATCGTTGTCTACAAAGCCGTGCCCGCCGATGTCGCCGACTACCTGCGCGAGCACGCCGACCTGATCGAAGTCGACGCCGACCAGCCCGGTGCACTCGCCGCCGCGCTAAAAGACGCCGACGGCGCGATCGGCGCGAGCGTAAAGATCACGCCGGCGATGCTGGAAGGCTCGCGCGTGAAGGCGCTCTCCACGATCTCCGTGGGCTACGACCAGTTCGACGTGCCCGATCTCACGAAGCGCGGCATCGTGCTGGCCCATACGCCCGACGTGCTGACCGAATCGACGGCCGATACCGTGTTCTCGCTCATCCTCGCGAGCGCGCGCCGCGTGGTCGAACTGGCCGACTGGGTGAAGGCGGGCCACTGGAAGGGCAGCATCGGCGCGCCGCAATTCGGCGTGGAAGTGCAGGGCAAAACGCTCGGTATCGTGGGGCTCGGGCGCATTGGCGGCGCCGTTGCGCGGCGCGCGGCTCTCGGCTTCAACATGAAGGTGCTCTACACGAACCGCAGTCCGAACGAGGCGGCCGAGCGCAACTATGGCGCGCGCCGTGTCGAACTCGACGAACTGCTCGCAAGCTCGGACTTCGTCTGCCTCCAGGTGCCGCTCACCGACGCCACGCGACACCTGATCGGCGCGGAGCAACTGCAGAAGATGAAGAAGAGCGCGATTCTGATCAACGCGTCGCGCGGTGCGACGGTGGACGAGCCAGCGCTGATCGCGGCGCTCGAAGCGGGCACGATTCACGGCGCGGGCCTCGACGTGTTCGAGCGCGAGCCGATCGATCCCGCGTCGCCTCTGCTGCGTATGCCGAACGTCGTGGCGCTGCCGCACATCGGCTCGGCCACGCACGAGACGCGTCACGCAATGGCGCGCTGCGCGGCGCAGAACCTCGTCGCGGCGCTCGCCGGCACGCTCGACGTGAACGTCGTCAACCGCGAAGTGCTCACGCGATGAATATGGCTGCGGGCGGCGCGACGCGTTCGCACAACGGCGATGACGCGGAAAAGGACGCCGCGGCCACGGCGCCGCGCCGCGCGACCATCAGCGACGTGGCGCGTGAAGCGGGCACGGGCAAGACCAGCATTTCGCGCTATCTGAACGGCGAGCTGAGCGTGCTGTCGCCCGACCTGCGCGCGCGCATCGAAGCGGCGATCGAGCGGCTCGACTATCGCCCCAACCAGATGGCGCGTGGCCTCAAGCGCGGCCGCAACCGTCTGCTGGGCCTCTTGCTCGCCGATCTCGCCAATCCGTATTCGGTGGAGATCCTGCAGGGCGTGGAGGAGGCGTGTCACGCGCTCGGCTACATGCCGCTTATTTGCCACGCGGCGAACGAAATCGACATGGAGCGGCGCTATCTGCAACTGCTGACCACGTATCGCGTGGAAGGCGTGATCGTCAATGCACTCGGCGTGCGTGAATCGATGCTGAAGCCCGTGGCGAGCGGCGGCATTCCGGCCGTGCTGATCGACCGTACCGTCGACGGTCTCGATGCGGATATGGTCGGCCTCGACAATGCGGCAGCCGTGCGCCTTGGCACGGAGCACTTGCTTGCGCGCGGCTACGACGACATCGTGTTCGTCGTGCAGCCGTTCGAGCAGGTGAGTTCGCGGCGCGAGCGTGAAGCGGCGTTTCGCGAGTCGATGCAGGCGACGAAGGGCGCGGCGCGTGGCCTCACGCACGTGCTCGATCTGCACGACGAAGCGGCCGTGCAAGCCGCGCTCGCGGCGCTCGACGCCCATGTGGCCGAGGCGCTCGCGCGCGGGGCGCGCTGCGCGCTGTTCGCAGCCAACGCGCCGGTCGCGCTGCGCCTGGCCTTGCATCTGAAGGCGGCGCTTGGCGCGCAGTGGCAGCAGCGCGTGGCGCTCGTCGCCATCGACGATCCGGAGTGGGCCGAGCTTGCCGGCATCACCACGATCCGCCAGCCCACGCGCGAAATCGGCTATCGCGCCGTGGAGTTTCTGCACGAGCGCATCGAAGGCGCGGCACTCAAGGCCCGCGCGGCGGCGTTCGAGGGCGAGCTGGTGGTGAGGGCTTCGACGCTCGGGTGACTGCGGCGCTATCCCCCCAGCACGTTTTGCGGGTTGAATGAGCGCTTCAACGGCACGATTCCCAACCCTGCGCGCAGCCGGGCCTGCGCGCAGGCGCCAATATCTGCGATCATTCGGGCTGCGGCGCGCGTGCGTGCGTGCCGAACGTCATAAGGAAGCCCATGTCCGTAGCCCCGATCACGCTCGTCTGCCTTTCGCTCGCGACGCTGTTCGTCGCCGCCTTGCCCGTATCGCTCTATCGCCGGCTGCGCGCGCCATTCGCGCTCGACTGGCGCGATACGATCGCGGGCGTCGCCGTCTTCGCCTTCTTCGCGACCGTGATCGAGCGCGCCATCAACGACTACATGCTGCACGAGAACGCCGCCGCCGCGCGGGTGCTCGCCAATCCCGCTTTCTTCGTGCTGTACGGCGCGCTCATCGCGGGCGTGTGCGAGGAGGTCGGCCGCTATATCGCCATGCGGATCATCGCGCGCCGCGGCGCGCGCAAGCCCAATACCCCCGCGGACGGCGCGGCGTTCGGCTACGGCATCGGCCATGCGGGCGCGGAGGCGTGGTTCGTCGGCGTGCTCGTGCAACTGCAGTGGATCGTGTTTTCGGTGCTCGCCAATCGTGGCGATCTCGACGAGCATCTCTCCAACCTCACGATGGACTCGGTCTTGCGCGTGCATCTGATTCTCGCGAGCCTCTCTCCGCTTTTCGCGGGCGTGTTCGCGCTCGAGCGTACGGCCGCATTCGTATTTCAGATTGGGTTGTCGGTGCTGATGTGGCGCGGCGTGCGCGCGGGATGGCGGGGGATTCTGCCGCTCGCGATCTTGGCGCACGCGCTCATCGACGTGCCTGCGGCGATGTATCAGGCGCGTCTCGCGCCGCTCGTCGTCGTGGATGCTGTGTATGCGGTGGCGGCTCTCGTGGTCGCCGTCGTGCTTTTCAGAACGTGCCGCGCTGAGCGGCGCGTCGCGCGCGCGGCTTGAGGCCGCGCGTTTCACTCTCATTTTTCTGGCGTCAATGGAAGCCTATTTGTTTGAATGCGCGAGCCCCGATTTCGACGAGCTCGCCCGCGTGATCGCCGACATCTTTCCCGAGCAGACGCGCTTTGCCGAAGAGCCGAACGAAAACGGCGTGCCGCAACTGGTCGTGCACTGGGTGGCGATGCGCTTTGGCTCGAAGGCGCGCCGCATGGCGCTTACGGTCGCGATCACGCCTGCAGCGCTCGCGCGCTATCGCGCGTTGCCGCCGCGGCTGCGCGGGCGTAGCTTCGCGGTATTGCGAGCCTATGTGGAGGCGACGATCGAATCGCTCGAGGAACAGCACGCGAAGGGCGAAGACGTGCCGCGCGAGGTAACGATCGCGCTGGACGAAGAGTTTGCGTAAAGGATGAAGAGGACGAAGACGCGACGACTTGGCGGCGAAGCGCGGGGCGCACTGCGCCCCGTTCAGCGTTGTCCTGAAGCTCAGCTGGCGAGCTTGTAGACCTTGGCGAAACGCGCGGCCTGCACGACGCCATAGTCGCCGGGCGCGTATTGCATGACCCAGTCGCCGGCCACGCCGCTCAGGCGATCGCCGCCGGCCGAACGCACGAGCGTAAACGGCTCGTCCATGCGCCTGGCGAGCACCACGACCTGGTGGTTGCGATACGCGCCGACTTCGCCGTGGGCGAGGGTGTCGCTCGCCGGCAGGTACTTCGCATCGAACCGGTCGCGAGATACGACCCAGCGATCGCCGGTCGAACCGGTGATGATGGCGTCGCCCGGGGCATAACGGTTCGGGCCTTCCAGGCTCATCAGTTCGCCGGCAGCGGCTGCGAACTCGACGCTCACGGTTTCGTCCTTGACTACGCGCTGTGCGGCAGGGTCGACGCGCAGGTCGAGTTGGGTCAGTTCAATCATGGCGGCAGCAGCGGACCTGCTTCACAAGAATCGGGTTCCAAAGAAACGACGGCCGGGCGAAACTGCCCGGCCGTCGCGCGGTCCGCAAGGGTACCCTGGATCGCGCCGCCGCGCACGCCTTGGAGCGTGGCCCGTTCGACGGGTGCTCTTACTGTGCCTTTTTGCGGGACGCGGCGTTACTGCGCGGCCGGCGTGCTGGCCGCTTCGCCCTCGCCTGGCGCTGCTTCCGCGGACGGCTTTGCCTTACCCTTGTGCTTCGGCTTCATCGGCTTGCCCGACGGGCCATGCTCGCTGCCGTGGCGGAAGGTCTGGTCGGCGAGCTTCTTTTGCTCGGGCGAGAGGCTCGTGTAAAGCGGCTCGAACGCCGTGACGAGCTTTTGCATGTCGTCGGCGTGGGCCTGCGAGATTTGCGCGTACTGCTTCATGTCATCGAGCGCGTTGCGCGTGCTCTCGCCTTCCATGCGCTGCTTGTAGAGGCCGGCCATGGTCTGGCCGTTGCTGCGCATGACATCGGCGAACGTCTTCCATTGCGGCTCTTGCTCGGGCGTGATCTTGAGCTGCGTATGCAGCCACGTGATGCGCTCCTCGACACGCTGCTGATGCTGCGCGGCGCGCACGTCGGCGCTCGATGCGGCCGAGGCTGCGGCGGCCGGAGCGGCGCTTTGTGCAAATGCGCCGCTCATCGAGAGCGTGGCGGCAAGGATGACGAAAGCTTTCTTCATTGTGACTCCTTGAATCATTTCGTAGCGGGTAGCACGGCCAGATCGGCTGCAGCCGTTATTAGTACCACGTTCTCGCTACACGACGGCCCGGCTGCGACACTTGCTTACAAACGAAACGCGTGGAAATACCCGTCGCGCATGGCTTGCACGCCGCGACCGCCGCTCGGCCGGCGAGCCGCGCGCGATAATGACGCCGTTCAGACCTCTCGAAGAGACCACCGCCCGATGAGACCTCCGCGCCTCGATCAACTCGACGACCTAGACCGCAGCCTCGTTGCGCTGCTGCAGGAAAACGCGCGCGAAAGCGTCGCGAATCTCGCACGGCGCCTGGGCGTCGCGCGCACCACGGTGCTTGCACGCATCGAGCGTCTCGAGCGCACGCAGGTGATCGCCGGCTACGGCGTGCGTCTCGGCCAGGACGTGCTCGACGCGAGCTTGCAGGCGTGGGTCGGGCTCATCATCGCGCCGCGCCACGGGCCCGATGTGCAAAAGCGCCTCGGCAAAATGCCCGAAGTGCAGTTGCTGTGCGCCGTGAGCGGCGAGTACGACTACGTGGCGTGGCTGCGCGCCGATTCGCCCGACCGCCTCAACGACTTGCTCGATCAGATCGGCGGCATCCCGGGCGTGGAGCGCACGACCACCTCCATCGTGCTCGCACGCAAGGTCGATCGCGGCTCCGTGACGGGCTGAGTGACGGGCGAAATGCGGACCAAACGGGAGGCTGGACGACGGGGTTTGCCGCATCGAAATTGACCGTTTTCGTCATTTCGACGAAATGTATCGTCATAATGACGAAAACCACGGTCTAAACGCATCGTTTTGTGTCTATGAACCGTTTTTGTCTCTCCCTAGACTGTGTTTGAGCGGGCGCTGCCCATCCCCAAGCATAGAAAACCAAAGGAGATGACACATGAAAGTTGCGATTGCAGGCGCCGGCCTGATCGGCCACACCATTGCCCACATGCTGCGCGAGAGCGGCGACTACGAAGTGGCTGCCTTCGACCGCGATGCGAAGGCGCTCGAACCGCTCGCCGCGCAGGGCATTCCCACCGCGCGTGTCGATTCCGGTGACGCTGCCGCGTTGCGCGGCGCGCTCGAAGGCTACGACGTGCTCATCAACGCGCTGCCGTATTACCTGGCGGTGAACGTCGCCTCGGCGGCCAAGGGCGCGGGCGTCCATTACTTCGATCTGACCGAGGACGTGCGCGCGACTCACGCGATCCGCGCGCTGGCCGAAGGCTCGGATCATGTCTTCATGCCGCAATGCGGTCTCGCGCCCGGCTTCATCGGCATTGCGGCGCATGCGCTCGCGAGCCGCTTCACCGAGATCCGCGACGTCAAGATGCGCGTGGGCGCGCTGCCGCAGTTCCCCACCAACGCGCTCAAGTACAACCTCACCTGGAGCGTGGACGGCCTCATCAACGAGTATTGCCAGCCGTGCGAAGCGATCCGCGATAGCCGCACGCAGTGGGTGCAGCCGCTCGAAGGCCTCGAGCATTTCTCGCTCGACGGCGTGGAGTACGAAGCCTTCAATACCTCCGGCGGTTTGGGCACGCTTTGCGAAACGCTTTCGGGCAAGGTTGAATCGCTCGACTACAAGTCGGTACGCTATCCGGGGCATCGCGCACTCATGCAGTTCCTGCTCGAAGACCTGCGTCTTTCGAGCGACCGCGACACGCTCAAGTCCATCATGCGGCGCTCGGTGCCCGCCACGGAGCAGGATGTCGTGCTCATCTTCATGACCGTGACCGGCATGCGCGACGGCAAGCTCGTTCAGGAAGTGTTCACGCGCAAGATCTTCGCGAAGACGGTGTGCGGCGTGCCCATGAGCGCGATCCAGATCACCACGGCCGGCGCCATGTGTGCGGTGCTCGACCTGTTCCGCGAGCAGCGTCTGCCGCAAGCCGGGTTCGTGCGCCAGGAGCAGGTGTCGCTTCAGCAGTTCCTTGCGAACCGCTTTGGTCAGGTGTACGAAGGCGCGACGCTCGACAGCCGCGCAAAGGTGGCGGCCTGACGTTTCAGGTCGATGCCGTTGCCGACACGATGCGCTGGAGCAGCGCGTCGTAGTCGGCGGCGGCGGGCGCGGTGTTGTCGAAGAGGAGAAGGCCGTCGAGTTGCTCGCCCGACGGCATGAAACGCCGCTGCCGGTATTCGTCCCAATGAGCGAGCTTGTAGGCATCGATGGGATGGGCGCGCGCGACGATGCGCGCGTGCGCCGTTTCCTCGCTCGTATGCACCCACACCACGGTGAGCCCCACATCCGGACCGACGCCAAGCCACGCGCGGTCGAACAGCTTGCGCTCGCGCACTTCGCGCGACAGCGGGCCGACCAGGAGCGCATTTACGCCAAGCTCGAGGTTTTCGCGGGCGGTGTCGATGAGCCCGCGGTACTCGGGTTCGCGAAAATGCTGCAGGAAGAGCGGGCTGTCGCGATCGTTCGGGTCGTGCGTGAGCGCACCCATCGCGGCGGCGCTATAGCCGCCGTAGAGCGTGTCTTTGTCCAGCAGGCAGAAGGGTTCACCAGTCTCGCGAGCGAGCGGGGCGAACAGCCGTTTGGCGAGCGATGTTTTGCCGGCGCCGGCGTGGCCACAGAAGAACACCAGTCTTGTCACGGGCGGCGTGCCTCGCCGCGTGTAGTGCCGGCGTCTGCCGACGGGGTCTTTTCCGGGCCGTCCTGTTCGGAGCCGTGCCCGTTCAAGAATCTACCGTTGGCGTCGAGCCACATCACGTTGATGATGCCAAAGCCGAGCGCAACGCCAATGCCGAGGATCCACGAGAAGTACCACATGGCCGCTGCCTCCTCTTTGTGCAGGTTGCGAGCGCTGCCGCGCATTCCCCGAAGCATATAACATCGATGATCGATCTGGCGCCCGTACGTATATGATGAGCGCGAACCAGAAGCCTCGCCTCGTAAAACAAGGGGAAAGCGCCTATGCCGCTGATACCGCCGCGCAGGTCGATTGCGAGCATCGCCGCCACCGGCGCTTTGGTAACCGCTTTGGTAACCGCGTTAGTAACCGTGTTCGCGCTCGGCGGCTGCGCCGAGGAGCCGGCGCCGCCTGTGCCATTCAAGCCCGTGCCGGCCGAGCGCATTCTGAAGCCGGGCTACACCGAGCCCGGCGAGGGCCTCGTGGCCGTGGACGTGCGCCGCGAGCGCACCCGCAACGTCATCGTCAAATTCCGCGATGCGCCCGTCTACATCGACGGCGAGCGCGTCACCGACCTGATGGACGGCGAGCACGTCACGTTCTACCTGAAACCGGGCGTGCACCGCATTGCCGTGACGACGCAGTTCGATCCCGTGATCGAGCTGCGCTTCCTCGTGGACCCGCGCTACACCAACCGCGCGAGCGTCACATTCGACAAGAATGACCGCATCGGCATCCGCCGCGTCGCGCAGTAGGCCGGGCGCCTCCCGCCAGTTCGCCACCGCCGCCGCACCGCGGGCACGGGCAGTGCTGTCACGCGGCAGTTCGGCGCGCGAAACGGGCGCTAGCCACAGGCGAGCCGCTCGGGAACCTCGTCCAGACGCCGCCGGTCAACGGAACGCCTTACACTTGGCAACCGGTGCAACTCGAAGCGGCGCGGGCGCGACCCGCCGCGCGGAAGAAAAGAAACATGCTAATCAACTGCGTCGCGTATCAAGGCGGCAAAAAACTGGCCGACGTCTCCGTCGAGGCCATCAGCGACTATCTGGCGAAGCCCGAGTGTTTCGTGTGGGTCGCGCTCAAGGACCCCGACGCGGGCGAAATGGCGGCGATGAAGGAGGAGTTCGGCCTCCATGCGCTCGCCATCGAAGACGTGATGAACGGCAACCAGCGGCCGAAGATCGAGGAATACGGCGACACGCTCTTTTGCGTGCTCCACACGCTCGAGCTCGACGACGACGGCGAAGTCATCACCGGCCAGGTGAACGTATTCGCCGGCCCCAATTTCGTGCTCTCGGTGCGTCACCGCGCGCAGCAGGGCTTCACCGACGTGCGCGCGCGCTGCGAGCGCGAGCCCGACCTGCTGCGCGAAGGCTCGGGCTTCGTGCTCTACGCGCTCATGGACAGCGTGGTCGACCGCTACGCGCCGGTGCTCGAAAGGCTCGCTGCCGAAATCGAGGAACTGGAGGACCGTATCTTCGAGAAGCACGATCTCGCGGGCTCGCGGGCGATCATCGAAGATCTCTATTCGCTCAAGCGCCGCCTCGTGATCCTCGCGCATCACGTCACGCCGCTCGTCGATGCCGTCGGCAAGCTCGTGGGCGGCCGCATCCCGCAAATCTGCGCGGGCATGCAAGCGTATTACCGCGACGTGTACGACCATCTCGTGCGCGTGTCGAACATGATCGACGCGCGCCGCGAAATGATCGTCACGGCCATCCAGGTGAACCTCGGCATGATCTCGCTCGCGGAAAACGAAGTCACGAAGCGGCTCGGCTCGTTCGCCGCGCTGTTCGCGGTGCCGACAATGATTGCGGGTATCTATGGGATGAACTTCGAGCATATTCCCGAGCTACATTTCAGGTTCGGCTACCAGATCTGTCTCGGCGCCATGCTCGTGCTCGACATCTTCCTGTTTTTCCTGTTTCGCCGCATTAACTGGCTCTAAGGTCGGGCGGGTGAGCTTCGGGTTGCTGCGCTGCCGCATCGATACCCGGGGCGGGTGCCTCAGTCTGGCACCCGAGTGGCACCTGAGTTGACATCGTTCAGCGCCTGCGCCGAGAATGGGCCGGCAGAAAACGTTTGCGCATAACCAGAAAGCAGGGCCCAGCCGGGCCCGACAAACCGGAGACTCCCTGAAATGAACTCCCGCATTCGCCGCCGCATCCTCCTCGCCGCCAGCGCGCTCGCCACCACCGCCGTGACAGGCGCCTTGCCGCTCGCCGCGCGCGCGCAGGCGCCTCACAAGCCGAAGGTCGCGCTCGTCATGAAGTCGCTCGCCAACGAGTTCTTCCTCACCATGGAGACCGGCGCGAAGGAGTACCAGAAGCACAACGCCTCCGAGTTCGATCTCATCACCAACGGCATCAAGAACGAGACCGACACCGCCGCGCAAATCCAGATCGTCGAGCAGATGATCGTCTCGAAGGTCGACGCCATCGTGCTTGCGCCCGCCGACTCCAAGGCGCTCGTGCCCGTCGTGAAGAAGGCCGTGGACGCGGGCATCATCGTCGTGAACATCGACAACAAGCTCGACGCCGACGTGCTCAAGTCCAAGGACCTGAACGTGCCGTTCGTCGGGCCGGACAACCGCAAGGGCGCGCGCCTCGTGGGCGACTACCTCGCCAAGCGCCTGAAGTCGGGCGACCAGGTGGGCATCGTCGAAGGCGTTTCCACGACGACCAACGCGCAGCAGCGCACCGCGGGCTTCAAGGACGCGATGGACGCCGTGGGCGCGAAGATCGTCTCGACGCAGTCGGGCGAGTGGGAGATCGACAAGGGCAACGCCGTCGCTTCCGCCATGCTCAACGAATACCCCGACATCAAGGCGCTGCTGTGCGGCAACGACAACATGGCCATCGGCGCCGTGTCGGCCGTGCGCGCGGCGGGCAAGCAGGGCAAGGTGTACGTGGTCGGCTACGACAACATCGACGCCATCAAGCCGATGCTCAAGGACGGCCGCGTGCTCGCCACCGCCGACCAGTACGCGGCCAAGCAGGCCGTGTTCGGCATCGACACCGCCTTGAAGGCGCTCAAGGAGCACAAGAAGCAGTCGGATCTGTCGGGCATCGTCGAAACGCCCGTGGTGCTCGTCACGAAGTAGGCTGCGCGACGCCTGCCGTGGCCGGCGAGGGCGCCGATGTGCGCCGCCACGGCGGTATTTGTTCACCGAACTCAATAAACGCTCAAGAATCTCGCCGGGCGGCCGTTATTTGTACCGGGATGGCCGCATGGGCGGCCGTCTTCCGCCGGGTCGCGAATCGCTGCCCGGCGCGCCGTCCGATGACGCTCTACCGGAGCGCCACGGCGGCGCGGACCCGCAGTATCCGGGCGGCGCTCCCTACCGGTTGAACCCGGCGGCGCGGCTCGCGACTACAGGATCGTGATGGATGCAAATGTCCCCGACGTAGCGTCACCTGCGCCCGCCGTGCTTTCGGTCACGGGCGTCGGGAAGACCTACGAGCAGCCGGTGCTCGCCGACGTCAGCCTCGCGCTGCACGCCGGCGAAGTGCTTGCGCTCACGGGGGAAAACGGCGCGGGCAAGAGCACGCTCTCGAAGATCGTGAGCGGACTGACGGCGCCGAGTGCGGGCAGCATGACGCTGATGGGCCGGCCCTACGCCCCGGCGAGCCGCCGCGAAGCCGAGGCGCTCGGCGTGCGCATGGTCATGCAGGAGCTGAACCTGCTGCCCACGCTCACCGTCGCGGAGAATCTTTTTCTGGACCGCCTGCCGCAGTCGGGGCCGCTGCGGTTCGGCTGGATCGACCGCAAGCGGCTACGTGACAACGCGCGGGCCGCGATGGCGCAGGTCGGGCTCGAGGCGATCGATCCCGACACGCCGGTGGGGGAGCTTGGCATCGGGCATCAGCAGCTCGTGGAGATCGCGCGCAACCTGATCGGCAGCGCCGATGGTGCCAGTGGTGCCGATGGTGCTCATCGCAGCGACATGCGCGTGCTGATCCTCGACGAGCCCACGGCCATGCTCACGGCTCGCGAAGTCGAGCTGCTGTTCGAGCAGATCGCACGGCTGAAGGCGCGCGGCGTGGCGCTGGTCTACATCTCGCACCGGCTCGAAGAACTCGAGCGCATTGCACAGCGCGTCGCGGTACTGCGCGACGGCAAGCTCGTGCGCGTGGACGCCATGGCGAACCTCACGCCGGAGCGCATCGTCGCGCTGATGGTGGGCCGCGAGCTTGGCGAGCGCATCGATCTGGGGCAGCGGCGCATCGGTGCGCCGCTTTTGAAGGTTGAAGGGCTCACGCGTGCGAAGGCCGTGCGCGACGTATCGTTCGAGGTGCGCGCAGGCGAGATTTTCGGCGTTTCGGGGTTGATCGGCGCTGGCAGGACGGAGCTGATGCGGCTCATCTACGGCGCTGACCGCATGGAGCGCGGCACGGTGGCGCTGGCGCCCACGCCGGGCGCGACGCCCGCGCCGGTGCAGATCGCTTCGCCCGCCGACGCGGTGCGGCTTGGCATCGCGCTCATCACCGAGGACCGCAAGGGCGAAGGGCTGCTGTTGCCGCAGCCGCTCGCCGCGAACGTGACGCTTGGCAACGTGGGCGCCGTGTCGCGCTACGGCGTCGTGGACGCGGCGCGCGAGAACACGCTCGCGCGCACACAGATCGACGCGCTACGCATCCGCACGTCCGGGCCGGCACAGCCGGTGGGCGAGCTTTCGGGCGGCAACCAGCAGAAGGTCGTGATCGGCCGCTGGCTCGCGCGCGACATCACGCAGTCGATGCGCGTCGTGCTGTTCGACGAGCCTACGCGCGGGATCGACGTCGGTGCGAAGTTCGACATCTACGCGCTGATGGGCGCGCTCGCGCGCGAAGGCCGCGCGCTCGTGGTGGTGTCGAGCGACCTGCGCGAGCTGATGCTGATCTGCGACCGCATCGGCGTGATGTCGGCGGGGAAGATGACTGCGATCTACGGCCGCGATGAATGGAGTCAGGACAAGTTGCTGGCCGCCGCCTTCGCGGGACTGCGCGCCGAGGATGCGCTCGTTGCCGACGCGGCGGATCTGCCCGACATGGGTGATGTGCCGCCACACGCAGGAACGCGCAAGCTGCAGGAACGAAACGACGACCCACGAGGGAGCGCTTCATGACGAACGACCCGTTGCGCGGGCAACCGTCGCCTCAGCGCGACGAAAACGTCGGGGGAACCCGTTCGGCCAAAATCGCGCCGGCCGCCGCGCCTGAGTCGGCGCCGCATGCGGTGCAGGCGAGCGGCAAGCCCGCGGGTACGCGCTTTGGCTTTTCGAACTACCTGGGCCTCGCGCTCGCGCTGATCGCGATGGTCGTATTGTTCTCGCTGTTGAGTTCGCACTTCCTCACGTACGATACGTTCAGCACGATCGCGAACCAGATTCCCGATCTCGTGGTGATGGCCGTGGGCATGACCTTCGTGCTGATCATCGCGGGCATCGATCTTTCGGTGGGCTCGGTGCTCGCGCTCGGCGCTTCGGTGGTGAGCGTGGCGTCGCTCAAGTGGGGTTGGGGCGCGCTGCCGGCGGCGCTGCTCGGGCTGGTCGCCGCGGCGGCTACGGGCACGCTCACCGGCGCGGTGACGGTGGGCTGGCGCATCCCGTCGTTCATCGTCTCGCTCGGCGTGCTCGAGGCGGCGCGCGGGCTGGCGTATCAGATGACGAATTCGCGCACGGCGTATATCGGCGACGCGTTCGACTTTCTCTCGAACCCGATCGCATTCGGCATTTCGCCGGCGTTCCTGATCGCGGTGGCGGTGATGGTGATCGCGCAACTGACGCTGACGCGCACGGTGTTCGGACGCTATCTGATTGGTATCGGTACCAACGAGGAAGCGGTGCGCCTCGCGGGCGTCGATCCGCGGCCGTACAAGGTGATCGTGTTCGCGTTGATGGGCGCGCTTTCGGGCCTCGCGGCGCTCTTTCAGATCTCGCGCCTCGAAGCCGCCGATCCGAACGCGGGTGTCGGGCTGGAGCTGCAGGTGATCGCGGCGGTGGTGATCGGCGGGACGAGTCTGATGGGCGGGCGCGGCTCGGTCATCAGCACGTTCTTCGGCGTGCTGATCATCTCGGTGCTGGCCGCGGGGCTCGCGCAGATCGGCGCGAACGAGCCCACCAAGCGCATCATCACCGGCGCGGTGATCGTGGTGGCGGTCGTGCTCGACACGTACCGCAGCAGGCGAAGTCGTAGAAGCAGCAGGACATAACAAATTTTTCGAGGGCGCGGTCCGCAACGCAGCGCGGGCCGTCGGGAATGACCGGGCAAGCGTCGCCAGACCATACCAACAACGGGCGCGCAGAGAGCCGGCAGCAACAGGCAGCGAAAAAGCAGGAGCAACATAAAGATGGCGACGATCAAGGATGTGGCCGCCGTGGCGGGGGTATCTTTCACGACGGTGTCGCATGTGGTGAACAATTCGCGTCCGGTGTCGGCGGACGTGCGGGCCAAGGTCGAGCGCGCGATCCGCGACCTGAACTACGTGCCGTCGGCGGTGGCTCGCTCGCTCAAGGCGCGCGCCACGGCGACCGTGGGGCTGCTCGTGCCGAACGGCACGAACCCATACTTCGCCGAGCTAGCGCGCGGCGTTGAGGACGCCTGCGCGCGCAAGGGCTACTGCGTGTTCTTCTGCAACTCCGACGACGACCCGGACAAGCAGCGCAGCTATCTGCGCGTGCTGCAGGAAAAGCGCATCGACGGCCTCATCGTCGCCTCGGCCGGTGACGACGCCGTGCTCGCTTCGACGCTCGCCGACACCCGCGAGCCAATCGTCGTCATCGACCGCAACATCGAGGGGCTCGACGCCGATCTCGTGCAGATCGACCACGAGCGCGGCGCCTGGATCGCCACGCGCCATCTGCTCGAACTCGGGCACTCGCGCATCGGCTGCATCACCGGGCCGGTCACGACTGCGGTAAGCGCGATGCGCATGCACGGCTTCTTGCGCGCCATGTCGGAGCGCGGCGTGGAGATCGCGCCCGGTGCGATCGTCGAAGCTGACTTTTCCGGTGCGGGCGGCTACCGCGCGGCGGCACAACTGTTCGACAGCGTGCGGCCGACCGCGATCTTCGCCGGCAACGACATGATGGGCATCGGCGCCTTGCGCGCGGCCGCCGAGCGCGGGTTGCGCGTGCCGGGCGACTGTTCGATCATCGGCTTCGACGATATCGAGCTTGGCAACTTCACGTGGCCCGCGCTTTCGACCGTCGGACAGCCGGCGCGCGCGCTCGGCGACATGGCGGCGCTCACGCTGATCGAGCGCATTGCGAGCACGCGCGAGGAAGGCGCGACGGCGCGCCGCCGCGTGATGCCGCCCACGCTCTTCGCCCGCGAATCGACGGGGCCCTGGGTCGGCGCAGAGGAATATGCGCCGCTCGCGGCCTGAGGCAGGGCAGCCGCACCCAAGGCGCGCAAGCCGCCATCAAGGAGGCATCGTGACGACTGACGCAGCAAAGCCGGCCGGCGCGCGCGCTCGCGTGGCCGTGGTCGGCAGCCTGAACATGGATCTCGTCGCGCGTGCGCCGCGTCTGCCGGCTCCCGGCGAGACGCTCGCGGGCAGTGCGTTTGCACAGGTCGCGGGCGGCAAGGGCGGCAATCAGGCGGTGGCCGCGGCGCGCCTCGGCGCCCAGGTGGCAATGGTCGGGCGCGTAGGCGCCGACAGCAACGGCGAAGTCCTGCGCGCGGGCCTGGCGGCGGAGGGGATCGACTGCGGCGCGCTCGAAACGTCGCCTGGTGCGCCAACCGGCGTGGCGCTGATCACGGTCGACGACGCGAGCCAGAACGCCATCGTCATCGTGGCGGGCAGCAACGGCGAAGTCACGCCAGAGACGATCGCGCGACACGAGGCCGTGCTCGCGCAGGCCGACGTCGTGGTCTGCCAGCTCGAAACGCCCCCGGACGCCGTGGCGGCCGCGCTCGCCACCGCCCGTCGGCTCGGCAAGATCACCATCCTCAACCCAGCGCCCGCTACGGGGCCGCTGCCCGCGCAGTGGCTTGCGCTCATCGACTACCTCGTGCCGAACGAACTGGAGGCCACGGCGCTCACCGGCTTGCCCGCGAGCACCCCCGAAGCCGCCGCGCGCGCGGCGTCGGCGCTGCACGAGTCGGGCGCGCGCAACGTGCTGGTGACGCTCGGGGCGCAGGGCGTATGCGCGCTGCTAGAAGGCGCGGCGCCAGTTCATCTGCCCGCGCCGCGCGTAGATGCCGTCGATACGACGGCGGCCGGCGACACCTTCATCGGTGCATTGGCCGCGCGCCTCGCCGCAGGCGAAGCTGCGCTCGAAGCCGTTGCGTTCGCATTGCGCGCGGCGTCGGTTTCCGTCACGCGCGCGGGCGCACAACCCTCCATTCCGACGCTCGCCGAACTCGCCGGCTGAGCGAGTTTGCGCGTCTGGCAGACCTGGCCGGACCTAGCGCCGGCTATTCGCGCTGCGCATGAATGGTTTTCACTAATACTTCATACGATATACAGATTTCAAGACCATGAAATCCCGTGCCGTAAACGCTTGTTAGAGGAGCAACTCTATGTCGGGCGCTGGGCCCGATCACACTACAAGCATTGGGGGAGTCATGGGCAAGGGCATCAGTATCAAGGCGCGCATTGGCATCACAATGGGTTTTCTGGCGACGTTGATCGTCGTGATCAGCGCGGTCGGATTGCTCGGTCTCACGCGTTCGAACGACGCGTATCGCGAGACCTTCACCGACCAGATGCCCAGTTCGCATGCGGTCAACCTGGCTGAGATCTATGCGGCGCGCGAGCGGCTCGCACTCGACCGGGCCGCCTTCGAACTGGGTACGCCGGACGCCGCCGCGACGATCGAGCGGGCGCGTATGCTGCGCGGCATGTCGGACGACTACTGGAAGAAGTACATGGCCTTGCCGCGCGTCGGCGAGGAAGCGCGCCTCGCTCAGGACGTCGCCGCCCGGCGCGAAGCCCTGCACCAGATTGCGGACCAGTTCTCGACCACGGTCCAGTCGGGTGACCAGGCGAAAGTCACGGCGGGCGCCAAAGCGCTCAAGGAAGCCTACGACGGGCTCTCGAAGGCCGACGCCGTGCTCGACAAGTTCCAGATGACGCAGGCGCAACTGGGTTTCGACGACGCCCAGGCCGCGTTCTCGCAACTGCGCATTGCGTGCATTGCCGCGCTGCTGGTGGGCATCGGCGCTGCCGCTTATTCATTCTTCTCGCTGCGCCGCGCCATTGCCGAGCCGCTCGGCGAAGCGCTCGGCGCCTTCCATGCGATCGCCGCGGGCGACCTGCGCCGGCCCATGGTCGTGCGCCGCAACGACGAAATGGGCGAACTGCTCGGCGGCGTCGCGCAGATGCAGCGCAGCCTCACCGAAACGGTGCGCTCGGTGCGCTCGGGCACCGAATCGATCGCCACGGCCACGCGCGAGATTGCCGCGGGCAATCTCGACCTGTCGTCGCGCACCGAAGAGCAGGCCTCGGCGCTCCAGGAGACGGCCTCGAGCATGGAACAGCTCACCGGCACCGTGAAACAGAACGCCGACAACGCCCGCCAGGCCAGCGCGCTCGCCGCCAACGCCTCGGAAATCGCCAACAAGGGCAGTTCGGTCGTCAATCAGGTGGTCGGCACGATGGGCGACATCAACGACAGCTCCGCGAAGATCGCCGACATCATCACGATCATCGAAGGCATCGCGTTCCAGACCAACATCCTGGCGCTCAACGCGGCCGTCGAAGCGGCGCGCGCGGGCGAGGAGGGCCGCGGTTTCGCCGTGGTGGCGGGCGAAGTGCGCAGCCTTGCACAGCGCTCGTCGGCGGCGGCCAAGGAGATCAAGGGGCTCATCGACACTTCGGTCGAGCGCGTGCAGGCGGGGTCGGCGCTCGTTGACGAAGCAGGGCGCACGATGACCGAGATCATCGCCGCAGTGCAGCGCGTGACCGACATCATGGGCGAGATTGCGGCGGCTTCCCAGGAGCAGTCGGGCGGCATCGACCAGGTCGCGCGCGCGGTCACGCAGATGGACGAGGTGACCCAGCAGAACGCGGCGCTCGTCGAGGAGGCGGCGGCCGCGGCGCAGTCGCTCGAGGACCAGGCGGGACGCCTGCGCGAAGCCGTAGCGGTGTTCAGCCTCGACGAAGCGGCGCTCGGCGCGGCCCCGGCGCAGACGGCGCGGGCAGCTGCCCGGTCACCTTCTGCGGCCCGTTCTGTTGCGCGCCCGGCACCGGCCGCCGCAGCGTCTGCCGCCGCGCCAAAGCGCTCGCCGCGTGGCGCCCCCGCCGCCGCCCAGCCGGCCGCGCGGCCGGCTGCCGCCGCGAGCGCACCCGTGAACGCGCAGGCAGCGGGCGCGGGCGCGAACGGCGATTGGGAGACCTTCTGAAGCCATTTTTGTCAGGGGCGGACCGTCCCTGTGCCTGAGAGCCAGCCGCTGCGCCGCAGCGGCTTTTTTTTCGCCTTTGGCCCCGATGTGCGGCTCCGCCATGCGCCATGCGCGCGCCGTTACGGTACATTGTCAGCCGTGTCATCTGCGCGGCCCGGTCGGCGCGCTACACTGCGGCGCCCAGCGGTGCCCGCGAGTGGCATGGCGTCGCGCTGGACGGCTCAGCCCGCGCACACGCTCACGCGCGGACCGCACGGGGTGGCGCCGCAGGGCAAGGGAGGGCGCATCGCGCCACGCAGCACGGATTGCGCCGGCATCGAGCGCCGGCGCCGCATGACAGCACAAACAAGGAACCCGACATGACGCATGACGATCTCGCGCAACGCCTCGTGAATGCGCGCCGGCATCATCATCTGATCGAAACCCTGGAACCCGAGCGCGTGCCGCCGGACGCGGCCACGGCCTACGCGATCCAGCAGGCGGTGCTCGCCGGGCTCGAAACGACCACGGGCGGCTGGAAGGTCGGCGCGCGCGCGCCGGGCGGCCCCGCTTCCGGCGCTCCGATCCCGGCGCCGCTCGTGCACGCCTCGCCGGCGCGCTTCGAGCGACGCCACTTCTTCCGCGTGCTCGTGGAACTGGAGATCGCGTTTCGTTTTTCGGAACCGATCGTCCCGCGCGCCGAAGCCTATGCGCGCGACGAAGTGCTTGCGCGTGTGGGGCAGATTCTCCCGGCCATCGAGATCGTCGATAGCCGCTTCGCGCAGTGGCCCAACGTCGCGCCGCTCGCCCAGCTCGCAGATGCGCAGAACAATGGCGCACTCGTGACCGGGCACGCGCTGCCGTATGCCGCACTTGCCCGCGCGCTCGATTTCGTCGCTCCCGAGCTCGAACTGACATTCGACGGCGCCTCGCTCGTGCCGGAGGCGCCAGGCAACCCTGCCGGCGATCCGCGCGAACTGCTCGTCTGGTTCGTCAATCATTGCGCTGCGATGGGCATCACGATCGAGCCCGAATGGACGATTACGACCGGTACCTATGTTGGTGCGCACCGCATCGACAAGCCCGGCCTTCTGCACGGCCACATCGACGGGTTAGGGGAAGTCGAAGTCGAATTTGTCTAGGTCGCGCAGGTGCGCACGCTGTAACAATCGTACCTGTCATATTGGCTCTAATGAACAGCCGCCGCGCGCATTGCGCGGCGGCTTTATTTTTTTGTGCGCATTGCGCGCCTCATGGGTGTAAACCTGGCAACCTGTCACGCGCGTCATCATCATTGTGCGCGCGCGTCGTTCGAACGCAGCGGGGAAAACCACTACTGTCAACAGGGCTTGTCAACGCCGGCTCGCATATGCGCAAGAATGCGCGGCAGGTCACCGACGCTGGCGAAATCGACGCGTAAAACGGGAAAAAAATCGCATTGACGCGTGCTCACAACAATGGCGCGGCAGCGCGCAATACGAGCGCGCCATGTGGGCACGCGAACAAATCGTAACGAGTGGCTGTGCACCGGCGCTTCGCTGGTGCGTTTGATGAAGAGGCGCTGCGTATGCCGTAACGCCGGACCGGCCGGGAAACAAGGCGAGAACCGGTCGAATGTCAGGTAAGAGGACGGGTTGCTGCGACCGCTCAGCGCGAGAGATTTGGGCGACACGCGGGCACAGCATGTGAGATGGAGCGTGACCCCGGTCTGAAATTTGCACCAATGGGGAAGATCATTGTAAGTCGTTGTCTGGCGCCCTCCAAGCGCTCAAAAATGCTTAGCTTTCGAGGGCACATCCGGCGCGATTTAACGGTGCGAAAAATTTCAAAAGGGTTTAGGATGAATTTGAGCGATGTCGTTTCCGAATAGCGCGCCGCGCACGACATCGGTCGCAGATCTCGGCGAGGAGGTAGCATGGATATCTACAGCAGCTTCGCGACCCGCTTCGAAAAAACGCGAGAGGAGGAGTTCTCGCTCGAGGAGTATCTCGCGCTCTGCAAGGAAGATCCCAATGCGTACGCCACGGCTGGCGAACGCATGCTGACGGCAATCGGCGAACCCGAACAGATCGACACCCGCAACGATCCGCGCCTGTCGCGCATCTTTGCGAACAAGGTCATCAAGGTGTATCCCGCATTCCGCGAGTTCTATGGCATGGAAGACGTGATCGAGCAGGTCGTCGCGTACTTCCGCCATGCGGCGCAAGGACTCGAAGAGAAGAAGCAGATTCTCTATCTGCTCGGCCCGGTTGGGGGGGGCAAGTCCTCCATCGCCGAGCGTCTGAAGCAGCTCATGGAGCGCGTGCCGTTCTATTCGATCAAGGGCTCGCCCGTGAACGAATCTCCGCTAGGGCTTTTCGACTACGACGAAGACGGTCCAATACTCGAAGAGCAATACGGCATACCACGCCGTTACCTGAGGAGCATTCTGAGCCCATGGGCGGTCAAGCGCCTGCACGAATATAACGGCGACATCCGCAAGTTCCGCGTGGTGCGCCGCTTCCCCTCCATCCTGCGGCAAATCGGCATCGCGAAGACCGAGCCTGGCGACGAGAACAATCAGGACATCTCGTCACTCGTCGGCAAGGTGGACATTCGCAAGCTCGAGCAATATGCACAGGATGACGCAGACGCGTACAGCTACTCCGGCGGCCTGTGTCTTGCGAATCAGGGCTTGCTCGAATTCGTCGAAATGTTCAAGGCGCCGATCAAGGTGCTGCACCCGCTGCTCACGGCCACCCAGGAAGGCAACTTCAAGGGCACCGAAGGATTCGGCGCGATCCCGTTCAACGGCATCATCCTCGCGCACTCGAACGAGTCGGAGTGGAAGGCGTTCCGCAACAACCGCAACAACGAGGCGCTGCTCGATCGTATCTTCGTGGTGAAGGTGCCGTACTGCCTGCGCTACTCGGAAGAGATGAAGATCTACGAGAAGCTGCTGCGCAATTCGTCGTTGGCCGAGGCTGTGTGCGCGCCGGGCACGCTGAAGATGATGGCGCAGATGTCGGTGCTCACGCGCTTGCAGGAGCCGGAGAATTCCAGCCTCTTCTCGAAGATGCAGGTGTACGACGGCGAAAATCTCAAGGACACCGATCCAAAAGCGAAGTCGTATCAGGAGTACCGCGATTTTGCGGGTGTCGACGAAGGCATGAACGGGGTCTCCACGCGCTTCGCGTTCAAGATCCTCTCGCGCGTGTTCAACTTCGACTCAACCGAAGTGGCTGCGAATCCGGTGCATCTCATGTACGTGCTCGAACAGCAGATCGAGCGCGAGCAGTTCCCGCCGGAAACCGAGCAGAAGTACCTGTCGTTCGTGAAGGACGTGCTGGCCTCGCGTTACGCGGAGTTCATCGGCAAGGAGATTCAGACCGCTTACCTCGAGTCGTATTCCGAGTACGGGCAGAACATCTTCGACCGCTATGTCACGTACGCCGACTTCTGGATTCAGGATCAGGAGTTCCGCGACCACGACACGGGCGAGAGCTTCGACCGTGCGGCATTGAACGCCGAGCTCGAGAAGATCGAGAAGCCCGCGGGTATCAGCAATCCGAAGGATTTCCGCAACGAGATCGTGAACTTCGTGCTGCGTGCGCGTGCGGCCAATGCCGGCAAGAACCCGGCGTGGATCAGCTACGAGAAGCTGCGCGTGGTGATCGAAAAGAAAATGTTCTCGAACACGGAAGAACTTTTGCCGGTCATCTCGTTCAATGCGAAAGGATCGGCGGAAGAGCAGCGCAAGCACGAGGACTTCGTCAACCGCATGGTGGCGAAGGGCTATACGCCGAAGCAGGTCCGGTTGCTCTGCGACTGGTATCTGCGGGTGCGCAAGTCGTCGTGATCGAAGAGGCTTTACCGTCCGAGCGCGCCGCCGCGGTTTTGCGGCGGCGCAAAAGGACTACCGGCGGGGCGCAGGCGGCGTGGCCATGAGCGGGTGAACGCGGCACGCACGATGGCAGACGCGGCAATGAACACTGCGCACCTCGCCCATTCGAAACTGGAGCGGGAGACTAGATGTGCTTCATCAAATCATCGACCGCAGGCTGGCCGGAAAGAACAAGAGTATTGCCAATCGCGAGCGCTTTTTGCGCCGTGTGAAGAACTATATTCGTCACGCCGTTTCGGAAGCGGTGCGTGACCGCAGCATCAAGGACATACAGAGTAACCAGAGCATCACCATTCCGCGCAAGGACATTGCGGAGCCGTCGTTCCGGCACGGCCCGGGCGGCAAGCGTGAAATGGTTCACCCAGGCAACGAGGACTACATTCGCGGCGACCGCATTCCGCGCCCACAGGGCGGCGGAGGCGGTGGCGGCAGCCAGGCGAGCAACGAGGGCGAAGGTCAGGACGACTTCGTGTTCGAACTCTCGCGCGAAGAATTCATGCAGTACTTCTTCGACGACCTCGAACTGCCGCGCCTCGTCAAAACCCATCTCATGGCCGTGCCTACGTGGAAGAGCATCCGCGCGGGCTGGGCCGCCGAGGGCACGCCGAACAACATCGACGTCGTCCGGTCGCTACGCAGTGCACTCGGCCGGCGCATTGCGCTCGGCGCGCCGCTCGTGAACGAACTGCACGACCTCGAAGAACAGCTCGAAGCGCTCAAGGCCGACCCGGCCGACCGGCGCGAAGAGATCGCGTTGCTCGAAGAGCAGATTCATCACCTGCGCGGGCGCATCTGGCGCATTCCGTTCATCGACCCGTTCGATCTGCGTTACGTGAATCGCGTGAAGCAGCCGCAACCGTCGAGCCAGGCTGTGATGTTCTGCCTGATGGACGTGTCAGGCTCGATGGACGAGCAGCGCAAGGACCTGTCCAAGCGCTTCTTCATCCTCCTGTACCTGTTCCTCAAGCGCAATTACGAAAAGATCGAGGTGGTCTTCATTCGCCACCACACGCGCGCCGAGGAAGTGGACGAGGACACCTTCTTTCATTCCACCGAAAGCGGCGGCACGGTTGTGTCGAGCGCGCTGGAGCTGATGAAAAAAGTGATCGAGGACCGTTATTCGCCCAGCGACTGGAATATCTATGGCGCACAGGCTTCGGACGGCGACAATTGGACTGACGATTCACCCAAATGCCGCAAGATTCTTGCGGATGACATACTGCCTCAGGTGCGCTATTTTGCGTATATTCAGGTGACGCCCGAGGAACAGAACCTCTGGCTTGAATACGCGCAGCTCGCACTCACCGAACCGCATCTGGCGATGAAGAAAGTCGACACCGCGGCGGACATCTACCCGGTGTTCCGGGAGCTTTTCGAAAAGCAGGTGGAGCACTCATGACGACACGCCACCTGCACAATGAGGCGCGCGGCTACCAGCCGGAGCGCCGGAAGACGAGCGGCCACGAAAAAGGGCATCATGGCGAACACGGTGACGAGCACAAGCCCGATCACCGCGAAGACGCCGAAGCGCCCGGAACTGCCGCCGGGGCTGCTCGCCACAAGGAGCATGGGCTCGCCCAGCAAAGGGAAGTGCAAATGAACGTAGCCGACAAACGGCCGTTGCCGTGCCCCTCCGACTGGACCTTCGAACTTATCGAGGAGTACGACACACATATCTCTCATGTTGCAGAGCAATATGAACTGGACGTCTATCCCATCCAGCTCGAATTGATCAGCGCCGAGCAGATGATGGACGCCTATGCGTCCGTCGGCATGCCGGTGAACTATCGCCACTGGTCGTTCGGCAAGCACTTTCTCTCCACCGAAAAGAGTTATCGCCGCGGCCAGATGGGTCTCGCGTACGAGATCGTCATCAACTCCAATCCCTGCATTGCGTATCTCATGGAAGAGAACACCATGACGATGCAGGCGCTCGTGATCGCGCATGCCGCGTACGGGCACAACTCGTTCTTCAAGGGCAACTATCTGTTCCGGTTATGGACAGATGCGCACGCCATCATCGACTACCTCGTCTACGCGAAGAATTACATCGCCGAATGCGAGGAGCGTTTTGGTCTGGACCGCGTGGAAGAGTTGCTCGACTCGTGCCACGCGCTGATGAACTACGGCGTGGATCGCTATAAACGGCCGCAGAAGCTTTCTCTCGAACGCGAGGCAGCACTGCGTCGGGAACGCGAGGCTTATCTGCAGTCCCAGGTCAATGAGCTGTGGCGCACGTTGCCCAAGCAGCAAATGCCCGTTGCCGAGGAATTCGACGAACGCTTTCCGCCGGAGCCGCAGGAAAACCTGCTGTACTTCGCCGAAAAGAACGCACCGCTGCTCGAGCCGTGGGAGCGGGAAGTCATCCGCATCGTGCGCAAGATCGGGCAGTACTTCTACCCGCAGCGGCAAACCCAGGTCATGAACGAAGGCTGGGCCACGTTCTGGCATTACACGCTGCTCAACACGCTCTATACGCAGGGTAAGCTCGAAGACGGCTTCATGATGGAGTTCCTCCATTCGCACAGCAACGTGATCTATCAGCCGCCCGTGACGAAGCCGTATTACAGCGGCATCAACCCATATGCGCTCGGATTTTCGATGATGAGCGACATTCGCCGCATCTGCGAGAACCCCACGGAGGAGGACCGCAAGTGGTTTCCGGAACTGGCCGGCAGTCCGTGGCTCAAGGCGCTGCACTATGCCATGCGCAACTTCAAGGACGAGAGTTTCGTGGCGCAGTATCTGTCGCCGCATCTGATCCGTGAAATGCGGCTCTTCTCGGTGCTCGACGACGACATGCGCGACGCGCTCGAAGTCTCGGCCATCCACGACGACAGTGGCTATCAGTACGTGCGCCAGGCGCTTTCGCGTCAGTACGACATGCATCACCGCGAGCCGAATATCCAGGTGTGGTCGGTCAACACGCGCGGCGATCGCAGCCTCACGCTGCGTCACTTCATGAGCGATAACCGCCATCTTTCGGGCGACACCGACGAAGTGCTGCGCCACATGGCGCGCCTCTGGCAGTTCGACGTGTTCCTCGAAAGCGTGGACGAAAACGGCACGGTCCGAAAACGCTATGAATGCCGCTATATGCCGCCGCCGATTCGGGTATAGCCATCTCGCTGCGTTACGCGATTGAGCGTATAAGTCATGAGGCCAGCCTGCGGGCTGGCCTCTTTCATTGATGCGCGTGCAACGACGTTGCAATCGAACACGTCCCGGAACGTCCACGCGCGCTAACATACTGCGCCAGTGAACCCGCAGCAAAAAAACACCGCACGCAGAGGCGGATTTCGAAAGGATGGCGTATGGCGTTTGAACTGTTTCGCGGCGTACGGCCGCTTTCTCGCGCGTCGGCATTGCGCGACGCGCTTGCCGGTGTGCAGCTCGCCTCGATGAACGTGCCGCAACTGCTTGGCTACGCGCGCATCGCGGGCATGCCTGCCGTCACTGGTTTGTACACGGGCTTTTTACCGCTCGTTGCATTCGCGCTCTTTGGCGCGTCGCGTCACCTCGTCGTCGCCGCCGACTCCGCCACGGCCACCATTTTCGCGAGCCGTCTCACGACCATGGCGGCGCCTTCGAGCGATGAATACGTCGCACTCGCGGGCATGACCGCCTTGCTCACGGCCGTGCTGTTGTTGATCGCGCGTGTGTTCCGTCTCGGCTTTCTCGCGGACTTTTTGTCCCGCACCGTGCTCGCCGGCTTTCTCACGGGTGTGGGCGTGCAGGTCGGCGTGGCCATGCTCGGCGACATGCTTGGCATTACTGTCAATTCGCGCCGCACGGTCCTGCAGATCAAGCAGATCGTGACGCAATTGGGCACGATTCACTGGGCGACGCTCGCCATCGCCGTGGCCGTCGTGGCCGCGATCCTGGTTTTCAAAAAGCTGCGCCCGCGCTGGCCCGTGCCGCTCGTCGCGGTGGTGGGAAGCATCGCGGCGAGCGCCGTACTGAACTTCGCGGGCCATGGCATTTCCGTGATCGGCCCGGTGCAGGGTGGCTTGCCGCACATCAGCTTTCCCGCCGTGGGCTGGTTCCAGATGATCGACCTGCTGCAGGTGGCCGCGTCGTGCTTCGTCATCATCGTTGCGCAGAGCGCCGCCACGAGCCGCGCGTTTGCCGAACGCTACGGCGAGCGCACCGACGAGGACGCCAATCTCCTCGGCCTCGCGGCGGCCAATGCGGCGGCTTCGTTCAGCGGCGCTTTCGTCGTGAACGGCAGCCTCACGCAGACCGCCATGGCCGATCAGGCGGGCGCGCGCAGCCAGTTCGCGCAGCTCGTGTTTGCAGGCGTCGTGCTCGTCGTGCTGCTGTTCTTCAGCCGCCTGCTGCAGTACCTGCCGCACTGCGTGCTGGCTGCGATCGTCTTCACGATTGCCGTGGGGCTTGTGAACATTCGCCAGCTGATCGATATCCGCCGCGAAAGCCCCGGCGAATTCCGGCTTGCGGTGATCACGGCGCTTGGCGTTGTCGTGATCGGCGTGGAGAACGGCATCCTCATCGCGATCGGCCTTTCATTGCTGCGCCACGTGCGCCATAGCTACCGGCCGCACACCATGGTGCTCGTGCCAAACGAAGAGGGGCACTGGCTGCCCGAACCCGCGCAAGCCGGTCAGCTTACGGCGCCTGGGTTGATCGTCTATCGCTTCGGTGCGGACCTGTTCTATGCGAACGACCACCTGTTCGTCGACGAACTGCGCGCGCTGATCGATCGGGCGCCGACACCGGTGCATTGCGTGGTCGTGGATGCGGGTGCGATTACCGATCTCGACTATTCCGCGGGGCGTGCCGTAATCGACCTTTGCGCGGAGCTCGGAGAGCGCGGCGTGAAGGTGATTTTCGGGCGCGTGAACCGCTATTTGCTTTCGGATATGGACCGGCACGGCATCACGCCTGTGGTCGGGCGTGCGAATATCTTCCCGACGCTGCACGAGGCACTGGCAGCGGTGCGGCCCGATCTGGAGTCGCGCTCGGATGCGTAGCGCTCGTGTAGCCATGCTACAAGCCGAAAAGCGCTGTAGTGCGAAAAACATGTGAAGCAGCTACATAAAAAGGTACAGAAAAACCCCGATTGTCCGTTGGATTTGGCCACTGTTATTGTGCGCCTCAAGCGCTGTGGAAGCGCTTCCACTCCAACCCGATCCGGCTGCCCAGAATGCATACGCCGGTGATTCCCGCGCAGGAGATTTCGTGAATCAGGACACCGCATTGCCGCATGCCGACGCCGCAGTCGCCGACGATCCGTTCACTCCGCCCGCCAGCTCCGCACTGTGGCGCAGCGACTTCCTTTTGGGCGCGGCCACGGCTTCGTATCAGATCGAAGGCGCGATCCACGAGGACGGCCGCCTGCCGTCGATCTGGGACACGTTCAGCGCAACGCCCGGCAAAGTGCTCGCGGGCGACACGGGCGCCGTGGCCTGCGACCACTATCACCGCTGGGAAGCCGACCTCGACCTGCTCGAAAGCCTGAACTTCGAGGCGTATCGCTTTTCGATCGCATGGCCGCGCGTGATGGACGAGGCGGGACGGCCCAATGCCAAAGGCATCGCGTTCTACAAGCGTTTGCTGGAGTGCCTGAAGGAGAAGGGCGTGCGCACCTTCGCCACGCTCTACCACTGGGACCTGCCGCAGCACCTGGAAGATCGCGGTGGCTGGCTCAACCGTGACACGGCGTACCGCTTCGCCGACTACGCGGACCTCATGAGCCGCGAACTCTCCGGCCTCGTTGACGCCTGGATGACGCTCAACGAGCCGTGGTGCTCGGCGTACCTCGGCTACGGCAACGGCCATCACGCGCCGGGCCTCGCGAACGGCCGCTACGCCACGCAGGCCATGCATCACCTGCTGCTCGGCCATGGACTTGCCACCAACGTGCTGCGCGCGAACGACCCGGGCTCGACCAAGGGGATCGTCGCGAACGTGGGGCGCGGCACGCCCGACTCCTCGTCGCCGGAAGACGTGCGCGCCGCGCGCCGCTTCGAAGTGCAGCACAACGCGTGGATTCTCGATCCGCTGCTCAAGGGCGCGTACCCGGAAGAGTTGTTCGAGTTGTGGCCGGGCACCGAGCCGCTCGTGCTCGAAGGCGACATGAAGACGATCTCGGCGCCGCTCGATTTCCTCGGCATCAACTATTACTTCCGCACCAACGTGAAGAGCGACGGCGCGCACGGCTTTGTCGAAGTGCCGCTGAAGGACGTCGAGCGCACGCAAATGGGGTGGGAGGTTCACCCCGACGGTCTGCGCGATCTGCTGATCGGTTTCGGGCGCAACTATGAGAACCTGCCGCCCATCTATATCACCGAGAACGGCATGGCGTCGGACGACCGCGTGAGCGACGGCGAGGTGAACGACACGCAACGCATCTCGTTCCTCAAGCGCCACCTGGCCGCCGTGGACGCCGCAATCAAGGCCGGTGTGGACGTGCGCGGCTATTTCGTGTGGTCGCTGCTCGACAACTTCGAATGGGCGTTCGGCTATGAGCGCCGCTTTGGCGTCGTGCATGTCGACTACGACACGCAGGTTCGCACGCCCAAGCGCAGCGCGGAACTCATCGCGCATTTCATCGCGCAGCGGCGCGCGCTCGAAGGTGCTTGAAAACGCTTCAGGGTGTTCGACAGGGTTCCCGGGCAAGGGCAACAACTAGTGTGACAACCACGGCATGGCATGCGACGCTCGGGCATGCCGCAAGACGCGCCGTGGCCGCGAAACTTCCAACCATAAGCTTTTGCAGACCAACCCGGAGCAACCGGAGCCCTGCGCGGGACCGGTTCAAGCGCGGCGCGCCCGCTCCGGATCGACAGGAGACGCAATGAAGCATAACGCACCCGTTCTGCGCGGCATCGTGGCCGCTCTCGCGCTGGCCGGCGCGCTCGCGGCCAACGCCGCGGAGCCGCTCAAAGCCAACGTGATTCACTGGTGGACTTCGGGCGGCGAGTCGGCCGCGATCAAGCAGTTCGCGCTTGCCTACGATCAGGCGGGTGGCAAGTGGGTGGACAATGCGATCGCCGGTGCGGATCAGGCGCGTGCAACGGCAATCAACCGCATCGTGGGCGGCGATCCGCCCACCGCCGCGCAGTTCAACACGTCCAAGCAGTTTCACGATCTCATCGACCAGGGACTCCTGAACAATGTCGATGCGGTCGCGACGAAGGAGAACTGGGGCGGAACTTTCCCCGAGTCGATCGTCAATGCGATCCGCATCAACGGGCATTACTACGCAACGCCCGTGAACATCCACATGCAGGACTGGTTTTTCTATTCGAAGCCCGCTTTCGCGAAGGCCGGCATCAAGGGTGAACCGCAGAATTTCGACGAGCTTTTCGCCGATCTCGACAAGCTCAAGGCGGCAGGCCTGATTCCGCTCGCACTGGGCGGCCAGGCGTGGCAGGAGAAGATCACCTTCGACGCGATCTTCGCCGACATGGACCGCGATCTCTACATGAAGGTCTACCGCGACCGCGACGCGAACGCCGTGAATTCGCCTGCGTTCCGCAACGTGCTCACGACCTTCAAGCGGTTGCATAATTATGTCGACCCCGGCTCGCCGGGCCGCAACTGGAACGACGCCACGGCGCTCGTCATTTCCGGCAAGGCGGGCATGCAGATCATGGGCGACTGGGCCAAGGGCGAGTTCTCGGCGGCGAACCAGGTGGCGGGCAAGGACTTCGGATGCTTTCCCGGTTTCAAGAATTCGCCGTACATGATCGCGGGCGACGTGTTCGTGTTCCCGAAGACCGACAACGCCGAGCAGGTCAAGGCACAGCAACTGCTGGCGACGGTCATGACGTCGCCGGGACCGCAGGCAGCGTTCAACCAGCGCAAGGGCTCGATCCCGATCCGCCCGGACGTGGACACTTCGGGCTTCGACATCTGCGCGAAGGAGGGCATGGCGATCATGAAGGACAAGTCGCGGCAACTGCCGAATCCGGAAATGCTGATTCCGCCTGATGTCCAGGGCGCGCTCCAGGACGTCATCACGAACTTCTGGAACAAGAACCAGTCGGCCGAAGACGCGCAGAAGGCTTTCGCGTCCGCAATCAAGAGCTGAGCGCAATCATGTACGCCGCCAAGCTGCATCCGGCCAAACGTCAAGCGGGGCAAGCGCGTAGCGTGCGCCCCGTGCGACGGCGGCTCTCGCTCGCCGCCTGGATCGCGCTCGCGCCCATGGCGGCGACGGTCCTGTTCGCGTATCTGGGCACCATGTTGTTCACAGCGCGCGTCTCGCTCAGCTTCTCGCGCTCGCTGCCGACCAACACGTTCGCGGGCGTGACGCAGTATGTGCGGCTCTTCCAGAACGACCGCTGGATCCTGTCGCTGCAGAATCTCGTGATCTATGGCGCGTGCTTTATCGTGGCGTGCCTCGTGATCGGGCTTCTGCTCGCGATCTTCATCGACCAGCGCGTCGTCGCGGAAGGTGCGCTACGCACGGTGTTTCTTTACCCCTACGCGATGTCGTTCGTCGCAACGGGTCTGGTATGGCAGTGGATCCTCAATCCGGAACTCGGCGTGCAGGCCGTATTGCGGCAGATGGGCTTCGAGCATGCGCGCTTCGACTGGATCGTCACGCAGCGCTTTGCGATCTACACGCTCGTGATCGCCACGGTGTGGCAAGCGTCGGGCCTCGTGATGGCGCTCCTGCTCGCGGGGCTGCGCGGCATCGACGAGGAGATCTGGAAGGCCGCGCGCCTCGACGGCATTCCGCGCTGGCGCGTGTACGCGAGCATTGTCGTGCCAATGCTCAAAACTTCGCTCTCCACCGCGTTCGTGTTGCTCTTCGTGATGGTGGTGAAGCTCTACGACGCCGTGGTCGCGATGACCCAGGGCGGCCCCGGCACCGCGAGCGAAGTGCCCGCGAAATTCATCATGGATTACCTGTTCAACCGCGCGAACATCGGGCTGGCTTCGGCAGCATCGATCGTGCTGCTTGCCACCGTGCTCGCGATTCTTGCGCCGTTCTTCTACGCGCGCAGCCGCGCAGCGCTCAAAGGAGACCGCGCATGAGCACGCCTGTGGCCGACTCGCTGCGTCCCGCGCCCACCCAAGCGCGTGCGGCGCAATCGAGGCGCAAGCCCCGCAAGCATTTCACGCCCGCGCGGCTCGGCGTCTACGTGTTTCTGCTAACGGCGGCGCTCTTTTTCCTGCTGCCGCTGTACGTGATGGTCGTGACCTCGGTGAAGCCGATGAGTGAGATCCGTCTCGGTCATCTGCTCGCACTGCCGGCGCAATTTACGCTCGCGCCGTGGCGTGATGCGTGGTCCTCCGCCTGTACGGGCCTCGACTGCGACGGCATTCAGGTGGGTTTCTGGAATTCGGTGCGCATCGTCGTGCCGAGCACTGTGCTCTCGATCGCCGTGGGAGCGGTGAACGGCTATGCGCTGTCGTTCTGGCGGCCCCGCGGCGCGGGCGTGCTGTTCGGCATTCTGCTCGCGGGCGCCTTCATTCCCGTGCAGGTGATGGTGTACCCGCTCGTGCGCGTGCTGGCCTTCGTGCATCTTTTCAGCTCGCTGCCGGGCATCGTGCTGATTCACACGATCTTCGGCATGCCGGTCATGACCCTCCTGTTCCGCAACTACTATGCGTCCTTGCCGCAGGAACTGTTCAAGGCCGCGCGCATCGACGGCGGCGGGTTCTGGCGCATTTTCCTGCAGCTCATGCTGCCCATGTCGGTGCCCATTATCGTCGTGGCGATCATCATGCAGGTCACCGGCATCTGGAACGACTACATTCTCGGCCTCGTGTTCGCGGGCACGAAGAATCTGCCGATGACGGTTCAACTGAACAACATCATCAACACGACGACCGGCGAGCGTATCTACAACGTCAACATGGCCGCGACGATTCTCACGTCGGCCGTGCCGCTCGCAATCTATTTCATTTCCGGGCGCTGGTTCGTCCGCGGCATCGCCTCGGGCGCGGTGAAAGGCTAGGAGCAGGGCATGGGAAATCTCACGAACGTTTCCGTACGCAATCTGCGCATCGACCTCGGCGCGAACACGGTGATCGACGAACTCGATCTCGACGTGCGCGCAGGTGAGTTCGTCGTGCTGCTCGGGCCGTCGGGCTGCGGCAAGTCCACGCTGCTGCACAGCATTGCGGGCCTCGTCGACGTGACCGACGGCAGCATCGAGATCGGCGGGGAGGACATGACATGGGCCGACCCGAAGGATCGGGGCGTGGCGCTCGTGTTCCAGTCGTACGCGCTCTATCCGACCATGAACGTGGAGCGCAATCTCTCGTTCGCACTCCGTATCAACGGCACGCCCAAGGCGGAGATCGACCGCCGTGTGAAGCGCGCCGCCGACATGCTGCAGCTCGGGCCGCTGCTTTCGCGCAAGCCCGCGCAGCTCTCGGGCGGCCAGCGCCAGCGCGTGGCGATCGGGCGCGCGCTCGTGCGCGAGGCAGACGTGTTCCTGTTTGACGAGCCGCTCTCGAACCTCGACGCCAAGTTGCGCACCGAGTTGCGCCGCGAGCTCAAGCAGTTGCACCAGCAACTCGGGGCGACGATGATCTACGTGACGCACGACCAGGTCGAGGCGATGACGCTCGCCACACGCATGGCGGTGATGAAGGGCGGGGCGATCCAGCAGTTCGGCACACCGGCGGAAGTCTACGCTCGCCCCGAGAACCTGTTCGTCGCGACCTTTCTCGGCGCGCCGCCGATGAACCTGCTGCGAGGCAGGCTCGAAGCCGACGAAGGCCGGCTGTGCTTTCGCGGGCAGGGCCTCGACGTGGACGTTTCGGCTTACGCGTTCAAGGGCGCACCCGATCCAACGCGCGCCTGCGTGCTCGGCGTGCGCCCCGAGGACGTGCGCGCGGGGGGCGCGATGCGCCCGCACGAGGCCGCGTGGGAAGGGCGCTTGACGCTCGTGGAGCCAATGGGCAATCATCGTGTACTGTGGATCGAGCATCAAGGGGGGCAGATCGCATCGATCGATCAGGACAAGACGCCACTCGCAAGTGGGGCGGCAGTGCCGTTCTCCATCGACGGGGCGCACGTTTCGCTGTTTGACGAAGAAACCGGCGCACGAATTTGATGGACATTACCGACAACAAGAGAGAGACCAGGAACGTGGCGACCCTGAAAGACGTGGCGGCGCTGGCCGGCGTGGGCCTTTCAACAGCTTCGCGGGCGATATCGGGCAACGGTCCGGTGTCGGCGGAGGCGGCCGCGCGCGTGCAGGCCGCGATCGAGCAGCTCAATTTCCGGCCTTCGTCCATCGGCCGGGCGATGGCCACGAAGTCGCTCGGCATCATCGGCATTTTCGTGCCGACCTTTTTCGGCTCGTACTACGGCACCATCCTGAAGGAAACGGATACGCAACTGCGCGCCGTGCGGCGCCACGTGGTAGTGGCCACGGGTTGCGGCGAAGCCTCGCCGCGCGAGCAGGCGATCGAGGCCGTGCGCTTCCTGATCGGGCGCGACTGCGACGGCGTGGTGGTCATCAGCCACGATCTGTACGACGACGACCTGCAGATGCTGCACGCCATGCACCCGCGCATGGCGTTCCTGAATCGTGCATTCGATCAGTTGCCCGAAGCATCGTTCTGCGCCGATCACTTTCACGGTGGCGAGATGGCTGCGCGCACGCTCATCGAACACGGCCATCGCGAGCTTGCGGTCATCGGCGGCCCGTCCACGTCGTCGGACAATGCGGCGCGTTTGCACGGTTTTTTCGCCGAACTGGCGCGCCACGGCATCGAGCGCAGAACCGTGCCGCATATCGTGTCGGACTTCTCGCCCGAAGGCGGCTACGTGGCGGCCGGCACGCTCCTCGAGCGCAAACACCGCTTCACCGGGCTCTTCTGCGCGAACGACACGATGGCCATGAGTGCGCTCGCGCGCCTGCAGCAGGCCGGGTTGCGCGTGCCCCACGACGTCTCTGTGATCGGCTACGACGACGACTATTCAGCCGCCTATATGGCGCCGGCGCTGACCTCGGTGCACATTCCCACCGCCGAACTCACGCGCAACGCGGTGCGCTGGCTTATCAACCAGTGCTACGGCACGCAGTGGCCGATCGAGCGCACCTTCCCGGTTAGCGTGACATTGCGCGACTCGGTGGCGCGGGTGAAGTGAACCCAGCCGGCCGGGGCGCATGCGTCGGGCGACAGCGGTGAAGATGAGGGTGGGGAGCCTCCCCAGGGTAGCAGCAAGTCGCGTAAAATCGAACGCGTTCCCCATCCCCACGTTTGCCATTCATGCCCGCGCAAGATCCGGCTGGTACGGTCAAGAAAGAAGAAGGCGTCGCTGTCATCGACCGCGCGTGTGCCATCCTGTTCGCGTTTCGCCCCGGAGATAGCGCGCTCACGCTCGCCGAACTCGCGGCGCGCACGGGTCTCTATAAAAGCACGCTGCTGCGGCTGGCCGGCGCGCTGATTCAACATCGCCTGCTGCTGCGCCTCGACGACGGACGCTATCAGCTCGGCCCCGCCACGTTCGCGCTGGGCGCCCTCTATCAGCGCAGTCTCAACATGGGCGACATTCTGCTGCCGCTCATGCGCGAGCTGGCCGCGGCGAGCGGGGAGAGCGTGTCGTTCTACGTGCGCGACAACGCGGTGCGCGTGTGCCTGCATCGCGTCGATTCACACCATGTGGTGCGCCACCACGTGCGCGAAGGGGACGTCCTGCCGCTGGAGAGCGGCTCAGGCGGGCACGCACTGCTCGCGTTCGGCGGCGAGCCGGGCGAGCCGTTCGAAAGCATTCGGCGCGACTTCTACTGCATATCGATCGGTGAGCGCGACCGCGAGACCGCGGGCGTGTCCATGCCCGTGTTCGGCATTCACGAGACGTTGCGTGGCGTGCTCACGCTCGCCGGACCGAGTTCGCGCATCGACGGAGCATTCATCGAGCGCCATCTCGATGCGTTGTTCGATTGCGCGATACGCGCTACCGACGCGCTCGGCGGCGACTCGCGCGTGCTGCGCGCCGCCCGAAGCGCGCACGCGGCGCGTGCGCGCCAGGACGCCTGAGTCCGCACCGAGCTAGCGGGAGCACCGCGGGCTTGACCGCAGCTTGCATGCGGTCTCCTTCACTGTGTATTGATCAGGACTGCTCCAGATGCCGCTCCGGCGCGCCGGTGTAGGCATAGGCAATCTGGCGCGGCATGGGTCCTTTGTTACGCTCGCCGCGTCCGCGTTGCTCCCACGCATGCGCGAGAATGCCAACCGCGCGCGAGAGGCAGAATACGCCGCGCGCCAGTTCCGGCGCGAACCCCAGCTCCGCGTAGATCACCGCCGTGACGCCATCGATATTCATCGGCACGGGCCGGTCCTTGCGTCTTTTCAGCAAAGCCTCGATGCCGCGCGCTATCGCCGCATAGCGGCCCTTGATCGTGCCGGACGCCACGCGCGCATCGACGAGCGCGAGCAGGCGCCCGGCGCGCGGATCGACAGGATGAAAGCGATGGCCGAAGCCCGGCAGATATTTGCCGTGAACGGCGATGAACTCGTCCACGCCTGCCTCGACCGCTGCATCGAACGGACTGCCTGCCACGATACGCGCGGCGATGTCGGCATAGAGTTCGACCGCCTGCTGGCCTGCGCCGCCGTGCACGTCGTCGAGTGCGTTGAGCGCCGATGCCATGGCGCCATTGATCGGCAGGCCACAGCTCGTGGCCATGCGCGAGATCGCGATCGACGGTGCGTGCGGCCCGTGATCGACCGAGGCCACGAGCGCGGCTTCGAGCAGCGTGGCCTCCTCGTCGCCGGGCAGCTCGCCGCGCAGCATCAGCCAGATCATCTGCGGGAAGCTCACGTTGCCGATCAGTTCCTGGATCGGATAGCCGCGCACCTTGATCGAGCCCGGATGAATGTCGGTGATCGAGGTGCTCCAGTAGTCGGCGCAGAGGGCGGCGAGATCGGGTGGGGTGGTGTTCGTCGTCGACATGGTTCAGATCACTCCGTCGTGGTGCAGGGCGTCGATTTGGGCGGCCTCGTAGCCGAGTTGTGCAAGCGTTTCGCGCGTGTGAGCGCCAAGCGTTGGTGCGGGCGTGGCGGGTGCAGCGTCGGCATCGGCGAGCCGCAGGCCCGCGCGTGTCACGCGCTGTGCCGCTTCGCCCTGAACTGCCTCGAACTCGCGTATGAAGCGCCGTTCGGCCAGATGCGGATGCGCGAGGATTTCGGGCACCGAGAGCACGCGACCCACCGGCACGCCGCGCTCGAGCAGACGCGTTTCCCAGTTGGCCGCGCTGTCTGCCGCGAGTGCGGCTTCGATCTCGGCCTTGAGCGCTTCGCGATACTGCTTGCGCGTATGGCGCGCGGAAAATCGCTCATCGTGCGGCAGGTCGGGGCGGCCAATGACTTCGCACAGGCTCTCGAACTGGCGCGTTTCATTCGCAGCGATATTGAGCAGACCCGTGCCGGTGCGGAACGTGCCCGAGGGCGCGGCCGTAAAATTCTCGTTACCCATCGGCGCGGGCTCCACGCCTGCGTTCAGGTAGTTCGACACGACCCAGCCCATGGTCGCGAGCGTGGCTTCGAGCATCGAAACATCGAGGCGCCGCCCGCGGCCACTCGCGCGCGCATCGACGAGTGCCGCGCAGATGCCGAACGCAGCGGTGAGGCCGCCCACCGTATCGGACACGGGATAGCCCACGCGCAGCGGCGCGCTCTGCGCGTCGCCGGTTACGCTCATCACGCCAGACATGCCCTGAATGATCTGGTCGTAAGCAGGGCGGCGCGACAGCTCACCTTCGTCGCCGAAACCAGAAATGGCACAGTAGACCAGCGCCGGATTCACTTTGGATAACTGATCGTATCCAAGTTCGAGGCGGTCCATTACGCCGGGCCTGAAGTTCTCGACGAGCACGTCGGCGTGGCGCACCAGATCGAGCAAGATGGCTTTGCCGCGCGGGTCTTTCAGGTTCAGCGTGATCGAGCGTTTGCCCGCGTTCACGGCCACGAACGACGCGCCCATATCGCGCGCCGCAGCGTCCTTGTCGGCACCCAGACGCCGGGCGAGGTCGCCGCCTTCAGGATGTTCCACCTTGGTGACTTCGGCGCCGAAGAGCGCGAGTTGATAGGCGCAGAACGGACCCGCGAGCACATTCGACAGATCCAGGACGCGCACGCCGGCTAACGGAAGCATGATTGAATTCTCGTATTCAAAAGATTAGCGGGAGATGTCGTCGAGCGCGCGATTGTTCGTGCGCGGCCCGAAGATGCCGATAGCCGCCATCACCACGATCATTGCGCCGGTGATGAGCGCGAATACGCCTGGCACACCGAAGTGACGTAGCGCGAACGCGATCATGAAGCCGGAGAACATCGCGGAAAGGCGCGACATCGAATACACGAAGCCAACGGCCGTGGCGCGCATGCGAGTGGGGAACAGCTCGACCTGGTACGCGTGATAGCCGACGGAAAGCAGCGTGCCGCCGAGCGTGATCAGGACGCCGAGGAACATGAGCATGCCGGCGGAAGTCTGCATGGCGAATAGCGTGCCGCACACGGCGATCGCGAGCGCCGAAAGCACGACAAGCGTCTTGCGCTCGATGCGGTCGGCAATCGCCATGCCGAGCAGCGGGCCGAACGGATTCGAGGCGGCGATCACGAACGAGTAGAGCAGGCTGTGTGTGACCGTGATGCCTTTGGAAACGAGCAGGGTCGGCACCCACGACGCAAAGCCATAGAAGCCGATCGCCTGAAACAGATTGAACACGAGCAGCGTGATGGTGCGGCGGCGATACGGCGGTTGCCAGATTTCGGCGAAACGCGCCTGACTGACGGTTTGCGCGCCGGCCAGTTCCACGACAGGCGCGGGCAGCGGGCGCCCGGACTGCGCCTCGATCTTCGCTTCGAGCCTGGCGAGAATGCGCGCGGCTTCCTCGGTTCGGCCGCGCTGCGCGAGCCAGCGTGCACTCTCGGGCACGCGGCGGCGGATCGCCCAGGCGATGAGCGCACCGAACGCCCCGAACATCACGACCCAGCGCCAGCCATCGAAACCGAGCGGCGCGCGCGGCACGAACCACCACGCGAGCAAAGCGACGGCTGGCACCGCGGTGTACTGCACGAGATGCACAAACGCGAACGCGCGGCCACGCATGTGCTTGGGCACGAGTTCGCTCACATAGGTGTCGATGGTGACGAGCTCGACCCCCACGCCAATGCCGGCGATGAGTCGCCACAGGTTGATGCCGGGTGCGCTCGTCTGCAGCGCCATGATGCAGGTCGCCACCGAGTACCACAGCAGCGACGCCGTAAACAGTGTGCGGCGGCCATAGCGGTCGGCAAGCCTCGTCAGGCAGAAGGTGCCGATGAAAAGCCCCGCGAACGAGGCCGCCACGAAGGCACCGAGCCCCGAGAACCCAAAGAACGAAGCCGTGGTGGTCGAGTAGAGACCGCTTTTCACGAGGCCTGGGCCGACGTAGGCCGTGAAGAACAGGTCGTAGAACTCGAACCAGCCGCCCATCGAAAGCAGGAACACGAGCGTCCAGATGGCGCGCGTGGCCGGCAGGCGGTCAATGCGCGCGTTGATCTCGGCCGCGGTGGCGGGCGCGGCGGCATCGTCCCGGAGCGACGCGCGCGTCGCTCCGATTGGCAGGCTGGACATTGAACTCTCCTGAACTCTTCGGTTACGTGTATTACGCGTCTTCGTTCTATCTGATAGAACTACGTTCTGAAAATGTGACTCGATAATACTGCGCGACGTCGAGCCAACCGACCAGGGCTTTTACTAAGGGGGCCGCGGCGCGAGCGCTCAGGGCGAGGTTAGCCTGCAGGCGTCACATGGGGCCACATTGAGGAGGCTCAGTGACAAGGGGTGCGGGAACTGCTGACAAGCAGTGCCACACGTGGATTATATAATTTTACATAAGATAAATTATCAACTTTTTTAAGATGTTCGCAAACATCGAAAACTCCACATCACATCTCGACAATGACCTTCAACGCGTGCGTGCTCGCCGCCTGC